>NZ_JAPFHB010000001.1:0-483073 GCF_059803555.1 Chryseobacterium sp. TB1-D10 | reverse complement strand
ATGCTTTTCTCTTTCTAAATTTAATATTTTCCCAATCATATTTTATTATTACAAATCTAAAGGAACGGAGCTCTTTTCTTTATCGCTGCCTGAGCGATAAAGAAAAAAGCGGGAACCCTTCGACAAGCTCAGGATAAACTACAGGCGGATAAAGGCGCCCAAATAATTCTACAATTCTCCGTTTCCTGCCGCTGCTGTATCTTTTTCAGCGCCAATTGGATTCATGGTCTTATTGAATTTCTCCATCTCGAAAGGGAAATCTTCAAACAATCCTGAAAGCGATAAAGCGGAATAAACTTTCCCTGAATATTTGTTTCCAATCGCAATGATCGTGACTTTCGATTTTAGAAGATGTGCAAAAACCGAGTTGGTTCCGTGCCACCAGCCATTGTGATACGTGAGTTTTTCGCCATTATCAAAATTCTTCATTCGGAATCCGAAACCGTAATTGTTGATTCCTTTTTTCTCATTGCTGTACGGTTCGAAAATCTTAGCTTCGAGTTCCGGCTTCAAGAAATCTTTGGAATATAATGCGACAGAGAAATTAAGCAAATCTCTTGGCGTTGTGTACACGTTTTTGTCACCGTAAATCAAATCCAGTTTATCTAACGGGTAAAGTCTGTAACCACTGAAAAACGATTGTGAAGCAGTCGGAACATCTTTCTTTTGGAAAATGTAAGTATGTGTCATCTTCAAAGGTTTGAAAACAATTTCCTGCATGGCTTCGGGAAAAGGTGTAGCGGTTACTTTTTCCACAATCAAAGCGAGAAGCGCAAAGTTTGTATTGCAATACATAAATCCGGTGTTAGATAATCTTGCAAGATCCGGCTTGTATTTTATCAGCATATCCACAACGTCCCGATTGGTAATGAATTCTTTTTTAAGTTCTTCCGGAGCAGGTTTTATTCCCTGATCGAAATGTTCGTATTTTGGAAGTCCGCTTCTTTGAGATAACAAACTGAAAACAGTAATTTCGGGATAAGGGAATTTTGGGAAAAATTTGGTAAGATTGTCTTCGAGTTTTATTTTTCCGGCTTCTACCAATTTCAAAACTGCCATTGCCGTCATTGTTTTACTGACTGATGCTACGTGAAGCGGTGTGTCTGCGTCTATTGGCATTTGCTTGCCTTCTCTCCCAAATCCTCTGTAATTTTCGAAGATAATTTTATTGCCTTTTGCCACTAAAATTCCGCCGCTAAGATCGCCCTGTTCCCAGACTTTCTGGTAGTAATTATTAATCTGCGATACAATTGCAGCTTGGTTGGCAAAGGTTAATTCTTCCGGAGTGAAAACTTTGTTGAGATCTATATTACCGAAGTTCGGAAGTTTGGAATCGTAAGTTTCTGTTGGAGTTTCCTTTTCTTTTTTACAAGATAAAACAGATATTGCTAATAAAACCGGTGTAATAATTTTTCTAAAATTCATTATAATCCAAACTTCGTTAAGACACGCAAGTTAACATAAAATGAAATTTTGACCGAGCGGAATTGTCTTAAGAAATGTTAAATAAACCAATGAAATTCTAAGATAGTCGAACCTACTCAGAGAAATCTGCAATGATTTTATCTACAATGACCTGAGCCAATTTAACTTTACTTTGATGAGTCCAGCCTGCAATATGCGGCGTAACAATCACTTTTTCAGAATTTAAAAGAAATTGCAAATCCTGATTTTTTGTTTCCAGATTTTCAAAAGATGACTTTTCGTATTCCAAAACATCAAGGCAAGCGCCAAGAACTTTTCCATTTTCAAGCGCTTGTACTAAAGCTTTAGTTTCTAAATTTTTTCCTCGAGCTGTATTAATGAAATAGAAATTATTTTCCATTTTAGAAATAAAATCTTCATCAATCAAATAATGAGTTTCGGATGTCAAAGGAATATGAAGGCTGAGAATATCTGCTCGTTTTTGAAGTTCTTCAAGAGAAACCTGAGTAGCGAACTCATCGGAAAGATTTGGAAGAATGTCGTGAAAGATAACCTCAACTCCAAAACCAGAAAGTCTTTTAGCCGTAGCTTTTCCCATATTTCCATAACCGATGATTCCGAAAGTTTTTCCAAGCAATTCATCACCGCGGTTTTCTTCCCGTTTCCAGATTCCGTTTTTCACTTCGTTGGAGGCGATGAATAATCTGTTCATTAAAATTAATAACATGCCTACAACATGTTCCGCAACAGAATCTCGATTTCCTTCTGGAGAATTGATTAATTTGATTCCAAATTTGTTTGCAGTTTCCAGATCGATATTTTCCATTCCTGCTCCTACCCTTGCAATGAATTTGAGATGAGAAGCTTTCGTGAGGAAATTTTCGTCCAACGGAATTCGACTTCTGATGATTATACCTCCATAATTATGAATTTTTTTTAAAACCTCATCATAATTAGAAATATGATCTTCTTCTACCACAAAACCATTTGCAGTCAATTGATCTGAAATTAATGGATGATTTTTATCGAGCTGAAGGATTTTCATTGTATTTGATAAAATTAGATGTAAAAAAAGGGCTAATCAAAGCCCGTTTATATTTTATTACTGCTCTCCCAAGAATAATTTTTTGAGCTCTATAGAATCTGTTGGCTTCATTCTCCCGGACAGGATTAACGATAATTCCTTTCTTCTCAGTGCAGCTTCGTATCTTTCAATTTCCAGTTCTGTTTCCGGCTCAAGTTGCGGAATTGGAATTGGGCGGTTGAACTCATCTACAGCCACAAAAGTATAAATACCTTCGTTGGTCTGAATTTTTGTCTGATTAATCGGGTCATCCAACCACACATCTACATAGATTTCCATAGATGTAGAAAATGCTCTGGAAACTTTGGATTCCAAAACCACAATTCCACCTTCGGGAATGGGATGATTAAATGACACGTGATTTACAGAAGCCGTTACAACTCTTCTTTCGCAATGTCTTGTGGCTGAGATAGATGCAGCACGATCCATTCTTGACAATAGTTCGCCACCGAAAAGATTTCTCAAAGAATTGGTTTCGTTGGGCAAGACGATGTTCGTCATTACCGTAAGGCTATCTGCTGACTTTTTGGATTTTTGCATTCGTTGTTTGTTTTAAACTGTCTTGTCTTGTGGAATCTTGTTTGGGAATTACTAAAACTTTTTTAGGCTCGTCTTTTTTGACAATTTTCTTTGACGGAATCTGTGAGGATTTACCAAATATCAACTGCCGATCTCCGAAAAGGAAAAGTGCGGCGGATCCTATAATAATTAAACCGACGAATGTCCAAATCACATTTTTGTTAAAAGAATAGTCTTCGGACACAGAATTCTTACTTGAAACCGGATTCTTCAATGCCTTGATATTGATAGCTTCCAGGCCGTAAACGTCATCGCTGTCTTCACTAATTTTGATGATGTTATTCTGATCATCAAACTGAAACTGTCCAATATTTTCCAGCTTCAGATTGTGTTCTGATTTTAATGTCTGAAACCATTTTTCGACTTCGCTTTTCAGATTTTTCTGAGCAGTAACAAGGTCTGTTTTAATTTCATCCGCAAGATAATTGGCAAGAAGGTCAGAATCCACACTCTTATACTGGAAATTTACGATCTCCTTTGGTGGGATGATGATAGAATTCTCTGCATCAATTTTTGCAGATTCTTTTGTAAGTTCGAAAACTCCAAAATCCGGAACTTCTGCTTTGCGATGCTTCAGAAGATATTGATATAGATAATGCTCAAGATTCATTTGGCACAAAACTACATAATTTTTGAGGTTATAGAAAATATAAAAGCTTGCTTTTTACGGCAAGCTTTTGAATTTGATATGAATAATTAAGGTCTAGTTTGCAAATTTTACAACTTCGGAAACATTATTGCCGGAAATCTGTACCAGAAATAATCCTTTTTCAGAAATATTCAAATCGATTGGATTTCCGTTGGCGTTCACTTTAAGTGTTTTGATCACTTTACCTCCGAAATCATAAACCGTAAGATCTATATTTCCTTTTGCAGAAGTAAATAACTTACCGGCAGTAACCTGAGATTTTGATTTTCCGCCAGCCTCAGAAACAGCTAAAGTTGGAAGCGTTGTTGGTCCCTGAACGGAAGAATCACCAGATTGTTTCGTGGCACCATTCTGCTGATCCTTGAACACAATTCCTATCTTTTGAACGGTAGTTCCTGCAGCAACCTTGTTATTGCTATTGGTAAACATCTTAGAATTTAGATCAATAGTTCCCACATAAGCATTTGCTGTAGAATCCCAATTCATTGTTACGTTAGAATTGCTCCAGGCATCATCATAAGACATATTCGCAGAGTTGTCCGCTGAAAGAATCCATGTATGAACATAAAAAGTTGGAACTTGGAACCCGGGATCATAAAACGTATAATCATTGGATGCACCATAAGTTAATTTAAAAACACCCGCACTCACGATTTGGGTAGTAAGCTGTGCAGACACAGCTACACTTGCAACTAAAGCAAGTGCTAAAGAATAAAATTTTCTCATAAATGTTAATTTTTAAGGTCTATATAAATTCGTTCTTGCCTTCTCACAATAGCACTATGAACGTAATGTAAAACTAACATTAATTTTAAATTAACAAATAAAAAAATGATATTTTAGCCCTAAACTATATTAACTAATTGATAATCAAATATAAAAAATTTAATTAACCTTAATAGAAACGCCAAACATGAAGTTAATTCCGGCTTGCGAGAAGTAATATGGTCCACTGAAACCGTTGTTGACATACTTCACATCTGTGAAATTATTTAATAAAAATCTCAAAACCACTTCATTTTTTTTGAAAGGCAATTTATAGGAAACATTAAAATCCGGAACCAAATAATCTTCCAACTGGTTCACTTTGTCTCCGGAATTGTCTAGGAATTGTTTTCCTACATACTGTGCTGCAACACCAAGATTAAAATTCTTAAAAGGAGAATAAGTGACATTTCCGTTTGCAATTACATTTGGAGAAAAGGAAATGTCTGTTTTCCCGTAATTTACCAAACCTTCATCGGTTTCAGAAATGAATTCTTTATTCTTATTGGAACTCAAAGTGGTGTTTGCAGACAATTGTAATTTATTAGAAAACTTGGCTAAAACCCCTAATTCAATGCCGGCTCTGTAACTTTTCCCGCTATTTGTTCTAATGAATTCACCAACATTATTGATCTGGCCATTCAAAACTAATTGATCTTCGTAATACATATAATATGCGTTTGCAGTGAAAGCCACCTTTCCAACCTGCTGCTCCAATCCTGCTTCGAAGTCGTGAAGCGTTTCTGCTTTCGTATCAGGATTAGCGAAAAGATCGTCCCTGTTAGGTTCGCGATGGGCGTTGGCATAAGATAAAAATACTTTTCCGTTTTCTATATTATAATTAACGCCTGCTTTCGGATTGAAAAACGTCCATTTTCTCTCAAGATCTGCACCTTCAGAATCGCCAGCCAATAAAATTTTGGTATCATAATCAATATTCCTCAACTGTAGGTCTCCGAAAATTTCAAATTGACCTAGTTTATAAATAGCCTTTGCAAAACCGGAAACTTCGTTTTTCACAGAACGGTTTCTGTAATATTCTGATTCTTTAATTTCTGGCAAAAAAACGCCTGTTACATTTCCGAAATGCCTTCCGTAGTACTGGTTGGCAACCGCACCAACATTAATATCAAGATCACCAATCTTTCCATACAAAGTTGAGATCACACCATAGAAATCATTATCCAGCCATTTCTTTCTGATGAAATCCGAATACTCTTCTTCTGCGCCGTTTACGACTTGGTTTGGCAAATTGTACCTCGCAAAAGGATCGCCCTGTTTGTAATTTTCATAATAACCTTTTCCTTTTGTATAATGCGCAGTTGTCTCGAGTTTCCACTCATCTGAGAAACGCTGATTCCACAAAAACTGATAATGATTTTGTCTGTAATTATCTGTCTCGTTATCATAATATCCTGTGATGCTTTCCCAGTTGGCATCGTAGATTGCTCCGGAATAATTGAATCTTGGATTTGTTTCCCAGGTTGCTTTGTCAATTCCATTCCATGCTTGATAAGTTTTTTCTTTTCCGCCGAAAGCCAACAATCTCAACTCTGTATTTTTCTCCTGAAACAAGGCCGAGAAATTATAAGAATGAAGATCTGAAAAAGCCCTGTCAATAAAACCATCTGAATGGATGCGCGTGTATCTTCCCATTACAGACAATCGGTTTTTCCAAAACTTCCCGGAATTGACCTCGGCAGAATATTTGTACGTGTTGAATGATCCATAAGAATCATCCGTTCTCACAGAAAAAGTGTCCGCAGGATCTCTGGAAATCACATTCACACTCGCTCCAAAAGCAGAAACACCATTGGACGAACTCCCAACACCACGCTGAATCACAATTTGTGAAGCCGAACTCGTCAAATCCGGAACGTTCACGAAGAAAGTCCCCTGAGATTCGGAATCATTATAAGGAACACCATTCAGCATTACATTGATGCTTGTTCCCGCAGTTCCTCTGATCCTTAAACCTGTGTAACCTACTCCATTTCCTGCATCGGAAGTGGAAACAACCGACATTTGATTTTTCAAAAGAATTGGCAGATCCTGACCCAGATTTTTGTCCACAAGATCTTTTTCGACATTAATGATTGATTTCGCAACCGGCGTTCGTTTTGTAAATTCTACAGCTTTGATGCTTGTAACTTCTACAGAATCTGTAGTTTGTGAAAAATAGAACGGAGCGATGAACACTCCTAAAAAAAGTAAACCTTTCATTCTTAAAAAATTTTGTTTGTTAAAATTATTTTAGAATAAAAGGGGCGACGTTGAATTAACAATGAAGAATTTATAATGAAGAAATTAATTTTTAATTCTTAATTTTTCATTAATAAAGTATCCCTAAACAGCATTATCTGTTCCAGGTTCATTGGGTATAATCTCAGCTTGTTACAGCACCCCTTAAATTTCTGACTGCGAAATTACAAATATTTTCGAATTAATAGGCTTTATTATTTTTATCAACATAAAAATAATTTTTCCCATCCCTTGAAACTTCAAAGAGATTGGCCGTTTTCCACGAAAAATTAGCTTTGATATCATTATAAACAAAAGGTATTATGATCTTATTCTGCTTATCTACAATTCCAAATTTATCATTCTTGACAGCGATAATCATTGGGTTTTCCCGGTCGCTTTCCAACACATACAACATCTGATATTGAGGATAGATATCAAAGTCTTTGTAACCTCCGACATCTATATTTTGTTTGCTTACCAGACCATACATTCCATTTAAAACAAAAGCTTTGTATTTGTACGCTTCGTACGGTTGCAGGCACTTTCCCAAATCAGAATTTTTGTATTGATAAACACGAAACCCCGCTTTATTAATCCTGTAAGAAATCTGATCTTTTTCTACTGTTGCATAGTCTGCTGAGCCAAAAATCCTGACATCTTCGTTTGGGGAATTGAGAAGATTGCAATCTTCTGAAAAAAACATCGCAATGTGATACTCCGGCGTGATAACAATATTACCATTCTGGTCAACGTAACCCGCTTTCTGATTAGTTTTTTGTGGAATTAGGGAAGGCAAAAGATCTTCCCTCATTTGAGAGGAAGCCAAAAGGAAACAGCATGTAAAAATCAAGCTTAATAATTTCTTCATCGCGTTTTTGTGTTTTTTAAAGACTTAAAATAAAATCTTTGTAAAAGTGTGTGTTTTTCAGCAGCGAAAATACTAAAACTATTATTAACAATAAATAAACAAAAAATTTACTTTTTATAAATCGTGTAAAGCGAGATTTTAGTTTTTCATTTTCCGAAAAATTGATTATTGAAATAATGATGATAAAAGGGATAGAAATAACAAAAAGAGGATTCAATTTGAAAGCTTCTGAAAACCTGAAATGCAACAATTCATGAAACGCTCTCTGAACACCACAACCAGCACATTCATAGCCAGTAATTGTCTTCAGCGGACATTTGAGGAAATAACCGCTTTTTGAAGGATCAATAAAAAAATAAAGACAAATCAAACACGTAAAAAACACACAAAAAGCAATTTGTTTTTTATTATTTTTAATTAATGTATTGATTTTCAAAATCATAATGTTTAGTAACTTCAATTTGTAAAGTAAAAATTAATTTGATGAAAATAGATAATATAGATAAATTAAATGTAATTTATTCTGAATCTAAATTAATCCAATCGTTTAAAAGCGTATAATTTCGTAAATTTGTGCGGTTTAAAAAGGGTCGAAACCTTCTAAGCCACGACTTTTAATAGAAGCCGGAATGCAACAAACAAATATGTAGAATTACAGTTGATTCAGATTGTTAACAACTGTTTATAAATCTACCTTTAACATTTAAAAGAATTTCTATTTATGAATATTTACCAGGATTACATCCAAGAGATTGAAGAAAGAAAAAACCTGGGTCTTCACCCGAAGCCTATTGACAGTGCAGAATTACTAAGCGAGATCATTTCTCAAATCAAAGATTCAGACAACGCACACAGGGAAGACTCTCTTAACTTTTTCATCTACAACGTTTTACCGGGAACTACGAGTGCAGCAACCGTTAAAGCTGAGTTTTTAAAAGAAATTATCCTTGGACAATCCGAAATTCTGGAAATTTCTCCTGCTTATGCTTTCGTATTATTGTCCCACATGAAAGGCGGACCTTCAATCAGAGTATTATTGGATTTGGCTTTAGGTAATGACGAAAACATCGCAAAACAAGCAGCAGAAGTTCTAAAAACTCAGGTTTTCCTTTACGAAGCAGATACAGATCGTCTGAAAGAAGCTTTCCACAACGGAAACGCAATCGCAAAAGAATTGATTGAAAGCTACGCACAAGCAGAATTTTTCACAAAACTTCCGGAAGCTCCGGAAGAAATAAAAGTGGTAACTTATATTGCTGGAGAAGGTGACATCTCTACAGATTTACTATCTCCGGGAAATCAGGCGCACTCAAGATCTGACCGCGAACTTCACGGTTTATGTATGATGACGCCAGAAGCTCAGCAGGAAATCAAAGCTTTGCAGGCACAACATCCTGACAAAAGTGTAATGCTAATTGCTGAAAAGGGAACAATGGGTGTGGGTTCTTCCAGAATGTCAGGGGTAAACAATGTCGCACTTTGGACAGGAAAACAAGCAAGTCCATACATTCCATTCGTCAATATTGCACCAATTGTAGCTGGAACAAACGGTATTTCTCCAATTTTCTTAACGACCGTTGATGTAACCGGAGGAATTGGAATCGATCTTCAAAACTGGGTAAAAAAAGTTGATGCTGAAGGGAATGTGATTCGTAATGAGAACAACGAACCAATTCTTGAAGAAGTTTACTCTGTTGCAACCGGAACCGTTCTTACCATTAATATCAAAGAAAAAAAATTATACAACGGTGATCAGGAACTGAAAGACATTTCTAAGTCATTCACGCCTCAGAAAATGGAATTCATCAAAGCTGGTGGATCTTACGCCATCGTTTTTGGTAAAAAATTACAGACTTGGGCCTCAAATATCTTAGGGATTGAAATCCCTACCGTTTATGCACCATCGAAAGAAATTACTAAAGAAGGTGTGGGTCTTACGGCTGTTGAAAAAATATTCAATAAAAATGCAGTTGGTGTAGCACCAGGGAAATTATTGCACGCAGGTTCAGACGTTCGTGTGGAAGTTAACATCGTTGGTTCTCAGGACACAACTGGTTTGATGACCGCACAGGAATTGGAATCAATGGCAGCAACAATCATCTCTCCAATCGTTGACGGTGCTTACCAATCCGGTTGTCACACTGCTTCAGTTTGGGACAAAAAAGCGCAGGCAAACATTCCAAGATTGATGAAATTTATGAATGATTTCGGTTTGATTACTGCTCGTGACCCGAAAGGCGAATACCACGCAATGACAGACGTTATTCACAAAGTTTTGAATGATATTACGATTGACGAATGGGCAATCATTATTGGTGGAGATTCTCACACAAGAATGTCCAAAGGTGTTGCTTTCGGAGCTGATTCAGGAACTGTTGCTTTGGCATTAGCGACTGGTGAAGCATCTATGCCGATTCCGGAATCTGTGAAAGTCACTTTCAAGGGCGATATGAAAGCGCATATGGATTTCCGTGATGTGGTTCACGCCACTCAATTGCAGATGCTTCAGCAATTTGGAGGAGAAAATGTTTTCCAGGGAAGAATTATCGAAGTTCACATCGGAACGCTTCCTGCTGATCAGGCATTTACATTTACAGACTGGACTGCAGAGATGAAAGCAAAAGCTTCAATCTGTATTTCTGAAGACGATACTTTGATCGAATCTTTGGAAATTGCAAAAGGCAGAATCCAGATTATGATCGACAAAGGAATGGATAACCATCTTCAGGTTCTTCAAGGTTTGATTAATAAAGCAAATAAGAGAATTACTGAAATTAAATCCGGTGAAAAACCAGCTTTAACACCAGATTCAAATGCAAGCTACTACGCAGAAGTTGTAGTTGACCTTGACGCCATTGCTGAACCAATGATTGCCGATCCGGATGTAAACAACGAAGATGTTTCCAAAAGATATACGCACGATACAATCAGAGATCTTACTTTCTACGGAGGGAACAAAAAAGTAGATTTAGGTTTCGTTGGATCTTGTATGGTTCACAAAGGCGATTTAAAAATCGTTTCCCAAATGCTTAGAAATATCGAAAGACAAAATGGTAAAGTGGAATTCAGTGCGCCATTGGTTGTTGCGGCTCCTACTTATAATATCATCGACGAACTGAAAGCGGAAGGTGATTGGGAATTATTAGAAAAATATTCCGGTTTCGAATTTAATGATAACGCTCCGAAAGGCGCGGCTCGTACAGAATATGAAAATATGATGTATTTGGAACGTCCTGGTTGTAACCTTTGTATGGGAAATCAGGAAAAAGCGGAAAAAGGAGATACCGTTTTAGCAACTTCTACCCGACTTTTCCAGGGAAGAGTGGTTGAAGATTCTGAACGTAAAAAAGGAGAATCTCTTTTGGCTTCTACTCCGGTTGTAGTACTTTCTGCGATTATGGGAAGAATTCCTAACATCGATGAGTACAAAGCAGCTGTTGAAGGTATCGACCTGACCAAGTTTGCACCGCCAATTAAAGAATTGGTTGCAGTTGGGCACTAATTAATTTGACGACAAGTAAGTCTCAGGACTGTTTTTAAAATAATATAAATTGAAAGATCTTGGTCCTTTTGGATTCAGGATCTTTCATTTTTTGTTTAGAATATTTCCAGATTAAACTTCTTATGATTTTTTTAACTGAAATTTAAAATGTGAAACTTTAATTTTTAGTAACTTGATAGTTGTAAAATGTTGTCATCATTAATTCTATATATCTTAATCAGACGATCGTAGGAATAGAATTTGATAATGCTATTACCCGAACTTTTCCCCTTTAAATCGAGGAAAACTAAATTAATCAATAATAAAATAAAATCGAGATATGACTTTTGACTTGGATATGATAAAAAAGGTTTATTCTGATTTCGAAACCAGAGTGAACGATGCAAGAGCTTTTATGGGAAGACCTCTTACTTATTCCGAAAAAATACTTTGTGCACATTTAGATGCAAAGCAGGTAAAAGAAGCTTTCAAACGTGGCGGTTCTTATGTAGATTTTGCACCAGACAGAGTTGCGATGCAGGATGCAACAGCACAAATGGCACTTTTACAATTTATGCAGGCGGGAAAAAAAACAGTAGCTGTTCCCTCGACGGTTCACGCAGATCACTTGATTCAGGCAAGAGTTGGCGCAGCAAAAGATTTGATAGAAGCCGAAAATAAAAACAACGAAGTTTACCAATTTCTTCAATCTGTTTCTAATAAATATGGAATCGGGTTTTGGAAAGCCGGAGCTGGAATTATCCACCAGGTAGTTTTAGAAAATTATGCTTTCCCTGGCGGAATGATGATCGGAACCGATTCCCATACTGTGAACGCAGGCGGACTTGGAATGGTTGCCATCGGAGTTGGTGGTGCTGATGCCGTTGACGTCATGGCCGGAATGGCTTGGGAACTTAAATTCCCGAAAATGATCGGTGTAAAATTGACAGGAAGATTAAATGGTTGGACTGCAGCTAAAGATGTAATTCTTAAAGTTGCAGGAATCCTTACCGTAAAAGGTGGAACTGGCGCTATTGTAGAATATTTCGGGGAAGGTGCAGAATCGCTTTCCTGTACCGGAAAAGGAACGATTTGTAATATGGGCGCAGAAGTTGGAGCAACCACTTCGATCTTCGCTTATGATAACAATATGAGCAAATATCTTCGCTCAACAGACAGAGAAGATTTGGCGGATGCAGCTGATGCAATTGCTCACGTTTTAAAAGCTGATCCTGAAGTTCTTGCAGAACCTCAAAAATATTATGACGAAGTGATAGAGATTAATCTTGATACTTTGGAACCTTATCTTAACGGACCTTTCACACCGGATTTGGCTACACCAATTTCTCAAATGAAAGAAATCGCTGAGAAAAACGGATGGCCAACAAAAATTGAAGTTGGATTGATTGGTTCTTGCACCAACTCTTCTTATGAAGATATCGCAAGAGCAGCTTCTGTTGCAAAACAGGCAGGAGAAAAAAACCTCGAAGTAAAAGCCGAATACACCATCACACCAGGATCTGAACAAGTAAGATTCACAGTAGAAAGAGACGGATTCCTGAAAACTTTTGAAGAAATCGGTGGTAAAGTTTTTGCTAATGCCTGCGGACCTTGTATTGGACAATGGGCTCGTGAAGGTGCTGAGAAACAGGAGAAAAATACCATCGTTCACTCTTTCAACAGAAACTTCTCCAAAAGAGCGGATGGCAATCCTAACACTTATGCTTTCGTAGGTTCTCCGGAATTGGTAACTGCTTTGGCAATCGCCGGAGATTTGACCTTCAATCCTTTGACGGATAAGCTTAAAAATAAAGATGGCGAAATGGTCCTTCTTGATGAGCCAAAGGGCGATGAGCTTCCAAAATTAGGATTTGATGTAGATGATCCGGGTTACATTGCTCCGGCTGAAGATGGTTCCAAAGTAGAAGTTGTGGTTTCTCCGACATCAGACAGGTTGCAATTGCTGGAGCCTTTCGCACCTTGGGATGGTAAAAATATTACAGGTGCAAAACTTTTGATCAAAGCTTACGGAAAATGTACGACTGACCATATTTCAATGGCCGGACCGTGGTTGAAATACCGTGGACACCTTGATAATATTTCCAACAATATGTTGATAGGTGCCGTTAACGCATTCAATATGGAAACTAATAATGTTAAAAATGAAGAGGACGGACAATACAAACCAGTTCCGGATTCTGCAAGACAATATAAAGCCGATGGCATTCCTACGATCGTAGTTGGTGATGAGAATTATGGTGAAGGTTCTTCCAGAGAGCACGCGGCGATGGAGCCGAGACACCTTGGTGTAAGAGCAGTTTTGGTGAAATCTTTTGCCCGTATCCACGAAACCAACCTTAAAAAACAAGGTATGTTGGCGCTAACATTTGATAATAAAGAGGATTACGATAAAATTCAGGAAGATGACACCATCAACTTCTTAGACCTTGACCAATTTGCGCCGGGTAAACAATTATCTCTGGAGTTTGTTCACGCTGATGGAACCAAAGATGTAATTATTACAAACCACACTTACAATGCAGGACAGATTGGTTGGTTCAAAGCGGGATCTGCGCTTAACCTTATCAAATTAATGGAAAAACAGAACTAAGATTTCTCAGTTTTCAAATACAAAAAATGCCTCACTAATCTATGAGGCATTTTTATTTTTCTATCAACTTTTATTCTCGTTCGGTTCCCGTTCCTCTCTACAAAACTTGGACTCGAATCTTTGTTTCCACATCTGCTTCATTTTTTCTCTTTCTTCTTCTGTTCCGCAAAATCTGGATTCCAATTTCTGTTTCCACATTTCCCTGTCGTCATTCCCAAATCTGTTTCTATTTTTGAACTTCTCTTTTGCATTGGCCAGTCCTCCAAATAAGATTTTTGATATGACTAAAATCCCGAGAGACTGCCAGTAAGTAATCGATTTCACACCCAAAACATCGGGCAAAACCATATTCCAAAGCCATTGGAAAAACCAAATAAACAGTCCAATTGCGACAATCACGCAAGGGAATGCTAACCAAAATTTCTTTTTATGCTTGTTCATTTTCTTAAAATTAATTTTTCAAATCGTTATAAAGTCGCTGCAATCTTTTTCGCAAATGTTTGACCGCGTACGACTTTCTGCTGATAATTGTTTTTATGTTTTCGCCCTCTAGGTCCGCAATTTCCTGCAGGGTTTTATCTTCCAGTTCGTTTTGAACGTAAACTCGTTTTTGTTTTTCCGGAAGTTCGTCCAAAGCCTTCATCAGTTCATCCCAGAACAGGTCTTTGAACATTCCAACTTCAGGATTATTGCTGTCATCTGCGAGGAGAATATCCTTTACATTCAGTTCGCCGTCTTCGTCCTGATAGACAAAATCTTCCAGAGATTCTGTTTTCTTCTTTCGATAACTGTCGATGATTTTATTTCTTGTTACTGAGTATAACCAGGCTCCGACATTTTCCAACTCATTAAGATTGGTCAATCGGCTGGTCTGAAACCAAACTTCTTGTAGAATATCTTCTGCATCCTCTGTCTTTGCCACTTTAGAATTAATAAAGCGCAAGAGTTGCGAGCCGTAATTTTTTACGACCTCTGTAATAGATGCAGATCTAGTTTCGGTCATTTGCTGTAAAGATAGCGAGTCCATATGAATATGACGGCACTACTTTTTTTTTACTTTAAAGATTGTTGAAAATAAATAACTATTTCAACTTAAGCAAGAATTCGGATTTATACGTTTCGCCAATCGGGATTTCTTTCCCGGAATTGAGGAAGACATTTCTAACATCAATTTTCTCGATTTTGTCAAGATTGAGAATAAAGGATTTATGTACTCTGGCGAAATTTTCAGGAAGCTGATTTTCAAGAGATTTCAAAGTATCGAGGACGATATATTCCTGATTTTCGGTTTTTATGTTGACGTAATCTTTGATGCTCTCGACAAACAGGATTTCATCAAAATTTATCTTATGCTGTTGTCCTGAAGATTTGACGAAGAAATATGAATTTGCAGAAGTTTCACTAGATGGAAATCTTTCCTGAGCTTTCACAGCACTTTTCTCGAAACGACCAAACGAAATTGGTTTCAAAAGATAATCGATCACGTTGTGTTCGTAACCTTCTAATGCATATTCCGAATAAGCTGTTGTCAAAATATATTTCAATTTATTGCCAACGATTTTCATAAAATTGATTCCTGACAATTCGGGCATTTGGATATCGAGAAAAATCAAATCGGCTTCGTTATTTTGTATATACTCCAAAGCTTTAATTGGATTTTCTGTAGAAAAAACCATTTCCAGAAAAGGGATTTTCATCACGTAATTTTCCAAAAGCTGGATTGCCAAAGGTTCGTCATCTACAACAATGCATTTTATCTTTTTCATTAATTTATTTCTGTGATACTCTTATATGCCGCTCCTACGGAGCTCTGTCAATCTTAAAACGATTTCTACAAACATTTCGCTCTAGGGAGCTTTGTCATTATTATTTCAAATCAATTTTCAAATCTACAGAAAATTCGGTTTCGGTTTCGTTGATGTTCAGTTCGTGTTTCTTTGGATATAGGATTTCCAGTCGTTTTTTCACATTTCCAATTCCAATTCCGGAAAGTGAATCTTTTGACCTTTGTTTTTTGAAGTTTTGAAGATGGAAATTTAAAGTTTGATTGTCATCAGAAATTTTCATCGTGAAACCTTTACCGCTGAAATCGCCGTGCTTGAAAGCATTTTCTACAAATGGAACCAAAAGCATTGGCGAAATATTAAGGTTAGGATAATTAATTTTTTTTTCAATCAATAATAATTCTGGATTTTTGATTCTGAGTTTTTCCAGTTCTATCAAACTTTCCAGATAACCGATTTCCTTTTCCAATGGAATGAAATTTTTCTCCAAATCCTTTGTGCTGTATCTTAATAACTGACTGAGTTCCTCAATCGCCGGCAAAGCTTTTTCCGAGTTCTGATAAACCAAGGAATAGATATTATTAAGTGTATTAAAAATAAAATGCGGATTGATTTGCGTCTTTAAAGCCTGAATTTTCGCTTCGTTTCTTTCCTGTTCCAGTTTTTGTCTTTCGGTTTCAATGACTCCAAATTTTTCCAACAACCATAATATTCCGGCGATGAAAACATTGATACAACCGTAATAAATGTTATCAAAAAAGTAATAAAGTAACCCGGTTTCCTGGTTGTAATTCCTGAATCCAAAAGTGGCTGGCAGCAAAACTTCTTCCATCAAATATCTTATCGTTGCAAAACAAAGAATGGAAAGGAAAAACGAAACTATCACCGTATAAATTTTCTCTGGTCTGAAAACCTTCGGAATAATAGCTAAATAACAAATGTAAAACGTGATAATCCCCGCGAGAAAAAAGGTAATTCTCAAAACCGTACTCTGCAGATTGTTATCTTTTTCGAAGAAATACAAAGGCGTAATCACAGTTCCAAAAAAATTGAGACTCCAATAGATGATTTGAAGCCAGATGATTTGTTTCTTTTTCATCGTAATTCTTTGTTATTAATTAAAATAGGTCTTGACGAGGAATAATGCAAATGTATAGAAACAGAATCTGAATTTTGGTTCTCCATTATCAATCTGCTCCTTTTTGGTAACCTGTAATTGAGCTGAGAATTTGCGATAATGGTTTTCGGCATGTTCAGTTCAGAAACAAGATTTACCGCTTCGTGCGAAAGATTTTTAATTTCTAAAGTTGCGGGCGCTTTTAACTTTTGTAAGACAATGCTGTCTCCAGGCGCAATTGTCATTGTTTTCCAAACATCTACTCTATGCTTTCCGATGCAGGAAGCCATAGAAGCCAAAATCAAAATGAGAGTTATTTTTTTCATAGTTCAAAAGTATAACGCATAAATGTTTCCAGTCTACAAGATTCTACAAACACCCTTTTTTTACCGACGAAAATAATTTGGTCGGATTAAAACCTCATCAAATCTAAACGCTATTTCAATAGAAAGACTTTGAAAATACATTTGCATCAACAAATTAGCATTATGAAAATGAAATATCTATTTATCGCAACACTTTTCTCAATCGCAACTTTCGCTCAAACTCAAAAAGACAGTTTGAAGGAAATTGAACAAGTCAATATATTAGTCAAGAAAAAATTGCTTGAAAGAAAAGCGGACCGACTGATTTTTAATGTGGATGCGTCCATCGCTTCACAAGGAATGGATGCGGGCGAAACTCTGGCCAATGTTCCGATGCTGAAAGTGGATGAGAATCTTGGAACAGTTTCCATCATCGGGAAAAGCAGCGTGAATGTGATGATTAATGGAAAAATGCTGAATCTTTCCGGAACTGCATTATTAAATTATTTAAAATCCATCCGCTCCGAAAATATTTCAAAAATCGAAGTCATTACAACGCCCCCAGCGAAATATGAAGCGCAGGGAAACAGCGGATTGATTAATATTATTTTAAAGAAAAATCCGAATCTTGGATTCAGTGGTAACATCAGCACAGGTTTGACGCAAAGAACTTACAGCAACGGAAGTACAAACGGAACGTTGAATTATCAAACCGAAAAATTAAGTTTAAGTCTGAAAACAAGCTACATCGAAGGTGCAAAACGGGCGGATGAAAGATTTACGATTCTTGGCGCTTCGCAGAATTACAGCAGGTCTGTCCGAAAAGATATGTGGCAGGATTTGACACCGAACCTGAGCGCTTCCTATAAAATCAATAAAAATTCTGAAGTTGGGATAGACTATATTTTTGATAACGGGAAAAACGGAATGAACATTTTGAATACGACGAGAAACGTCAGTTCTGATTTGGAAGAAAAGAACCTTTTGACCAATACATTTCACAGAGAAAAATCGCCGACGCATACTTTCAGTACTTATTACGATTTGAAGTTGGATTCGCTTGGGAAGAAATTGAGTTTTGCAGGGAATTTCTATCAAAACAATAATGAGACGGAAGTTAATTTTTCTACTTTGACACTTCCGGAAAACACAATTCAGGATGTGAAAACTTTATCGATGATTAAGCCTCAGATTTTCTCGGTTCAGGCGGATTTGGAACTTCCTTTTAAATTTGGAACGATTGAGACTGGAGTGAAATTCAATCAATTCAGAAACTCTGCAGATTTGAAATATCTTGATTGGAAAAACAACCAGTTTGTCATTGATGATGAGAAAAGCAGCACTTTCAATTACAGGGAAGAAAATTATGCGGCTTATGTAAGTTTTGGTAAAAGTTTCGGCGAACATTGGGAAACCAAAGCAGGATTGCGATATGAAAATACGTTTGTGAAAAGCACTGTAAATAATTTCTCTTACGGACAATGGTTTCCTTCGGCTTTTGTTTCTTACAAAGAAGATAAAAACGTGTTCAGTTTGTCTTATTCAAGAAGAATCAACCGACCAAGTATGAGTAATCTGAATCCTTTCAGATGGTATGAGAATCCTTATTCTTACTCTACAGGAAATCCTTTGTTGAAGCCTTCATACATCAATAATTATGAATTAGCTTATACTTATAATAATAAATTCTCAACCAGCATTTATTATCTAAGACTGACAAATGCTTTTGGGCAAGTTGCTTCCTTGAATGGATTATCTCAAAACAGTGATTACAAAAATTATTACAACAACGATTTTTATGGAATAAATACTTCTTACACAGACACTTTCTTCAAATTCTGGGAAGCGAATATTACTGCCAATGCATCGTATCAGACTTCGGAAGTTTTCAATATTGAGGCCCAAACTATGAAAGGTTATTCTTTGAGCTATTCCATTAATAATACTTTCACATTAAACAAAACTAAAACCATAGCTCTTTTCCTTAATTACGACCAAAGTCTTCCTTACAAGAATGTAAATTCCCGTTTTGAAAATTTCTCAAATCTTAATTCCGGTTTTAAAATTTCATTAATGGAAAAACAGCTTCAAATCAATGCGACGGTTACCAATATCTTTGGACAGCGCTACAAAGGTCAAATGTTTTTTGATGACAGCAAACAACTGATGAACAATTATTGGGACGGCAGAAGTTTGCGTTTGAGTGTGAATTACACTTTCGGAAACAAAAAGCAAATCAACAAAAAGAATATCAATTTTGAGGAAAAAGACAGAGTTCAATAAGCTTAAAATGTAACAAAATAAAAGTCTGATAGTCTAATTGAGTTCAAACAAAACTATGAAAATCAAATCTATCATTCCAATCGCTGGTTTATTTCTAAGTCAAATCTACTTCGCACAGGAAACTCCGAAGAAGGACACCGACAAAGAAAAACAAATTGAAGCAGTAACCATTACCAAAACTAAAAAAGCCGTCGAGCAAAAAGCAGACAGAACCATCTACGATTTCTCGGAACAGCCACATCTCAATTCTGGTAATACGTTGGAAGGATTGCAAAAAATCCCTGGATTGGTAGTTTCCGAAATGGCAGGAATGATCTATCAAGGAAAAGCTTTGGACGTCTATATGGACGGACGACCTTTGAACATCTACAGCACGCAGTTGACGGCTTACTTAGAAGGACTTCCTGCAAACAGCATCGAGAAAATTGAAATCATCACGCAACCAGGCGCAGAATTCCCGGCAACTTCTGGTGGTGCCATCATCAATATTATCACGAGCAGAAATGCAAAATCATATTTGTCCGCAACTTACGCCGGTGGTTATCGTTTCAGTAATTATGACCATTTCAGAAGTAAATTCAACAATAGTTTGACGCTTAACTCCAAAAACAAATGGTTTGGATGGCAGTTGAACGTAGGCCAATCTTACAACGAGAGCGAAACCAAATCTACAATTGATGAGATCTCGAGATTGTACAATGACAATGTCAATAGAAATCAATATTTGAGAAGTGCTTTCACCTTTGATATTGGACAAGACCGATTGCTTTTGAATTACAATCTCAACTTAGGATCTTCGGATCGTTATGTGGATCGCTATTCTTTGTTCAATGGAACCGAATCTACCGGTAAGGATATCATCGACCAAAGCAATACACGAAATGAGGTGACTGCAACATATCAGAAAAAATTTGATGATAAGAATAAAAAGTTAGAATTTAAAGGATCTTACACCAACTTCAGTAATGATTTTGGGCAAACAGGAAGAACCATTTTGCCAACGCCTTCCATCAATGATAACTTTTTGAACAACGGCTCCAACCAAAATGTCTACAATTTCAGAATCGATTATGCTCAGCCGATCAAAATATTAGACGAAGGTAAATTGAGCTTGGGTGCTTTCTATGACCAACTGGAGTTTTCTGCAGATAACTTTGGGATAGAAAATCTGGATTACAAAAGCAAGACCACCGCTCTCTATTCCGAAGCGAGCGCAACCAAAGGAAAAATGGATTTTGTCTTGGGACTTCGTGGAGAATATTACAACATCAACGGAACAAGTTTGGATTTTGAAACTGGAAACTATGATAATTTGAGACCGTTTGAGAAATTCAAAGTGTTTCCAAATGCGAGCATTCAGTACAACATTATTCCGAAAATCGCTTTCTTTAATGTTAATTACAACAAGAAAATCACGTTACCAAATGTTGCCAACCTAAATCCCAACAACACGAGATACGGAAACGAAAACATCGATTTTTCAGGAAACCCAAATCTCCAGCCTACGATTTTTGACAATTTCGAGGTTAAATTAAGTGCTTTGAATTACGCATTTATAGGTTATAATTTTACCCAAGCAAAAAATCAGGTGGTTCAAATTGTGGAAAGAAAAGGCGATGTTATCTTACAGACCAGCGACAATCTTGACCGAATGAAGACGCATAATTTCAACATTGGATTTCCAATTCCATTAGCGATCTTCAACACACCGTTCAAAGACATTATGAAAATGGATATGAATCCCGATCAAGTGAGTTTTATCTTCTTGTATGGCTCGTATCAACTGCAACAAATTGATCAGATCATCAATCCGAAAGGCTATTGGACCTATAACGTGACTGGACAATTTATTTTGCCTTATAAAACAAAATTCACCGCAAATTATACTTACTTGACCAAAGGAAACGAGTTCTTTTTCTATCCAAACAAATCTTTTTACAACACCTTGAATTTATCCTTATCAAGGAAATTCAATAAAGAAAGAATGACGCTGACGTTGTTTGCGAATGATGTTTTCAACACCAATGAGACCAATCTCAGAACAACCAACGCGTTTCCAAATGTGAATATCCGAAACAAAAATGACACAAGAACTTTCGGACTTTCTTTCACCTACAAAATCCCAACAAAAAACAAGTTGGCGAAGGAAACACCTAACTTGCTAAATCAGGAGAAGAAAGAAGATTCTGGCTCTGTGCAACAATTATAATTAACATTCATCTGGTCATATAATAATCTCTCAATATCAATTGGGAGATTATCTTTGTTTTAAAATCAAAAAATTCATATTAAATTTTAGATTCCATTCGAAAACTGTGTTAAGTTCTGATTATTCGCCAGATTCACACGCCTTCCAAACCGCATCATTCTGCGGAACTGGCGCGATAATCTCAACATTTTCTTTAGTCACCGGATGAATGAACTGAAGTTTTCTGGCGTGCAGAGAAATCCCGCCATCTTGATTGGAACGTGGCGCACCATATTTCAAATCGCCTTTGATAGGAACTCCAATTTTTGACAACTGAGCCCGGATTTGATGATGTCTTCCCGTTTCCAAATCAATTTCCAACAATTGGTAATTATCTAAAGTTTTGACAACATTGTAAGTTAAAATTGATTCTTTTGCACCTTCAGTTTGCTTTACAAAAACTGTTGCTTTGTTTGTCTTCTCGTTTTTTTGGAGATAATGAACCAGTCTTTGCGATTTCGGAAGCATTTCCTTGCCAACAATCGCCCAATAGGTTTTTTTGACTTCACGATCTTTTACCATTACCGTCAATCTGGAAAGCGCTTTGGAAGTTTTCGCATAAATTACTAAACCGGAAGTTGGTCTGTCTATTCTATGAACCAAACCAAGAAAAACATTTCCCGGTTTATCATCTCTTTTTTTAATGAAATCTTTGATTAATTCGAGCAAAGACAGATCGCCTGTTTTATCACCTTGGACGAGTTGCCCGGCTTTTTTGTTGATGACCAACATATGATTGTCTTCGTAAACGATTTGATCTTCAGAAAAATATTGATTCATAACTTAATCTCTGGAAATCCTTTGTCTATTAAAAATAGAAACAATCACGCCCGTAAAAAGTCCGATCGTTTTAATCCTTGCAAATTGAGAATCGAAGGGTAAAAAAGCACCAATAATACAAAGACCAGCTGCGATGTACATCAGATAAACAAATTTCTTATTCAGGAAAGACTGCGCTTGAAACACAAAACTTAAACCGATCAGAATATAAAAGAATCTTTGATAAAGCAAATCCGTGATCTCCTGAGGAAATATATTAAACCAGCCTACCGCAAGGCAAATCAATGCCAGAATAGATAAAACGCCTTGTATTGTATTAGAATTTTTCATTTTTAAATTTAATTTTTAGTTTGCTTAAAAAGCCATTTTGGAATCTTATCTACCAACTCGGCAGAGAGAATATTGTTATGATATTTGTCTTTATATTCCCAAAGAAACACTTTGCCTTTGGTTTTCATTTCTTCAAAAAACCTGAAATTGCTTTGAGGAAAATTATCTGTGTCCAGACTTCCGTGGACAATCCAGATTGGCATTTTCGTGAGTTCATCTATTTTATCAAACTGAGAAATTCCCGAAACGTTGATCGCCGCTGCAAACAGATCTGGTCTTTTGGAGATTGCGTTCGAAGTTGTTGCGCCACCCATCGAGAATCCAATCACGTAAATCCTGCTTGGGTCAATATTTTCTTTTATAACTAATGAATCAATGGACTTTAAAACCATATCTAAGTGTTCATTCGATTCAGAAACTTTCACATTTCGGGTTTCATCCAGATGATAATTGGAAGAACGAATTGGAAACTGAGGCGACAAAATATAAGCCTGATATTTTTCCCTATTCTCCGGAAGCAGCCACATTTTGGACAAAACACCCATTTGTGAAGTGTTGTTTGTTCCAATGGCGCCCGAACCGTGAAAGACCAAAATTAAAGGATATTTTTTGCTTTGATCTATTTTTTCGGGTTTTAATAATCGATAATTCAAAGCTACTTTTCCGTCATCAAATTTTCCCGTCTGGAAATCTGAAAAATCAAGATTTTTAATTTCCTTAATTCTTGCAAGTGATTTCAACGAATCTTTTTTATCATAAAATTCCGTTCTTGTTCCAAATGTTGTTTGATGACAAACACACGAAACAATTGAGAATAAAATTACAGTGAAAAATAGAAGTTTCGTAATTTTTTGAATCATCATTAAGTGTTTATAATTAAAACCCTTTCAGAGTTTTGATTTCTGAAAGGGCATTATATATTTTTATTTTGTTATTAATAACTTTCCTTCTCATTCGGGAAGTCAGACGTTTTCACATCTGTTACAAATTGAGAAACGGCGCCTGTAATTTCTGTGTACAAATCCAAATATCTTCTTAGAAATTTCGGAGAAAAACCTTTATTCATCCCAACCATATCGTGATAAACAAGGACTTGACCGTCACAGTTAATTCCAGCTCCAATCCCAATCGTAGGAATCGAAATGCTTTCTGTGGCTTTCTTTGCCAAATCTGCCGGAATTTTTTCCAAAACAACTGCAAAACATCCCAATTCTTCCAGAAGTTTGCAATCCGCAATTAATTTTTCGGCTTCTGCATCTTCTTTTGCACGCACTTTATAAGTTCCGAACTGATAAATACTTTGAGGTGTCAAACCGAGATGTCCGCAAACCGGAATTCCTGCGTTCACAATTTTTCTGATGGATTCTTCAATTTCTTTTCCACCTTCGATTTTGATAGCGTGTGCACCGCCTTCTTTCATCATTCTTACCGCAGATTCCAATGCTTTTTCCGGATTACTTTGATAAGTTCCGAATGGTAAATCTGCCACTACCAAGGCTCTTTCCACACCACGAACAACACATTGCGTGTGATAAATCATTTGATCTAGTGTGATTGGTAAAGTCGTTTCAAAACCGGCCATCACATTTGCTGCAGAATCACCAATTAAGATAGAATCTACACCGCCGGCGTCAACCATTTTTGCAGTTGTGAAATCGTAAGCCGTCAACATTGTGATTTTTTCCTTATCGAATTTCATTTTTCGCAAGGTTTCTGTGGTGATTTTTTTTATTTCGGAGTGTACAGACATTATTTTGGAATTAAGAATGAATAATTAAAAATGAAAATCTTATTAATTATTCATTCTTAATTTTTAATTAGATTATATTACGACGTGACCAAGCTTGATCAGTTTGTCTCGATTAAGGATTTTGATATTTCTGCCTTCTACGGAGATCAGATCATCTTGTTTGAATTCGGAAATCAATCTGATTGCGCTTTCTGTTGCTGTTCCAATCAGATTGGCAATTTCTTCTCTCGTCAAAGAAATTTTGATAAAACCTTCGGGATCAGTTCCGAGTTTTTGTTCCAATAAAATTAGGATTTCAGCCAGTCTTTCTCTTACTGTTTTCTGAGCAAGAAAAGTGACAGTGTTAGCAGATTCGCCCAATTCGTAAGCTATTTTTTGAAGCATTGCATAAGACAATTTCGGATCTACTTTCAAAAGATGAAGAAAAATATCCGCCGGTAAAAACTGAACGGTCATTGGTGTCATTGCTTCTGCATTGGCCTGGAAATTCTCGCCACAAAGCAAAGAACGGTAACCTATCAAATCATTTTCTTTACAGAATCTTAAGATCTGGTCTTTTCCGTAAACACCTGATTTGGATAATTTTGCCGTTCCTTTTTCGATAAAATAAACACCTTTCGGCGATTCTCCATCTTCAAAAACGACTTCGCCTTTTGAGAATTCAAGAACTTTTAAAGCTTTTTCATACACTTCAAAATCTTCAGAATTAAGACTTTCCCGCAAAGAATCTTTATGAAAAGCCTTCGAGAAATTTTCTTCTATAACCAATTGTTGTTCAAGAGACATACCTATGACATTTGTCAGCAAAAATAAGACTTTTTAACGCTACATACCAATATTTTTGCCGTAATTTTGCAATCCAAACACCTGAGTAATTTTTAATGGCAGAACAATGTTTTCACTGCGGGCAAAAAATCGATAAGGAACAAATTCTTTTTGATGAAAAAACATTTTGCTGCAACGGTTGCCAATCGGTTTATGAAATTCTGAATGTTCATAATCTGGACAATTTTTACAACATCAACAAACGCTCCGGAATAAAACCTAGTACGGAAAACAATTCCCAGTTTGATTATCTTGACACCCCCGAAATTTTCGCTAAAATTGCAGATTTCTCGGAAGGCGGAACTACGCTTGTGACTTTCAAGATTCCTGTAATCCACTGTTCTTCATGCATTTGGCTTTTGGAAAGTCTTCACACCATTAATAAAAACATCAAATATTCTCAAGTCAATTTTACCAGAAAAACCGTTCAGATTTCTTTCAAAGAAGAAGATTTGAAACTCAGTGAACTGGCAAAATTCCTTACCAATCTTGGTTACAAACCAGTCATTAATCTGGAAACGGCTGAGAAAAAAATTGATACTTTAGACAAAACACTTCTCATCAAACTGGCAATTGCCGGGTTTGCTTTCGGAAACGGAATGTTTTTCAGCTTCCCGGAGTACATTTCTGGCGACGATGTCTGGTTTCATTCTTACAAACATTTATTCCGGGTTATTCTATTTTTGCTGGCAACTGCGGTTGTATTTTATTCAGCTTCAGATTATTATAAATCAGCTTGGTACGGGCTGAAAAACAAAATCATTAACATTGATGTTCCGATTGTTCTCGGAATCTTCGTTCTTTACGGAAGAAGTATTTATGAAGTCGTAACCGATTATGGTCCAGGCTATTTCGATACGCTTTGCGGATTATTGTTTTTTATGTTGATGGGGAAAATGTTTCAGAAAAGAACTTACAACACACTTTCCTACGACAGAGATTACAAATCTTTTTATCCAATTGCCGTCACGAAAGTTGACTTTGATGGAAACCAGAAAAATATTTTATTATCCGAATTGGCAGTTGGTGACAGAATTATGGTGAGAAATCAGGAAATCATTCCTGTAGATTCCATTTTGATTAAAGGCGAAGGAAATATCGACAACAGTTTTATTACCGGAGAATCTGCTCACATTTCCAAAAAACCTGGGGATAAAATTTTTGCCGGCGGAAAACAATCTGGTTCAATTCTCGAACTTGAAGTGATTAAAAGCGTGGACCAAAGTTACTTGACTCAGCTCTGGAACAAGGAAGCTTTCAAAAAATTCGAAACCGGACTTGATACTTTAACGAATACAATCAGCAAATACTTCACATTCGTTATTTTAGGAATTACACTTCTTGCAGGAATCTATTGGGCAAGAATTGACACAGAAAAGATGTTCCAGGTAGTTTCCGCAATTCTGATTGTGGCTTGCCCGTGTGCTTTGGCTTTGTCGGCACCGTTTACTTTTGGTCACATAATGAGAATTTTAGGCCGGAATAATTTCTATGTAAAAGATACTTTGACGATTGAACGATTAGCAAAAATCGACACTTTGGTTTTCGATAAAACCGGTACAATTACCGAAAGTAAAAAATCTAACATCAATTATTTCGGAACTGAGATTGAGGATATTGATTTGAAGAACATCAAGTCACTTCTGAAAAACTCAAACCATCCGCTTTCCAAATCGCTTTATAATTTCATTGAAGTTAATGATGACTACTTTGAAGTTGAAGATTTTGTGGAGATTTCGGGAAAAGGTTATCAGGGAAAAGTTCGTGGCGCTACTTATAAAATTGGTTCAGCGAGTTTTACAGGTGAAAAATCCCAAGATTTGGAAACTGCGGTTTACATTAAAAAAGATGAAAACTTCATTGGAAAATTCATTTTCAAAAATGAATATCGAAACAATCTTTCTACACTTTTCAGTCATTTAAAAAATTATAAAATCAATATTCTGAGCGGCGACAATCCTTCAGAAAAATCGATTCTTGAAAAACTGATTCCGAATGTTTCTGAGATGAAATTCAATCAAAATCCGGAAAACAAGTTGGATTTCATCAAAGAATTACAAGACAAAGGACAGAAAGTGGCAATGCTTGGCGACGGATTGAATGACGCCGGAGCCTTAAAACAAAGCAACGTCGGAATCGCGATTTCGGATGACAGCAATTCTTTCACACCATCTTCCGATGTGATTATGAATGGTGAAAAAATTCCGGATCTGGATAAATTTTTAGCTTTGTCAAAAGATGCGATTACGATTGTAAAAATCACATTCATAATTAGTTTGTGTTATAATGTTATCGGAGTTGGATTTGCGGTTTCCGGAAAAATGCATCCACTTTTTGCAGCGATTTTTATGCCTTTGAGTTCTGTAACAGTTGTAACATTCACGACACTTTCCACTTGGCTTAGAAGTTCCAAATACTTCAGGATAAACATTTAGAACGCCCTTATTTAGAGCGATTATAAATTATCCATATTTCCGTCATTCTGACCAAAGTCAGTAATTTTCACTAAATTTGACGACTGTTTTTACCTTAAATTTGTAGCAGATATGGAGATTCTCTATTTGATGATTATCTGCAGCGTTTCTTTAGCTGTTATTTTCTTAATTATTTTCATAATTGGAGCTAGAAAAGGACAGTTTGAGGACGATGAATCACCCGCAGTCAGAATTTTATTTGACGATGAAGTGAAGACAGAAAAGGAGATAAAAACTCCGGAAAAAAATGATAAAGAATAATTGCTATTTGTAGATATGGAAACACAAAAATTTAGTTATGACAACGGGATTGTTCGCGCCTTTCTTATTGCGACGGTCGTTTTCGGGTTATTAGGTTTTTTATTAGGACTTACCGCTGCGTTGTTGCTATTTTACCCTGAATTACCAGAATTTTTCCTGGGAACAGATGACCCGACTATCCAAACGCTAAGAAGCGGAGGAATGCAGGGACTGATAGATTCTCAAGGTGCTTTTGGATTTGGGCGAATCAGAATGATGCACACGAGTACTGTAATTTTCGCTTTCGTGGGGAACAGTTTCTTTGCAGGATTTTACTATTCTATGCAGAGATTGCTTAAAACCAGAATGTGGAGTGACACTTTATCTTGGATGCATTTCTGGGGTTGGCAGCTGATGTTGGTAACTACTTTGATTACTTTCATAATGGGGATCAATACCTCAAAAGAATACGCTGAACACGAATGGCCAATTGATTTATTAATCTTGGTGGTGTGGCTGATTTTCGGACTTAATATGTTTGCGACAATAGCAATAAGAAGAGTAAGACATATGTATGTTGCAATTTGGTTCTACATCGGAACATGGGTTGCAGTAGCGATGCTTCACATTTTCAACAACTTAGAAGTTCCATTATCTTTTGGCGGATGGAAATCATATTCAGCTTACGCCGGTGTGAAAGACGCCTTGGTACAATGGTGGTACGGACATAATGCGGTTGCATTTTTCCTTACAACTCCGGTGCTTGGGATGATGTACTATTTTGTTCCGAAGGCTGCAGACAGACCGGTTTTCTCCTACAAATTATCGATTATTCACTTTTGGTCGTTGATCTTTGTCTATATCTGGGCAGGTCCTCACCACTTACAATATACATCTTTACCAGCTTGGGCTCAGGCTGTAGGAACAGGTTTCTCTATTATGCTTATCGCTCCATCTTGGGGAGGTATGCTAAACGGTCTATTGACTTTGAGGGGTGCCTGGGATAAGGTAAGAGAAAATCCGGTTCTTAAATTCTTTGTAGTAGCTGTAACTTGTTATGGTATGGCAACCTTTGAAGGACCTCTTTTAGCAACCAAAACAGTGAATAAAGTAGGTCACTTTACAGATTGGGTTATTGGTCACGTTCACTTAGGTGCACTTGGATGGAACGGATTTATGGCTTTTGGGGTCATCTATTACTTAGTTCCAATCATGTGGAGAACCAAACTTTGGTCTGTGAAATTAGCTAACTGGCATTTCTGGTTGGGAACTTTCGGGATCATTTTCTACGCAGTTCCATTGTATATTGCTGGATTTACCCAAGGATTGATGTGGAAACAATTCAACCCGGACGGAACTTTGATGTACAAAAACTGGTTGGATACGGTAACAGCGATTTTACCATTCTTTAAATTAAGATTCTTAGGTGGGTTTTTATATTTCTCTGGAGCCATTCTTATGGTTGTGAACTTGGTAGCTACCGCTAGAAAAGGATCTTTCCAAAGAGAAGTTCCTGTTGAAGTTCCTGCATTGGCAAAAATCAATAAAGGAAGAAAAGAAGGAGAAACATTCCACTTATGGTTGGAAAGAACACCGTTATATCTAGGAATACTATCTTTCATCGCAGTAGCAATTGGTGGATCTTTAGAAATCCTTCCTACAATATTTGTAAAAGAAAACGTACCGACAATTTCAGCAGTGAAGCCTTACTCACCATTGGAACTGGAAGGTAGAGATCTATATATCAGAGAAGGTTGTAACTCTTGCCACTCGCAGATGATTCGTCCTTTCCGAGATGAAGTTGTGAGATTCAACGGGAAAAACGGACAGTATTCCAAAGCCGGAGAATACATCTATGACAGACCATTCCTTTGGGGATCTAAAAGAACAGGTCCGGATTTGCAGAGAGAAGGTGGCGCAAGACCAGATTCTTGGCACTTCAAACATATGTACAATCCAAGATCTACATCTGCAGGTTCCATTATGCCGAGATTCCCTTGGTTGATAGAAAATACACTTGACAGAAGCAAGACCAAAGCAAAATTAGAATTGATGAAAAACTCTTTCGATGTTCCATATACCAAATCTCAGATCGATTCTATGGATACTTGGATGAATAATCAAGCTAACGCAATCGTTAAAAATGTATTCTCTGAAGCTGATGATGTTAAGAAATCATTTGCTGAAGCTAAAGCTAATAAGGCAAAATCAGGAGAACAATTTGTTCCGCTTGAGAAAAGAGAGATCGTAGCTTTGATATCTTACCTGCAAAGACTTGGAACGGATATCAAAACAACAGAAGTAAAAACAGCCAGTAATTAATAATTAAAATAAATGATTCCGCAAAGTTTTAAAGACATCGTCTCCAATGTGGAAAATGCAGGTTTGTTTCAAACCATTGCAATGATCATCTTCATTTTATTCTTTGTTATAATGGTTTATGTTGTGATCAACAGACCGAAAAAATATTATAAAGAAGAAGAAAATGCACCTTTGGAAAAAGATCATGAAGACGACGAATTTACTTTGTAATTAAAAAAGATAATTAATCATGAAAAGAAGAACACCTGTTTATATTAATATTCCAATCGTTTTAGGATTACTAATTATTGTTTTTTACATGTTCTCCCAAAGTTCGGACTTCCTGTCTTCCAAGTTTTTCTTGGGAACAGCTTTGATCAGTATCGTTGTGGTATTTATTCAGGGAGCAATTGGAGATTTGATTGAGAATGAGAAATTCAAAAAATTAACTGATACAGAAAAAGCAGCTTACATCTCTGATAAAAAAGTGCCTTACTTCCAATATCTTTGGAATGGTGCTTTCAAAAGCCAATCAGAAAAAGAAGAGAAAGACATTCTTATTGATCACGGATTCGACGGCATTATGGAACTAGACAATCAGCTTCCAAAATGGTGGTTGGGATTATTTTATTTCGGAGTTGCCTATTGTATTTTGTATGTTTCATCTTATTTCTTAACAGATTTCGCTCATCCTTACAAAGAATATGAGCAGGAATACAGAGAGCAGACAGCCGCTATCAATGAGTATATGGCAACCGTCACTCAGCCAACCATAGAGACGGCAGTTTTTTCTGAAGATAATGTAGAAGCTGGTAAAGCTGTTTTCGAAACCAACTGTGTGTCTTGCCACGGAGAAGGTGGAAAGGGTGGAATCGGGCCTAACTTGACAGATAATTTCTGGATCAACCAACCTGAAAAAACATTATTCAAGACTGTTTTCTGGATGGTGGAAAACGGAAGTCCAAATAACCCTACAATGCAGGCTTGGGGTAAAAATGGTGTTGTTTCCGGGTTTGAAATTCAGCAAGTGGCAGCGTATGTTTACCACATCAACCAGGAACAAGCTCCTATTACACCTGCAAAAGGTGGTGCGGCTCCGCAAGGAACAGAAGCGCATTGGGAAAAAACTAAGTAATATCATATAAAAGAGATTGTCAAAGAATATCGTTCTTTTCGGAATGGTATTTGAAAATGAATAGTACACTGTTCATTCTCAGGACAATCTCTTTTTTTATCTAAAATATTATGAGTACTACAGAAAAAAAATACAACGAAGCGGAAAGCTGGGTCGTAGAAGCTGAAACATTCAGAGACTCTGTAGGGACAATGGATAATACCGGTAAAAGAAAATGGGTATTTCCAAGAAAACCTAAAGGAAAATTTACCAATTACAGAGTTCTGGTAAGTATCTTATTATTAGCAATCTATTTTGCTGTTCCATTCTTGAAAATCAATGGAAATCCGGTTCTGTTATTCAATATTATAGAACGTCAATTCTTTATTTTCGGGCAGCCTTTTTATCCTCAGGATTTCTTTATTTTGGCTTTGGGCGCCATCGTTTCATTAATATTCATCATCATTTTTACCGTTGTCTTCGGAAGGATTTTTTGTGGCTGGATTTGTCCTCAAACCATTTTTCTGGAAATGATATTCCGTAAAATAGAATATGCAATAGAAGGCGACAGAAACAAACAAATACGTCTGGATAATCAGGAATGGGATACGGAGAAGATCTGGAAACGATCTTTGAAATGGTTTATTTTTCTATTAATTTCAATCATCATTACCCACATTATGTTTATGTACATTGTTGGGTATGAAGAGGTTTTCAGAATTATGCAGGAAGGTCCGTTTGCAAAACCTACCAATTTTTTGGTAATGATTCTTTTTACCGCCGCATTTTATTTTGTATTTGCCTGGTTTAGAGAGCAGGTTTGTACAATGGTTTGTCCTTATGGAAGGCTTCAAGGTGTTTTGATTGACAAAGAAACCATCAACGTTTTTTACGATTACAAAAGAGGAGAAAACCGGGCCAAATGGAAAAAAGGAGAAGACAGAAGAGCTGAAGGCAAAGGCGATTGTATCGATTGCAAACAGTGCGTTGTAGTCTGCCCTACAGGAATTGACATCCGTGATGGTTTGCAGATGGAATGCGTGAATTGTACGGCTTGTATTGATGCTTGTGATGAAGTAATGGTAAAAGTAGGTCTTCCGCCAGGATTGATCCGATACGCTTCCGAAAAAGAAATTGAGGAACAGCAGAACTTCAAATTCTCAGGAAAGATGAAGGCTTATACGATTGTGTTATTAGCATTAGTCGCTTTCTTAGGCGGACTATTGTACAACAGAGGCGAGATGGAAGCCAAATTCCTGAAACCACCAGGATCAACTTTCTTCGTAAGAGATGGGAAAATTACCAACACTTACAACTATACTTTCCTTAATAAGTCAAACGAAAACAAAACGGTGATCATTAAAATTATTGAACCTAAAAACGGTGAAATATCCTCTGGGACTTCCAACCGAATCATCATGAAAAGAGATGCGATGATCAAAGGAACTATCAACGTTAGTTTCCCGGAAAGTCAAATCAAACTTTCAAAACAAAATCTCGAGTTGGGTGTTTACGATATGAATGGCGAATTATTAGATTCTTACGACACCTATTTTGAAGGACCTTTTAAATTTCAATTTAATTAATAATGAAAAACTTAAATTGGGGACACGGATTGATGATTGCCTTAGGATGTTTTATCCTTTTCATCCTCTTTCTGATCTTTATTTTTCCAATGGGAAAACAGAATGCCGAAATGATTTCCAATAATTATTATGAGGAAGAACTGAAATACCAAGACGTCATCGATGCCAAAAATAATGCAGCGAAATTAGAAAAAACGCCAACCTATAAAACGACCGGTGAAGGTCTTTTGGTAACATTCCCTGAAACTATAAAAGTAGATGAAAACACCGTCAACTTTGTTTTGTTCAGAACCGAAGATTCTAATCTGGATGTAAAAAAAGAAGTCACTTTACAACATAATCTATTCTTGATTCCTGCAAAAGTAATCTCAAAAGGTTCTTATACTTTAAAATTAAAATGGAAAGAAAATAAAAAGCCTTATCAGGTGGATTATGACATCTTATGGAAATAGCACTCATCATATCGGCGATTGGTTTGGGATTCGCGTCCGGATTCCATTGCATCGGTATGTGTGGACCCATTGCTCTATCGATGGGGCTGACGAAAAATCAGAAGGCCAATTTCTATCTTCAAAATCTCACCTATCAATTCGGAAGGATTCTCACCTACTCTATTCTTGGCGGAATCCTGGGCATCATCGGTCAAAGTTTTGAATTGGCTGGATTTCAAAAATATTTAACTGTTTTGGTGGGAATTTTATTGATTGTAATGGCAGTTTTCTCTTTCGGAGGAAAAGACTTTGCCGCAAAAATTCCATTTGTCTCCAGAGGCTTATTGAAGGTCAAAATGAAACTTGGGAAAACCCTACAGCGTCCAGATTACAAATCTCGTTTCGCCACCGGAATTCTGAATGGACTTCTACCTTGCGGAATGGTGTACATGGCTTTGACGGCTTCTTTAGCCGCTGGAGGCATTTGGCAAAGTTCATTCTTTATGTTCCTTTTTGGATTAGGAACTTTCCCATTTATGTTCGCCGTAGTTTACTTAGGAAATTTTATTACAACAGCTTTCCGAGTTCGGATTTTAAAAGTAATTCCTGTAATGATGATTATCTTGGGCGGATTATTTGTTTTAAGAGGATTGGAACTGGGAATTCCGTACGTTTCGCCACATTCCGAATCTTTGCACGTGAATCATTCTACTGATGGTTTTCATATGGATCATACGAATTGTCATTAAATAAAAGACATAAAAAAAATCGGCCAACTGACCGATTTTAATTTTTAGAAAGTGACTTCCGCAGTTTCCTTTCCCTTCTGGAAGTTGAGCGTTTTCAATGCACCTTTATAAGTAATATTCACGATATTGACCTGTTTTGGAAACTGTCCAATCAAAATACTGTTCTTGATTTTCAAACTTGAAATATCAGAAACACCACCCGCTTCATAATAAACCCAAACTGATTCACCATTTACCTGACTGCCTGTGAAAGTCAATGCTTTTGGAGCACCATTGATAGATACATCTACATTATTGTTCACATATTTTTTAACTTCTGCTTCGAAACCTGCCGTTGCCGGGTCGATTTTGACGGCTTGAGAAATGTGAGTCGTATTTAGCTTAGTTGTGAACTTCAAAGTTTTGGTTCCATCAATATAATCCACTTTGGTCATTGATGAAAAGAAATCCAACACTGTAAAGCTAAAAAGCCCAACCAATAAGATTCCGAGAGATAATATAAGTATTGATTTTTTCATTTTAATTAAGTTTTAATAACTTTTATGATTAAATTAAGGTCAAATTATATGCCACACATTAGAAATTCACACTTACCGAATATTTGTCATAGAATGCTTTGATATGCGCCACGGCATCTTCTGCCGTATCCACAACGCGGAAAAGTTCCAAGTCTTTTTCAGCAATCAAACCTTCTTTCAACAATGTGCCTTTAAACCAATCCAGCAATCCGCTCCAGAACGCACTTCCGACCAAAACAATTGGAAACTTCCCTATTTTATTGGTCTGGATTAAGGTCAAAGCTTCTGTCAATTCGTCCAAGGTTCCAAAACCACCAGGCATCACAACGAAACCTTGCGAATATTTGACGAACATTACTTTCCTAACGAAGAAATAATCAAAATTGATATTGTAACCTTTGTCAACATAAGGATTAAAGTGCTGTTCGAAAGGCAATTCGATGTTTAAACCGATCGATTTTCCATGTCCGTTGGCACCTTTGTTTCCTGCTTCCATTATTCCAGGTCCGCCTCCAGTGATGACTCCAAAACCGATTTCCGTAATTTTCTTCGCAATGTCAACAGCCATTTTGTAATAGAAATTATCTTCCTTCAATCTAGCAGAGCCAAAAATGGAAACGCATGGTCCAATTCTGGCCATTTTTTCGTAACCGTCCACGAACTCGGACATCACGCGGAAAACCATCCAACTATCTTTTGTAATTGTCTCGTCCCAAGTCTTTTGTCGCAGACTTTCCTGCAATCTTTTATCGTCGTCCTGTTCTATCATCTGAATATTCTTTCCGCTTCAACAATCGATTCCGGTCTGCCAACATCTACAAGATTTGAAGTATGCTGATAACCCACGATGATATCTTCTTTCATCAATTCCATATATTCATCCATAATAGAGAATTTTCCGGTTCTTGTGAATTTATCAAAAATTTCAGAATTCACGCAATGAACGCCACTGAACGCCAATTCTCTCAATTTGAAAATCCCGCCAACCACAGTTTTTTTATTGGTTTGAAGGTTTCTCCAGCCTTTCAGAAACATTTTTTCGTTGAACATCAGTTTTCTGGAACTTTCTCTGTCAGACACAGCCAAAGTAACCATTGCTCCTTTAGTTTCGTGAAGTCGGATGAAATTACTGATGTTAAGATCAGTCAGAATATCCACATTCATGATCAGAAATGATTTTTCATTCTCAAGGAATCTTTTTGCGAAAAGCAATCCGCCACCGGTTTCCAAAAGTTCTTCGTGCTCATTTGAGATTTCGATATTAGCTCCGAAGTTATCGTTCTCAGCTAAAAAAGCCAGAATCTGTCCTCCGAAATGATGAATATTGATGACAAAATCATTGATTCCAAAACCCTGAAGATATTTGATATTTCGTTCGAGAAGTGGAACTCCGTTTACTTTTGCCAAAGCTTTCGGATGTTCGTTAGTAAAAGGTTTCAATCGGGTTCCCTTTCCTGCAGCAAATATTAATGCTTTCATATTTTATTAATGATAAATAATAATTGATAAATGATTGAATAATGAGAGATAAATAATCAATTATTAATTATCGCTTATCGTTGATAAATTAAGATGTAATTGTTCGTCGTGATGCACCGAAACTTCCGCCTCAGGATATTTTTCTTTAATAAATTGAGCCGTTTTAATCGCCGAATAAACCGAACGATGTTGTCCGCCAGTGCAACCAAAATTGATTTGCAGATGTTCAAAATTTCGGCTCAAATAATTTTCAATACTGATAGAAATAAGTGAATGGATTGATGTCAAGAAGTTTGGCATTTCTGTTTTCGTTTCCAAAAACACCTGAACGCCGATGTCATTACCTGTTTGTACTTTATATTCTTCTATTCTTCCGGGATTCAGTATTCCGCGGCAATCGAAGACGAAACCGCCTCCATTCTCGGTATTATCTTTTGGGATGCCACCTTTTTTATAAGAAAAACTATGAATCTCTATATTGAGTTTGTTCTGCATTAAATATAATTTTTCCGTAAAGTTACTTTTTTTAATTTTCTTTCAAAAATCTGAGTATTCTGAATTTAAAATTTAATTTTGCATATTAATTGATGTAGGAACGTAAAAATCACACAAATTTCTTATTTTTAAAAAATAAATCTAAAATGAAATTCATAAAATACTGTCTATTAATAAGTTTATTGATTTTCACAGTCAGCTGCAAAAAGACAAAAGTGGATGGCAGCAACCGGATGAGCTTTCAGGAAAGCATCAATGATATGGCTTCCAGCTTACCGACTCTGCAACAAGTGAAATTTAATGAAGCTTTGTATATTCTCAAAACTTTTGGCGTAGAAGCAGAAGGCGATGTTGCAGAAATTGAAGCATTAGGAAAACTTCTGAACGGCAAAAAAACACCGGAAATTCTTGCTTTGGCAGATCAGGTGGCTCAGAAAAACGGAATCGCATGGAGCAGCACAGCTCCGCCTAGTTTAGGAGAAATGAACATCTTTGGTGATGTGGCCGCTTCCGAAAAGGACCCGAATGACATTGAAGCCGCAGGACTCAACATTGTGGTTAGAAATATTGCCGGCGACAGTCTTACAGGATCCAAAGGCCTAATCATCATCCCACAATTAATTGACAACAACGGAAAAAAAGTAGACTTCGAAGGCGCAGCGTTGGAAACTATTATGGAAATCTCCAGCGGCGGAACTAAAATCTCAACGTCTAAAAACCTAATGCAAGACCCAGCCTTTCGAGGTTTCACGATTAAGTATTCATCACTTCCGAGAGAAAAAATCTTCGAAGATAAAATCGATATCAAACTATCTGTAAAAACAACCAAGAAGCTTTTGCAGATGATAAAAATGGGAATTCCTGTTAACGGACAAGCGCTTTACACACCGCCAGCGCCTGTAGTTGAGGATTCTCTGCAAGCGCCACCACCTCAAGTAGATCCGCAAACTGGAGAAACACTTGCTCCACCTCCTGCTGCTCCTGCAAAATCAACCGCAGATCCGAAAGCTACAGTCACAAAGTTCCTTAATAACCTCTCAACTCAGAATTTAAAAGCTGCATTTGAAACATCTGAAAATCCAAATTGGGGATCTTATGACAAATTTTCCAACCCAAATTCAGGCTTCGGCTCAGTAAAAAATATTAATGTCAAAAACATGACAGTGCCTTACAACAAAGACAATTCTGCAAATGTGAACGTGACTTATGATGTAACAGACAAAAACGGAAAAGTAACTTCATTAAATGTAACTTACGGTTTGAAAGCTATCAACAATAACTGGAAAATCACGACATACAAAATCAACAATCCTTAAAAATAAATAATGGCGTCAGCAGAACTCATCCATAAGCTAGAACAAACCATAGAAAACATCCCGGACTTCCCAATTCCGGGAATCCAATTCAAAGATATTTGCCCTATTTTCCTTCAGCCAAAACTATATGAAGAAGTGATTGCGGATCTTGCAGAGTTCAGCCGTGGAAAAATTGACGTCGTTTGCGGAATAGAAAGCCGTGGTTACCTTTTCGGAATTGCAATCGCTGTCGCTTTGGATGTTCCTTTTGTATTAATTCGAAAAGCAGGAAAATTGCCGCCACCATTCATCAGTGAAAAATATGACCTGGAATATGGTTCTGCGGAAATCGAAATGAAAACCGGACATCTTAAAGAAGGACAACGTGTTTTGATTCACGATGACCTCTTAGCAACAGGCGGAACCACAGAAGCTGCCGCAAAATTAGTTGCAAAGCAAGGAGCAATCCCGACGCAATTCAGTTTTTTGATTGATTTAAAAGATCTGAACGGCGAAGATAGATTATCAAAATTTGGGGCAGAAGTCTATTCTATCCTCAATTATTAAAGAATTTTCATACTAAAAAAAGAATTTTTGCAAATCAAAACTAAAACATTAAATTTGCACTTCATTTACTAAAAAATTATGGCAGATCTACATAACAAAAAAAACGAACAAGAAGGAAAAGAAACTGTAGAATTCTTCAAAGATCTTGATAAAGAAGCACTTAATATCGAAGGCTTTTTAGAAAAAAACGCTAAACCTCTAAGTATTGGTTTCGGTATTTTGATCATTGCAGTTTTAGGCTGGTTTGGCTATCAGCAGTTCATTGTTGGTCCTAAAAACGAGGAAGCTACGAAAAGTTATCTTTCTGCTCAGAAAAACTTAGCTGAAGGCAAAGAAGATTTAGCTCTTGGTGGAAAATCTGTTGCAAACCCAGGTTTCTTGGGAACTTATGAACAATACGGAAATACTCAGGCTGGTAAATTAGCCGCTTACAACGCCGGATTGATTGAATTCAAAAAAGGAAACTATCAGAAAGCTTACGATTTGCTAGACAACTTCAGTTCAAGTAACAAAGTTTTGGTAGCGCTAAAATACGGTGCAATGGCAGACTGTCTTTCCAACCTTAATAAAAGCGATGACGCTCTGGCAATGGCAGACAAAGCTTCTTCCGCTTCAGACGACGCTTACACTTCTTACTATTTCACAAAGAAAGCAGGAATGTTAGCTTTGGCACTTAAAAAAAATGCAGATGCAAAAAAATATTTCGCTGCGATTGACGAGAAATATCAGGATTATGACAACGGTCAATCCGATGCATTCATAGAAATGACAAAATATTATTAAAAATATAAAAAAATATGGCTACTGTAAATCTTTCAGATTACAAACCGCTCAACATATCCAATGCCGATGAATATTCAATCGGCATTGTTGTTTCTGAGTGGAACGACTTTATCACTTATAACCTTAGAAACGGTGCTCTCGATACGTTGAAAGCCGAAGGCATCAAGGAAGAGAACATTCAAATTTATTACGTTCCCGGCGCATTCGAGTTGAGTTTTGCAACGATGAAACTTTGTCGTTCAGGAAAATTTGCGGCTGTCATAGCCATTGGAAACGTGATTCGCGGGGAAACGCCACATTTCGAATTCGTATGTTCCGGCGTGACGCAAGGTATTAAAGACTGTAATATTTTGACCGACACACCAGCCATTTTCTGCGTTTTGACAGATGACAACAAAGAGCAATCCATCGCAAGAAGCGGCGGAAGTCTAGGCAACAAAGGCGTAGAAGCAGCCGTTACGGCACTGAAAATGATAGACTTCAACATCAAATCAAATTAGAATTTCCGATTGTAGATTTTTTGGAGCTTTTGACTCCGTAGAATAATAAGTTAAAAATTTTTATTTAGAGCTATTTCCTGCTGTCCACTGTATCTTTTTTTCCCAGGCTCAATTCCAGCCGCAAAAAAAGGATGCCGTTTCCATCAGGGCTATTTGATAAAGTAGGTTTCAAAATAATTCCATGTATATCAAAAAGAAATTATTACTTTTAATAAAAATAAAATATGAAATCGCCATTAATGAGTTTTGCAAACAAATACCGATGAAGATCAAGGCGATACCATTACTTGTCCCGACTATTCGGGATCACCATTAAAAAACAATAAAAACATACGTATGAAATGGACAAATGACAGAAGTGGCAATCTCGACGACAGACGTGGCTCAGGCGGCGGGGGCGGAATGCTAGTTGGAGGCGGATTGGGAACAATCATCGTTGCAGCCATCGTTTTCTTTCTTGGAGGCGATCCCTCGGCAATCCTTAATAACAGCAGTTCTTCGCAACCACAAACAGAACAGAGAGAACTTTCCAAAGAAGAACTCAACGTCCGGGAATTTGTAAGTATGCTGACTAAAGAAAATGAAGACACCTGGGGAAAAATCTTTCAGGATAATGGTATTCAATTCACGCCAGCCAAAGTCGTTCTCTTCGAAAACGGAACAGATTCAGGTTGCGGACAAGCTCAGTCAGAGATGGGCCCTTTCTATTGCCCCGCCGATCAAACTATCTATATGGATATGAGTTTCTTCAACGAGCTTCAACAGAAATTTGGCGCAAAGGTTGGAGAGTTCACAGTGGCTTACGTTCTTGGTCACGAATACGGACATCATATTCAAACCTTATTGGGAACCACTCAAAAAGTCAATCAATTAAGAGGAAAATATTCTGAAACGGAAATGAACAAGGTTTCCGTTGCCACAGAACTACAAGCCGATTTCTACGCTGGACTTTGGGCAAAACAAACAGACAACCGTGAGAAAATATTAGAACCTGGCGATATTCAGGAGGCAATGAGCGCCGCCGCCGCCGTTGGTGACGATAACATCCAGAAAAGAGGACAAGGCTACGTGAACCAGGAAAGCTTCACACACGGTTCTTCCGCACAAAGAGAAGAATGGTTTATGAAAGGCTATAATACTGGCGATATAAGACAAGGTGATACTTTTAATGCGCTATTGAGATAAGATCAGCGAAACATTGTAAATAAAAATAACAGGCAAATGATTGTCTGTTATTTTTTTATCTATACTTCAAAAATTTTTGACTGAAAACAAAAATGACTATCAATCCAAAGATTAACAGTCATATTTTGTACCCCAGACGGAGGTATTATAAAACTTTTCTATTTTTTCCTTTTTTTTAATTCATTTATATTCAATAACTTTGATATACAATAGGTTTTAAGATAATTGATTTTTTGATTTTAAATAATCTTAAATGTAAATTAATCCCCCCTTTTGTTCCCCCTTACATTTATTTATATCTATTTCAACTTATGATAAAGTACAATTTTGAATTAAGAAAAGACAAAGTAAGTCAAGACGGTTTAATGCCAATTAGAATATTATTCAGAATTGACAGCTCTATAATAAAAAGAAATACTGGATTGAGTTGCAAAATAAATGACTGGCAAAATAATCGTGTGAAAGCTAATTCAAAAAAAGATACTTATTATGGCTATGACGAAATAAATGAAAAACTCCAACAGATAGAAACCAAAATTCAAGACATTTCGCTTTATTTCAGAGCAAATAAGCTTGAACCAACAAAGGATTTGTTTATTGAAAAGTTTGATTCAAATGAAAAAGTTGAAACATCTAGTGAAGTCGATTTTTTCAAATGCTTTACAGAATACATTGACAAAGGAAAATTAATAAAAACGCCTAACACCATCAAGGGTCAAACTACTGTAAAAAACTATCTGGAATTCTTTTGTAAGGAAAATGGAATTTTGCTTTCTTTTGATAAAATTGATGAAGATTTTTTTGAATCAATAAGGGATTACTCTTATGAAATAAAAAAGATGAAGCAAAATTATTTCGCTAAAGTAATCAAGGTCTTAAAGTCATTTTTAAACTGGGCAACAGAAAAAGGATATAATGCAAACAGGGAGTTCGAGAAATTTAGAGCTGTTGAACACGACATTGATATTGTGTATTTAACATTTGAAGAGTTGATGAAATTATACGAAAAAGATTTTGACAGCGATAGACTGTCTCAGGTTCGGGATTTCTATTGTATGGGATGTTTCACAGGCTTACGATTTTCTGACCTTTCAAAATTACATTTAGCCAACATTTCTGAAGACCATATAGTTCTTTCTATTCAGAAAACTAAAACACAGAATCACGCCATCAAGCTGAACAAATACGCAAAAGCTATTTTAGAGAAATACAAAGGAACAATCAATGAACCCCTACCCGTTATCTCTTCTCAAAAATTCAATGAATACATCAAAGATTGTTGTGAATTAGCAGCAATCACACAACCGTTCACAACTCATTGGTTTGTGGGTAATAGGAAAAAATCGCTCACACAACCCAAATGTAAATTCATAACAAGCCATACAGCTAGAAAAACATTTATTACGAATTCTTTACTATTGGGGATGGAGCCCAAAGCAATAAAGAAAATAGCCAACATTAAGAAAGATACTGTTTTGGATAAGTATATGAAAGTAACGGAAGCATTCACAGACGAACAAATGGACAAAGCGTGGGGATAGTTTTTCTTATAACTTGATTTATTTTAAATAATATCCAATAATCTTTATTTTTGATTAACCTAAAAAGAAGTTAAACTATATTAAAATGAGCTGTTTTTAGTTAAATTTAGTTAAAAAACCAATTCCACTTAAAAGGCTAATTTGGAATAATTTAGATTAATCTGGATTAAAAAAAATAAAATTTGGGCTAGTTTGGATTAAATTGGATGAATCCAGATGATTCGTAACTATTTGATTTACAGTTGTTAAATTAATATTATTGCATTTAAATTTAAACCAATTTAAAATACAATAATATGTCCGTACAACTCTATTCCCATTCCAAAGGAGATTTGGAAAAAGCGGTTGAAATCATTCTTAAGAAAGCAAAAGAATTTACAGTACCCGCTAAAGCAGAACAACAACAACCGGAAGACCTAATCCCACAGATTGAAGCTGCGAAATTCCTGCACGTTTCTATTCCCACCATTATTGATTGGAGAAAAAACAAAAACCTGCCCTATTACAATTTTAGCGGTCGCTATTACTATTCCAAAAAAGAACTTTTAGAACACGGAAAAAATCGAAGAAAGTAAGTGTAACTACTTATCATTGAAAGTTGCATTCTTCAATTTTTTTTAACCTTTTCGTAATTCCCTGCGGAAGCAAACCCCTTTTACAATGAGCGAAAAAATCCCTTATCTAAGAGTAGGAACCACCTACTATAAAAATATTGAGAAACCGTTAATCTCAGGAGATAAGATCTCAATACTGACTCGATGGAATCGTGAGACCATTATCAGCGATCACGGAAAGATATACGTCTCAAAAGTTCCTAAGTATGACGGTTTCTGTTGTATACCATCTCATTTGCAATACCAACAAATTATTCAAGGATTCTATAATGTTTACAATGAGATTCCTTATCAGCCGATTAAAGAAACACCGGAGCAAACATCCCTGAAAGAGAAGATTCCATTTTCACTTAGATTTATGGAGCATATTTTCGCAGAACAGTTGGAATTTGGATTGGATTATATCAAGATCTTACTGCAATATCCAACACAGATACTCCCGATTCTTTGTCTTGTAAGCAAAGAAAGATCTACCGGAAAATCAACTTTTATCAAATGGCTGAAATCCATTTTTGGACTTAATATGACTTACATCAAAGGAGATTCTTTCAGCAGTCAGTTTAATTCGGATTGGACATCGATGCTTATTGTTGCTATTGATGAAGTATTCTTTGACAAAAAGGAGATCACTGAACGATTAAAATATCTTTCCACGACTGATAAAGATAAGAAGGAGGCAAAAGGAAAAGATCGTGAAGAAGTGGAATTTTTTGGAAAATTCATTCTATGTTCCAATAATGAAGACAACTTCATCCAGATTGATGAAAATGAGATCCGATTCTGGATTATTAAAATTAGATCAATCAAAAGCGAGAACACTGAATTTCTACACAATCTAAACAAGGAGATTCCCTATTTCCTCCGTTACCTAATCCAAAGACCTTTTCACAGTCATAAGGAGACAAGAATGTGGTTCACTGATTCCCAAATTAGAACAAAAGCCCTTCAAAAATTGGTTTGGAAAAACAACAATAAACTAGAATCTAAGATCATCGAACTTTTATATGAGTTTTTCGAAAATACCGAAGATAAAATTATCAACTGTATTCCACAGGATATTTTCAATATGCTTGGTAAAATGTTCAGCAAACAATATTGGACGGTCAACGATGTCAGGAAACTCCTGAAAGAAAACTGGAGACTTGAACCTCAGAACAATTCATTGGCTTACATCAAATACGATCTAGATTATAGTGGAAGTTTTTACCAGCAGAATAAAACAGGGCGATATTTTACAATAGAAAGGAATTTTATTATTCAAAAATTTGATGAAATGATGAATTAATTGATAATGAAAATAAAATCAATTAGTTACAGCTCATCAAAAGCCTCATCAAACTTTTAAACCTTGGTTTTTGATGAGAGACTGATGAGAAGAATGTTTCTACTTTGATGAGATGACGAGACTTTGATGAGGTTATAAAGCATTGTAATTCAATTTTTTATAAGGCTTTCTCATCAATTCATCAAAAATTAGTCAAAGACAAATCCATCCGCTTTCGTCGACAGGACAACTGCTATCTATTAATAAAAACATTAAAATTTACAAAAATGAACTGCAAACAATTTAATACAATCCCGTTGGAAGAAGTCCTCCTTTCTCTCGGACACCTTCCCACGAAACAAAATGAAAAAGAAGCTTGGTATCTCAACCCCTTTGCCAGCGAATCTCAAGCCTCTTTTAAAATCAATAAAAGACTAAACTATTGGTACCTATTTTCAGAAGGAATCGGTGGAACGAATACCGACTTTATGAAGAAATATCTGAACGCTTCAGTCAATGAAGTTTTAATATGGGCAGAAGATCAGAATTTTTCTTCCTTTCAACAGCAAAATTTCCAAAACCAGATTTTAGAAAATCTTCCTAAAAATTATGAAATATGTGACATAAGAGAAATCCAAAATTCAGCACTTTTAGAATATTTAAAGAGCCGAAAAGTAGAAAGTCAAACCGAATTTTTAAAAGAGATTCATTATCGAATGAAAGATAAAAACTATTTCGGAATTGGTTTCAAGAACGATTCTGGCGGTTATGAAATCCGCAATAAATACTCCAAAATTTGTTTGGGTAAAAAAGATGTTTCTAATATAAAAAGCGGATCAGAATCGCTTCGGGTTTTCGAGGGGTTTTTCGATTTTCTCTCATTTAAAAATGTAGAGAATTTTTTAGAAAAAGAACCTGCCGATTATCTCATTTTGAATTCTGTGTCGATGATTTCAAAGATTAAAAAATCACTCGAAGCTTATGATAATATTGAGCTTTATTTTGACAATGATGATGCCGGAAATCGTGCCGTTGAAATGATTAAAAATGAAAACCAAAACGCAAAAGATTGTCGGGTTTTATATTCAGATTTCAAAGACTTGAATGAGTGGTTGATCCATAAAAATCCATCAAATCAGAGACAAGTGAAACTTAGGAGAAGGTGAGTAAAATAAACACAGGTAAAATATGGTGGTATGTTAGTGCAAAAAGTACCCAAAGTTTACAATAAGCGTGACCGCTGATTGCAAAATTGGGATTTTTGATTTCTTCCTATCGTCAGAAATGTGTTGAAACACACTAATATAAACACAATGGAAAAAGATTTCTTACAGGAGTTTATCACAAAAGCTATCGAAGAAAATGAAAAGAAACTTGATGGCGAAAAGAGAAAAAAGCACTTTCAGGAGCTCGGCAGAAAAGGTGGTTTGAAAAAGAAAAACAATAACCATCTAAGCAAAATAATTTCTTTTCGGGTGACGGATTCTGAGTATGATGAAAACCAAAAATCTGCTCAAAAATTAAAGCTCAAACTGTCCACCTACGCAAGGATGGTTTACATGGAAAAAGAACTTAAAATAAATGAATTTAAAACCGATGAAGTCTTGCTACAATATGGAAATCATTTTATCAGAATTAAAAATTTATTGAGGCATCGTGAGTTCTCAGAGTTTGAAAATAAGAAGCAGATCCTTCAGGAAATTGAGACCGTAACCAACCTGATTTATCATTATCTGTATGAGAAACAAAACAGAGAGAAACCTACTTAATGAAACTTAAAAATGAATAACAGCGCAACGACCAGAAACATCTCAAAGATCGCTATTGAATACAACGGTAATGATAAAGGAACTGCACAGAGAGTCTACCAAAATAATCTGTTAACCGAAGATCCGGAGCATCAATTTAAAGAAATGAAAACCGTTGCCGACAGAAACAAAAATGTGAAGAACTGGGCACTGACCGGATACATCTCTCCTGAAAAATCGATTGGAGATAAACTTTCCAATGACGAACTCACACAGCTCGCACTGAAAGCTTTAAAAAAGATCGGGGTTACCGATAACAACCAGATGATTTTGGATATTCATGCATCAACGAAGCAAAAGCACATTCACTTCATTGTAAACCGTGTAGATATCCATGGTTTTAATACTATAAAAGCTCACAAAATTGGTGAGAACTTCGGAAAGGCGGTTCGTGAAGTCTGTCGGGAAATGAATCTGAAGACAGATATTGAGATTGGCAAGGAAAAGAAAAAAATGATGCTTGAATCGTTGATCGCTTCTCTTAAAATTTCTAAAAACTTTGTCGAGCTTATTGATTCTATGAAAAAATCAGGTTATAGGATAACTCTTTCTCAAAATGAAAAAGTGGGAATCTCTGGGATGCGAATCGTGAGATTTGAAGATATTAATCATCAGACCGAGCGCGATTATAAGCCGGGTTATAAGCTCTCTGAAATCACCAGTACGTTAAGGATTACAGACATCAAGCAAAAATTACAGGAAAATCAAGAAAGAGCAGGGGATTTCGGTTCAAAGAATATTCAAGTTGGTGTAAGTGAAAATGTTAATATAAATAAGTATTTAAACGAACAGAAAAATTCATCCTCGGTTAGCAATCAGCTTGAAAATATGGCAAAGGCATTACTGAAGCCAACTTTCACTCCAGCACAGGATGATGATTTGCTAAAAAAGAAAAAACGAAAATTTAGATAAAAATGGATAACGAAAACAAGCAGCTTGATGGCGTAGCACTACTCAAGAAGGTAATTGAAACCAATGAAGCCACTATTGAACATTATATTATGCTCATGAATTCCCGTGAAGATATTGTACACATGGATCAGAAGATAGAGGCTTCTTTGATTAATTTGAATGCGACTCTCGATAAATCATCTAGAATGTTAGAAGTAGAAGAACAAAGAAGGCAAGACTTTCTGCTGGCAATCCCCAAGACTATCGAGGCAAACTTTTCTGATAAAGCAGTCGGGCAACTTGAGCAGTTGGAAAAAAAATCAACACTTTTCAAGACTGCAATTTACGGAATAATTGGAGCTCTGTTACTTTCGGTTTTAACAACAATTGGAAATGTTGTTTTTGCAAAGCAGTGGTACACCGAGAGCCTTCGCAGCAAAACTGAAATCAGGCAGGATATTCTGGACGAAATTAAAAATAACGGTCAATCGCTATATCGGGTGGATGACTATGATCAACTTAAATATAATACCGACCTGATGAACAGATGGATGAAAAAAAATCCGAAAGATGCAGAAAAGTTTTTAAGGTTTAAAGATGGTTATGAAAGCAGATAGACAAGTTTAATCGTACTCAATCAGTTCTGAGATATTACTGAAGTAACTCCGGAATGCCAACTCTCACCAATCCATAATTTTTCAAACATCCAACGGAATTCTGAAAAATGTATATCCATTTTTTTTCTTTTTCTTTTCACCATCAGTAATTTATTAGTATCTGCGATTCATATTTTAAGTTATAAAAAAAGAGCCCACGCCGTTGTATATACTACTAGAGTATTTAGTGAGTGTTCAAGACCTCACCCTGCGGGTTTACAAGCACCCTCATTGTTTTTTTTAAGCTATCCGATAATCAATTCGATTCCGGCCTTTTCAGCTTTATATTTTATCTTGGTCTGTAAGTCATAATAACTCCAGTTGCGAAGTACAAACTCCTGTTCTTTTGCAATACCTATTTTGTCTTCTTGATCTTTAAGAATCAGGGTGCCTGCCTGCTGCCGGATGCAAAAATCAATCAGCATACGGCTGTACAGATGAAGATGATGACTGACAAAACGGTTTTCCAGATTTTCTATTTTATGCAGTGCCTTCTGTTTCCGTTTGGTTCCATTTCCGGAACGGGAATAAGCGACTCCGGCTCGAATCCTTTTATTACTGGCCTGGATCGCCAACCTGCGGTAGAGGAATTCCTCTTTCGAGCCAATATTCATTCGCACATTATTTGCTTTTACCACGATTGGATGCTCCAGAGACAAAGAAGCTTCTGCAATGATTTCTGGTTTTAAACGGTGGTCTTCCTTTTCAAATTCAAATACTGCAAGCCAAAATATTTTCCCGTCTTTCAGTTGTACCTGTGAGTTGCACAACTTGATCTCTTCTCTTAAGAGGCGTTCCAGAACCGTATGTTTATCAGAGAAATCTCTCCCTAAATAGGTTCTGACCGGGATTGCAAACATATTGAAGCTGAACGCTTTCTTTTCCGCATCATAGTTCATTTTGCTGATGCATTTCACCGGAAGCGGAATGGGTATATCTTTTTTAAAGTTCATTAAAGATTTTGATCCCTGCCAATAGTCAGCTTTGTTTTTGGAAAAGGTAGACTGAACTGTATTGTTAAGGCATCCCAGAATGTCGGTGGGGATTTCTCCTTTAAAACGGTCAAAGACCAGGCGTGCTGTGGTGTTTGTTTTAGAACGGTCGAAGATTCCCATTTCATCCTTTTTTTCGTCAGCAAGCTTATATTGGATGTCTTCGGTGAGGTAAAAGAAATCCTTGATCATTTCCTGTACATACAGATGGGAAACAATCAGATTAGCCGCCCGGAAACAGCGGTTCTGATAACGGTAGAGCTTTTCCCACATTTGGCTTTTATCTTCAGATGGAACATCAATCACCAGCTGAATTTTTCGGGTCAGGGTTATCGTAGACTTTTCCATATCAAAGGGGTATTTGAAAATTGTTTTGACTTTGCAGGTGCTGATAGGCATAAAGAAATTCCCGATGAACTTCCTTTTCTGGTAGTTGCAGTTCCTGTGCAATCACCGCAAAAGAGGATTTTTGCTCAAACCTTCTTTTGATAATCTCCAGCTGCTGATTGCTGAGTTGTTCTGACTGCTCTTTTTTAATTGCTGCTTTTTCTTCAGGCTGCTCAAACGAGGCGACTTTAAGAATTTTACGAAGCTCATCTATGGCTTTGCTCACCTCTATGCTTATGCCTGTCACGCTGCTTCCCATAGCCTCTGCAATGGGTTTGTACTGGAAGCCATATTCCAGGCAAAGTTCTATCAGGTGTTTTCTTTTGGGATTCAGAACGGGTAAGACCTTTGTGATTTCATCAAATTTGTTTTGGTCGGATTCCTGGCCGTGTAAATACTCTTTATCTTTCAAAGGGTCGTAACCGGCGAGATAATCCTGATAATTCTCAAAACTGTCAAGAGAAGCCATTAAGCGGGTGAATTTATTTCTTGGCGCAGTCACATACGCTATACAATCCCTTTTCATCACAAACCGTAAAAAGCCGGTAATATGATCAGGCGTTTCAATGGTGTCGCGGTGCAACCACAATTTTAGGAAGGTATCCTGAACAATAGTGTCCACTACAAAATCATCCTTCAGCACTTGCCATCCAACCCAGAAAAGAAGTCTTTTGTAACGTAAATGAATATGATTTAGAGCAATGGGATTGCCGTCTTTCAGCAGTTTGTATAACTGAAAATCAGTCAACTTTCGGGGCAAAGTGTTTGTTGCTTTCATAAGCAGTCTTTTTTTTAGTTACATTATAACTAGAAGGAACTGCTAAGATTCACAGGAAGAATTCTCTACATCATCCATAATACTAACTTACTACATTTCGCCAAAATAAAAGCGTGGAACTCAACTTATTGACTAGAGGTACTGGTATACCCGTGTACGATAAGTGAGCCCACGCCGCGGTCGTGAGCTAATATACTTATCTTCTCGTACACATAAAAATTACCAGTTTTCTAGTCGAGAATCTAAGCAATAGCTTCGATTAATATTATTGAAGTATTGCAAAGTTACCATTGTTGTAACTTATATAGCAAATATAAAACATTTTTCCTATTGTAGGTTAATTCGACTACAAAATTTTATTTAAATCTCATCAATTTGTCTATTCAATGTAGATCGAAATGGATAAATTAGATTTTAGAATAGCTTTTGGGAAAAGAATAGAGATTTTTAGAAAAAAGCTTAATTTGAGTTATAGAGAGTTGGCTCAAAAGTGTGATGTTGATCACAGTAATATTAGTAAAATAGAAAAAGGGGAAGTTGATCTTAGGATCTCTACTATTCAGGAGCTAGCCAAAGGTTTAGATGTGCATCCACAAGAATTATTTAATTTTAAATTAAAATAAGAAAATTTTTCCTGAACAATTTTATTCTTAAAAATGGATAAAATACCGAAGAGCGTCGGTATTTTTGTTTTGTAAAAATCATGAGAATAACACGGGGTTCAAAATTTAGTAAGTAGGTTTTTAAATGTTTCTGTTTGCCAATTCTAATCAAAAAAAAATGGTAGTATTTTGAGATTTTAAAATACATTGTGTTTAAAATCTGATATTTTCAATTTACTTTCTCAAAATGTCATATCATTAATCAAAGTTTCATAAATTTACAAGGTGTGAGTTTAATGTTACAAAGTATGAAAATAGGATATGCCCGGGTTTCGACTAAAGATCAAAATTTAGATTTACAAATTGAAGCCTTAGAAAAAGCAGGCTGTGAAAAAATTTATCAGGAGAAAATTTCGGGTGCAACAAAAAATCGCCCGGAACTTGATAAAATGATTGAGCAGTTTAGAGAAAGTGACGAACTCTATGTTTGGCGGCTTGATCGATTAGGTCGAAGCTTAAAAAACATTATTGATCTTGTTTTAAGTTTAAGCGATAAAGGAATTATCATAAAAGGTCTTGTAGATGGTGTTGATACTTCAACTATTAATGGGAGACTTTTCTTAAATTTAATGGCTTCTTTGGCTGAATATGAAAGAGAATTAATTAGAGAAAGAACAAATGCTGGTTTACAATCTGCAAGAGCAAGAGGTAGATTGGGAGGTAGACCTAAGGGTTATACTAAAGAAACAATTTCTAAACTGTTACTTCTGCGCACTATATACAAAGATGTCACGAAACGTCCCGAAGATATTTATAAGCCTTTTGGATTGACTAGAGCAACATTTTATAGGTATGCGAAAATTTTGGACAATCATACGGATGAAGAAATAAAGAAAATGGGAATTAAGAAAAAATAATTTTTAAAAAAATTAAATTATTATAAAATGGCAATAAGTGGATTATAAAATATATAAAATGAGTGGTTTTTCATTACTAAAAAAATACATGTTGCTTAGTTTAATATTAATCAGCATCATGTCAATTGCACAGATACCCGATTCTACGGCAAGTAAAAAGGTGGAAGATGTTATCAAATATCCTCAACTTCAGATCAAGGGTCTTTTTCAGGCGCGTTATATTGTGGGCATGAACAGGGATGTTGATGTAAATGGTCTTCATCATTCTGACGGATCCGGAACCAGCAACAATTTTATGGTCAAATACATGAGGGTTCAGGTTCATGCCCAGATCAGCAAACGGACGGAAGTGGTAGTTCTTGCTAATCTTGCTGATTTTAAAAATGATCCTAAATCCAGAGTTTTAGAGAACGCCTATTTAAAATATACCTTTAATAAAAAATTAGCGATTACTGTCGGGCAATACAGACCCTGGTTTGGTATTGAAGAAACATATCCTATTGACATTATTAAATCATTGGATTGGTCAAACCAATATACAGAGTTCGGAAAACTGGGATGGACGAGTTTTCAGATCGGACTTTCTGCAACCGGACAGCTTGAATTAGGGACAATTCCAATTCAGTATGCAGTATCTATTGTTAATGGAAACGGCAAAAATCAAGTGAGTGACAACGATAACGGCAAGCAGTATTCTACACGGTTGGTTTTTGGTCTTTCTAAAAAATACAGCGTAAATCTAGGTCTAAATGGTGGTATAGGCGAAGTTTTGAGTAACAAGATCTATGCTGTAGGAATCGATATCAGTTCTATTGTACATTTTGATTCAAAATGGAGTCTGGATATGCAGTTTGAAGCTAAACAGGCAACCAACCATCTTCTTTATTTTGCTGTTGCTCCTGAACTGAGAACTGATAGCCCTGATCAAAACTTGATTCGTGGAGCTTATTTCCTTCCAAATTTAAGATACGAAATTAATCACAGGAATCTAAGTGCCTTTGAATTGTCCTGCCGATATGAATATCTGGATACCAATTTCAGATTGAACTCAAATCCCAGACAGACCATTACCCCCATGTTTGGACTGGAATTTTTGAAAAATTATGGGGCTAGGATCCAACTTGGAGTACAGTTCGACCGGTATAAAAACAGCATAGCCAATACAACACAATATAACAACAATCTATTCATTGTGCAGGTACAAAGTAGATTTTAAACATTCAAAAAACGATTATGAAAGAAGTAACTTTTAAAGGCTTGGCAATAACGTTTGCTGTTGCTCTGATTCTATGGTTTATTCCCGCACCTGAAGGAGTAGCAGAAAATGCCTGGCATCTTTTCGGGATATTTGCAGCAACTATTTTGGGAATTATCTTAAAAGCTGCTCCAATGGGAACGATGTGCATGATGGCTCTCGGAGTCACTGCACTGAGTCAGGTTCTGGCACCGGGAGACGCCGGCAAATCAATTACCAAAGCACTTTCAGGGTTTGGAGATAAAGTAATCTGGCTTATTGGTATTTCATTCTTTATTGCGAGAGGATTTATCAAAACCGGATTAGGAAATAGAATCGCTTTTTTATTCATCCGGGTATTTGGGAAAAGTTCTTTGGGATTGGCGTATGGATTAGGTTTGGCCGACGTTTGTTTGGCGCCAGCTATTCCCAGTAATACTGCAAGAGGTGGTGGAATTATTTTTCCGATTATGAAATCGATGGCGATGAGTTTCGATTCTGTTCCTGAAAAACCTGAAACGCACAGAAAGCTCGGTTCATTCTTAACATTAAACAGTTATTACATGAACCTGATCGCCTCGTCTATGTTTTTAACAGGAACAGCGAGTAATCCAATGTGTCAGAAGTTTGCTGCAGGATTCGGAATTAACATCAGTTGGATGTCTTGGGCAGCTGCAGGTTTCTTGCCCGGATTGGTTGCATTCTTAGTGGTGCCTCTGGTTTTATATAAATTATATCCGCCTGAATTAAAGAAAACGGATGGTGCTCCACAAATGGCTGCACAGAAATTAAAAGAAATGGGACCCATTTCCAAAAATGAATGGCTGATGTTATTGGCATTTTTTATTTTACTGGGTCTCTGGATTTTTGGCAGTGCATTGTCAATCGATGCCACAACAACAGCATTTATCGGCTTAACTTTACTACTGCTGACCTCCGTATTAACCTGGGAAGATTTAAAATCCGAAAAAGGGGCATGGGATACGATTGTGTGGTTTGCGGTGTTAGTCATGATGGCAAGTTCATTGAATGAACTTGGTTTTATTGGCTGGTTCAGTGATCTGATTAAAGTGAAAATTGGTGACATGACCTGGACCGTCGCCTTTCCAGTGATTATTCTTGTTTATTTCTTTAGTCATTATATTTTCGCCAGTGCGACAGCGCATGTTGCCGCAATGTATGCAGCTTTATTGGGAGTTGGTATTGCAGTCGGAATTCCTCCGATGTTATTGGCTATGATGCTGGGTTTTCTAGGTTCTATTTTTGGCGTACTGACGCACTATGGTCATGGTCCGGCTCCTGTGTTCTTCGGAAGCGGATATGTTGACTTGAAATCCTGGTGGCTCCGTGGTTTGGAAATAGGAATTGTTCTGTTGATTATTTATATGGGCGTTGGCGGACTTTGGATGAAAATATTGGGATATTATTAATCAGTAAATACAAAATATGCTTTCAACATTATCTAGAAAGATGCTAATGTGTCTTACAGGTCTTTTCCTAAGTTTTTTTCTACTGATTCATTTCCTCGGAAATCTTCAGCTTTTTTTACCGGAAGAGAAGGCACATCTTCAGTTCAACGCTTACTCACATTTTCTATCCGGAAATATTGCTATTAAGGTGGTTTCCTATGTCTTATACGCAAGTATTATTCTTCATGCGATTGATAGCTTAATCATCACATTAAAAAATAAAAAAACCGGAGCGAAATATCAATATGAGAATCGGGGAAGAGCCAGTAAATGGTACTCCCGAAATATGGGTATCCTGGGAACTTTGATTTTAATTTTCCTTGTGATCCACTTTCAGAATTTCTGGTATGTCTATAAATTCGGAAGTTTGCCGCTGGACGAAGATGGAAATAAAGACCTCTACATACTGGTAGTGACCGTCTTTAAAGAATGGTGGTATGTCCTTATTTACGTCCTTTCAATGGTTGCTTTATGCTATCACATGATCCATGGAATTTACAGTGCGACCAGAACATTAGGATTATTTCATCCAAAATTTGTCAAATGGTTTAAAATTATTGGAACTGCTTACTCAGTCATTATCAGTTTAGGATTTGCCCTGATGCCTGTTTACATATTCTTCACTGCCCATTAAATATAGAAAATATGGATTTAGATTCAAAAATACCGGAAGGACCATTGGAACAAAAATGGGAAAACTATAAAAAATCAGCTAAGCTCGTCAATCCTGCCAACCGAAAAAAATTGGACGTTATCGTCGTAGGGACAGGACTTGCTGGAAGTTCCCTCGCCGCTTCGTTGGGTGAAATGGGCTACAATGTAAAATCATTTTGTTTTCAGGACAGCCCCAGAAGAGCACATTCGGTTGCGGCTCAAGGAGGGGTGAATGCTGCTAAAAATTATAAAAATGATGGTGACAGCGTGTATAGAATGTTTGTGGACACCCTAAAAGGTGGAGATTTCAGGGCACGTGAAGCAAATGTTTACCGAATGGCAGAGTGTTCGTTAAACCTTATTGATCAGGCTGTTGCACAAGGTGTTCCCTTTGGTAGAGAATATGGAGGCTATCTCAACAACCGATCCTTTGGAGGTGTTCAGGTAAGCCGTACATTCTATGCAAGGGGACAAACCGGTCAGCAATTGCTTTTAGGAGCTTATCAAGCTTTAATGCGGCAGGTTGGTAAGAAGAGTGTGCAGCTATTTTCAAGACATGAAATGCTTGACCTGGTGACCATCGACGGAAAAGCACGAGGAATTATTGTACGTAATTTAGATACCGGAGAAATTGAAAGACACGCCGCCCACGCTGTAGTTTTAGCTACGGGTGGGTATGGTAAAATCTATTACTTATCTACTTTGGCAATGGGCTGTAATGGTTCCGCAATTTGGAGAGCACATAAAAATGGAGCATTAATGGCATCTCCGAGTTGGATTCAGGTGCACCCTACATCACTGCCGCAGTCAGGTGATTATCAGTCGAAATTAACCTTGATGTCAGAATCTTTAAGAAACGACGGCAGAATCTGGGTTCCTCTAAAAGAAAATGAAACCAGAAAAGCCAATGATATTCCTGAAAATGAAAGGGATTATTATCTGGAAAGGAGATATCCGGCTTTCGGAAATTTGGCGCCAAGAGATATTTCATCAAGAGCAGCTAAAGAACGAATCGATGCTGGTTTTGGAATTGGTCCGTTAAAAAATGCAGTCTATCTGGACTTTTCAAAAGCTTTAAAAGATCAGGGTAAAGAAAAAATCCAGGAAAAATATGGAAATTTATTTGAGATGTATCTTAAAATCACAGGATACAATGCTTATGAAGCACCCATGATGATATCTCCTTCTGCCCACTTTACAATGGGTGGGCTGTGGGTCGATTATGAATTAATGACTACCATACCAGGTTTATTTGCTCTAGGAGAAGCTAATTTCGCAGACCATGGAGCGAACAGACTCGGCGCAAACTCTCTGCTTCAGGCCTCGGTGGACGGATATTTCATCGCACCTTACACCATCGCCAATTATTTATCACAAGAAATCCATACCGGAAAAATTACAACAGAAGGCAATGAATTTGAAAAAGCAGAAAATCAGGTCAGAAAACAGATTGAAAGCTTAATCACTATTAATGGAACAAAGACCGTTGATTATTTTCATAAAACATTGGGTAAACTGCTTTATGACTATTGTGGATTAGCAAGAAAAGAAGAAGGTTTAAAATTCGCAATCGCAGAAATCCAAAAACTGAAACAGGAATTTTATAAAGACGTCAAAGTATCAGGAAAGGCGGATAGTATGAATTCTGAACTTGAAAAAGCAGGACGTGTTGCCGATTATTTTGAAATTGGCGAACTGATGTGCTATGATGCCTTAACCCGAAATGAATCCTGCGGAGCCCATTTCCGGGAAGAATATCAAACTCCAGAAGGCGAAGCATTGAGAAACGATGCTGAGTTTCAATTTATCTCTGCGTGGGCTTGGACGGGTGACAATAATGAGCCTGAACTTATTAAAGAACCTTTGGTTTTTAAAGAAATACAACCCACTGTAAGAAGTTACAAGTAAAATATAAATTATGGATTTGCATCTTAAAATATGGAGACAGAAAGATCATCAGAGTGAAGGTAAGCTGGTGGACTATGATTTAAAGGAATTAAATCCTGATATGTCCTTTCTTGAAATGTTGGACACATTAAACGAAAAACTAATCATTAGTGGTGATGATCCGGTAGAATTTGATCACGACTGCCGTGAAGGAATTTGCGGGCAATGCGGAATGATGATCAATGGGATTGCTCATGGTCCCATCAAACAAATCACCACGTGCCAGCTTCATCTACGTTCCTTTAAAGATGGTGAAAAGATTATGATTGAACCTTTCAGAGCTTTGGGTTTTCCAATTAAAAGAGATTTAAAAGTTGACCGTTCTGCATTCGACAGGATTATCTCTTCAGGAGGTTTTGTATCGGTAAATACCGGTCAGGCTCCTGATGCGACGGCTATTGCAGTCACTCATCAGACTGAAGAAGAAGCGTTTGATTCTGCTGCCTGTATTGGATGCGGTGCCTGTGTTGCGACCTGTAAAAATGGCAGTGCTGCATTGTTTACTTCAGCAAAGATTTCACACATGGTCTTACTTCCACAAGGTAGAGAAGAAAGAAGTTCTCGCGTCCTAAATATGGTGAAACAGATGGATGCTGAACATTTTGGTCACTGTTCTAACACCGAAGCATGTGAAGTTGAATGTCCACAAGGAATTTCTGTATTGAATATTGCCAGAATGAATTATGAATATGGGAGGGCATTGTTTCTACGTAAAAAATAATTCTGCTTATTTCGTAGAACAATACTTAGTTGATGGTTGAATGGAAATGTATCAAAAAAAACGCTACATTAGCTCAGGAATAGCAAATAAACTTATAATATGGACTCACGAATAATAGAAAAAATTTTACTAGGTTCGCTTATAATGACGGTAATTATATTTCTAATGGAAATTAACTTCTATGATGATACTAATTACACGGCAGGTAAATTAAACAAAATATTGTTCTGGTCATATATCAGAGGTCTAGTAATCTCTGGAAGTGTTAATATAGCAAATAATTATTTTTCAAAATTAAGAGATAAATAATACAGGGCATGGCAATAGAACTCGGTGGTGTCATATTCCTCAGCCTTGGTGGATTCTTAGGAGAGAAAGGATGGCAATATCCATTTCTAATTTATGGAATTGCATTGATTTGTTTAGTTCTAACCATCCTGTTTATTCCATCACAAAAAAGTAATGTGATAGAAGTACAATCGGAAGATGTGCTTGAAAAGAAGATTACGGTCACAGGAATTATCTTGAATATTGTTTTAACAACAAGTATTGCAATGATTTTATTTTTTATAACGTTTGTGACCCTTCCGAGCTACCTTCCTTCAAAGTTTGTATTTTCAGAATCTGAAACTGGTTATTTTATGGCTTTCATTTCATTGATTGCAGTAGTTTCTGCAAGTCTGATGCCTTCAATAACACATAAATTTGGTTCATGGAAGACAGTATCTCTGGGATTTTCCATTTTTGCAATAGGATATCTGTTTTTCGCCTTCTCTTCAAACATTGTAGTCTCGGTGGAGCTGCGGTAGCTACAGGAATTGGATTTGGTTTAACCATTCCGTTACTCAATCACATGACAGTTGAGAGCAGTAGTCCTAAAAACATAGGACGAAACCTAAGCTACTATTCAATTGGAATCTTCGGAGGACAATTCATGTCTTCGTTTCTCGGACTGATTTCTTCTGATCCTAAGAACTTATTTATCATCTGTGCTGTGATAGCATTCGTGACTTTCTTTGGTTTAAATAAAATAAAGCATGTTTAATTTTAAAAAATAAAAATATTATTTTTCATACATCTACAAATCGACATTATGTAAATTAGCAGAGTATAGAAAGTCTCAAAAAACGATTATTCAATCAATCCAGACGAGGGATACACTTCGTTATTATTATAGTGGCTATAGTTTTGCTTTATGATCAAATTGAATATGTAGTGCTATCTGAAGTTTTACGCTTTTTTTAAGTGAAACTTCCCTGCTTTTTCTTATTTTAATAGCAAAATAAATGTTTATGACAGATACAGCTTCCTTCTATGAGGATTTACGTTATGAGGACGGAAAAAAACCAGCAGTTAAAACAATGATTAAAAATGATTTTGCAAAAGAAATCAGAATTCTGTTTCGTGATACACAAGAAATGAAGGCACATACTGCTCCATTTCCAATTATCGTTCATGTCATGGAAGGTTTAATTGACTTTGGGGTTGATGGTAAACGGCATCTGTTGAAGAAAGGCATGATAATCCAATTGCCGGCCCATGTTCCGCACGATCTTATTGCACTGCAAGAGAGTATGGTAAGATTGAGCTTATTATTGCAAAAAAGTTCAGACTAACCAAACTGGCAATCTGACTCTTATTTTGATATTTAACTGAATTTAAATTTATTTGCAACTGTCTGATGTTAAACTTGTTCAATAAGATAAAATAGTCTCAAAAAGCGATAATTCGGCAAAAGATGGACAAAGGAAAAAAAGAGGCTACAGTTCCCCACTAAGATTCTATTGGGATGAACTCTATAAAAATCAAAAAAAGCTTACTCTGGAATTTTCGGATGATATTATTTTCTCATTAACCGATCAATTATCCTCAAACATCTGTTTGAGGATTTTTTAATGCAATAAAAATTTATTTTATCTGCTTTTTTTGTGTACAATTAAATAGGGTCTGAGTTATAATAAATCTATCGTCATCGATATTATTTTATTTAACCTGATATTGGTGAACGTATCCTTTTCTTTAATTATAGTTCATTGATATTCCTGTTTATATTGTTTGCATTTAGAGATAAGCATATATATTTATAATCATTCTTAATGAAACATTTCATAATTTTGATACGTGAAAAAATGGATTTCCATACTGTTACTTTCCTTTTATTTGGTTTCGACAACTGAACTGTATCAGCTATTGAAAATCCCAACACTGATAGAGCACTTTATTGAGCATAGTGGAGATAATCCTGAGATGACACTGATTTCTTTTCTTAAAATGCATTATGATCATCCTGTGAAAGATGCTGACTATCAGACAGATCAGAAGTTGCCTTTCGTAACCCATTCGTCTCATCTTGTGCTTGTTTTCACTGTAAATCCAAATTTGACTGTTGAAGTCAAAAAACCAATCATAACAGATCATCATAAGAAAATTGTTTCCTTTGGTAATCTTTTCTATGATAAAGATGATTCAAATTCTATCTGGCAACCGCCGAAAAACTGTTAAAATCTTTTCGTTTTTACTTTACGTTTTTATGACGTCAATCTTATTGTGAACATTTCTGTTGATGGTATTCTTAGTGATATTCAAAACCAAGATTAGCTACTGTATTTCACGATATGATCGTGCTGACTATTTTCTTGTCAGCTAAAAACGTATTCAATTTCAAAAAAAATTTAACAGAATTATTTATGCTAACAAAAATCATTGAGTTTTCTGTGAAGAATAAACTCATTATAGCATTATTGGTATTCGGGTTGATAGGCGTTGGCGCTTATCAGGTGACCCAATTACCGATAGATGCAGTCCCTGATATTACCAATAATCAGGTTCAGGTGATCACAACTGCGCCATCATTTGGGGCGACAGATATAGAAAGATTAGTCACTTTTCCAATAGAACAGGCCAACAGTAATATTTCAGGACTGAAGGAAATCCGAAGTTTTTCAAGGTTTGGACTTTCACTGGTTACCATCGTTTTTGATGACGGTGTTGATATTTACTGGGCTAGACAACAGGTTGCAGAGAGACTGCAACAAGTTCAGAATCAGATTCCACAGGATGTGGGAACGCCTGCTTTAGGACCTATTTCTACAGGACTTGGAGAAATTTATCAATATGTTGTCCGTCCGAAAAAAGGATATGAAAGCAAATATGATATTACAGAACTCAGAACACTTCAGGATTGGATTGTCAGAAGACAATTGCTTGGTGTAAAAGGCGTTGCGGAAGTCAGCAGTTTTGGCGGAAAACTGAAACAATATGAAATTTCCGTCAATCCCGATAAACTCAATGCTTACGGAATTACCATTACAGATGTTTTCGATGCATTGAAAACCAATAACCAGAATACAGGCGGTTCTTATATCGAAAAAGGACCTACCGTTCTATACATAAGAAGTGAAGGATTGGTCGGGAATCTGGATGATATTAAAAATATTGCTATCGCCACCAAAAACAATGATGTTCCTCTGTTTATAAGAGATATTGCAAAGGTGCGTTACGGTTATGCAACAAGATTTGGGGCAATGACTTACAATGACACCGGCGAAGTTTCGGGTGCGATTGTGATGATGTTGAAAGGTGAAAATAGCAGCGAGGTAATCAAAAATGTAAAAGCCAAAATCGAGCAAATCCGAAAAACCTTGCCGGAAGGTATTGTGATAGAACCATTTTTAGACCGAACCAAAATGGTGAACAACGCCATTGGTACTGTTGAAAAAAACCTGATGGAAGGCGCATTGATTGTCGTTTTTGTACTGGTTTTATTTCTGGGGAATTTCCGTGCAGGCTTGTTGGTCGCGTCCGTCATTCCTTTGGCAATGCTTTTTGCGGTTTGTATGATGAATCTCTTCGGCGTCAGCGGAAATCTGATGAGTCTGGGTGCGCTGGATTTCGGGCTGATTATAGACGGTGCTGTGATTATTGTAGAATCTGTAATGCATCAGTTTACCCACAATTCAAAATTCCGGAAAGCGCTGTCAGTTTCAAAACAGGAAATGGACACCATTGTCATAGATTCCGCAGGAAAGATGATGAACAGTGCGGTCTTCGGACAGATCATCATCCTCATTGTGTATCTGCCAATTTTAACATTACAAGGAATTGAAGGTAAAATGTTCAAACCAATGGCACAAACCGTTGCCTTCGCTTTATTGGGAGCATTTCTGCTTTCTCTGACTTATATTCCGATGATGAGTTCTATTATTTTAAGCAAGAAAATATGCCACAAAATGAACTTTTCAGACCGGTTAATGGCGAAGGCTGAAAATCTTTACCGAAAAACTATACTAAAAGTTTTAAGAATACCAAAAACCATTTTCAGTATTGTCATTGTTCTTTTTATCCTTTCCGTTGTGGTTCTAAGCAGAATGGGAGGCGAATTTATACCATCCCTGGAAGAAGGAGATTTTGCTGTTGATACCAGAGTTTTGCCCGGAAGCAACCTCAAAACCACAATTGAAAGTACGCAGAAAGCAGCTCATATTCTGAAAACCCGCTTTCCGGAAGTTCAGAAAGTAGTTACCAAAATAGGAAGCGGAGAAGTTCCCACCGACCCGATGCCGATGGATGCTTCGGATATGATGGTAATCCTGAAAGATAAAAGCGAATGGACTTCCGCCAAAACCTTTCCGGAGCTTTCAGACAAAATGAGCAAAGCGTTGGAAGATGTTCCCGGAATTACCGTTGGTTTTCAGTATCCTGTGCAGATGCGTTTTAATGAATTGATGACCGGCGCAAGACAGGATGTTGTTTTGAAAATATTCGGAGAAGATCTGGAAATATTGGCGAAAAATGCCAATCAGCTTGGTAAAATAATCAATACCGTAAAGGGAACTCAAAATCTATATATCGAGCCTGTTTCTGGTCTTCCGCAGGTGATTATCCAATACAACAGACCGGTGATTGCACAATATCATTTGTCTATCGGAGACATCAACAGAGTGATCAATACCGCTTTTGCAGGGCAAAGCACAGGTCTGGTTTTCGAGGGCGAAAAACGTTTTGATATGGTCGTCAGATTAAACAGTAATGACCGAAAGAATCTGGATGATGTCAGGAATTTATTAATTCCCACGCCGTCTGGTAATCAGATTCCGCTTTCTCAGCTTGCCAATGTCGAGATTAAAGATGGTCCGAACCAAATACAGCGTGAGAACGGGCAACGGAGAATTGTGGTAGGTTTTAACATCAAAAACCGTGATGTTCAGGGAATTGTAGAAGAACTTCAAGCCAAAGTTGACAAACAATTGAAACTTCCTACAGGATATTATGTCACGTACGGAGGTTCTTTTGAAAACCTCAAAAATGCCAAAAACAGACTGATGATTGCAGTTCCTATTGCCTTGGTTTTAATTTTTGTACTGTTGTTTCTGGCGTTTAATTCGGTGAAAGAAAGTCTTTTGATTTATACGGCGATTCCGCTTTCCATTATAGGCGGTGTGCTGTTACTGGCTGCAAGAGGAATGCCTTTCAGCATCAGTGCTGGTGTTGGATTCATCGCGCTTTTCGGTGTGGCTGTCCTTAATGGAATTGTACTGATTTCAGAATTCAACAGACTGTATAAAGGTGGCATTAAAAATATTGTCAGAATTGTGGTAGACGGCGGAGAAGCCAGATTAAGACCAGTGTTGATGACTGCTTTTGTGGCTTCATTAGGATTTATCCCGATGGCAGTGAGTAACGGCGCCGGAGCAGAAGTCCAAAGACCATTGGCAACCGTTGTCATCGGCGGACTTTTGATTGCGACATTGCTCACCCTTTTTGTGCTTCCACTGCTTTACGTAACTATTGAAAAAGGATTAAAAATGAAAAATAACCGCAAAAATATAATAACGCCCATTCTCATTATTTTCTTTGTTTTAACGGGAAATATGATGAATTCTCAAACCAAAGTCACTTTAAATGAAGCGGTTGCCATCGCTTTAAAAAACAATAGAGGTCTTAAAAGTGAGAAATTAAAATCAGAATATGCAAAAGCACTTATCAAGACTTCTTCAGACATTCCTCAGACAGGAATTTCTGCTGATTACGGGCAAATCAACAGCGCTTATCGTGATCTGAAATTTGGGGTTTCCCAGAGCATTGCATTTCCTACCGTTTACAAAAGACAAAAAAATCTCTATACAGAAGAATGGAAAAAAAGCGAGCTGAATATTTCATTGAAAGAATATCAGCTGAAAAAAGGCGTGACACTCACATTCTACAACATTCTGTATTGGCAGGAAAAGGAAAAGATTCTGAATGAATCGTTAGATTTTTATGCTCAATTTCTGGATAAGGCAACTTTAAGATTAAAAAGTGGCGAGAGTAATATTTTGGAAAAAGCGACGGCTGCCAATCAAAAATCAGCTATCGAAATCCAGATTAAACAAGTGAAACAGGAACTGAGAACTTTGCAGCTGCAATTGCAATGGCTTTTGAATTCAGAAACAGAATTCATTCCTGATGGAGACCGTATTTTTTCTCTTTCCAATCTGCAAAATGATGTTTCCGGTAATCCTTCGTTAAAAATATTAGAACAGCAAAAAAACATTGCAGCACAACAAACGGCTTTGGAGAAATCTAAATTACTGCCCGGTTTACAATTAGCTTATAATCTGAACAGTTTCCGTGGGATGGGTGCAGATGACAAAGTGTACACTGCTTCACCACAGTTTCATTCTGTTCAGGTTGGCGTTTCGGTTCCGATATTTTCTGGGGGACAAAAAGCAAGGATTGAAGCTTCAAAAATTGCAGAATCTGTGACCGAAAATGATTTGCAGAATGCGGAGTTTACGTTAAAAAACCAGTATAAAAAACTATCAGAAATTCAGCAGAAAAACTTGGAGATAGTTTCTCAATACGAGAAATATGAACTGAAAAATGCCAATATGATTCTGGAAACTGCTCAAAAACAGTTCATCAACGGAGAAATTAATTATCTGGAATTTGTAATGCTTGCCAACCAGGCGATCAGCATCAAAAATAATTATACAGATGCCGTTTGGAATCTTAATGAAAGCATTGTTGAGCTGGAATATATCACTTTAAATCAATAAATTATGTCAAAATCAATTCAAAATAAATATTCGGTTTTATTAATGCTTGTCCTCTTTTTTGCGGTTCAGTGTAATCAAAAAGAAGAAACTATTGCAAAGCCAACAGCTCCTAAAGATGAAACTACGGTTACATTGACCGATGCTCAGCTTAAAAATACGACTATCGAAACAATGTCGCTTTCTGTGAAGAATATTTCTACAGTGCTCAGAATCAATGGAAAAATAGATGTTCCGCCACAGAATCTGGTTTCCGTAAGCGTTCCGTTGGGCGGTTACCTGAAAAACACCAACCTGCTTCCGGGAATGAAAGTAAGCAAAGGACAGGTGATCGCCGTGATAGAAAATCCTCAGTTTATACAGCTTCAGCAGGATTATTTGATGGCAAAATCGAAACTTCATTTCGCAGAACTGGATTATAACAGACAAAAAAAGCTGAACCAAAGCCAGGCAAGCAGTGATAAAGTAATGCAGATGGCGCAGTCTGAGATGAACAGCCAGAGAATTATGATGAATACTTTGGCAGAACAGCTTCAGCTCGTGAACATCAATGCGGGAAGTCTTACTTCGGGAAATATCAGAAAAAGTGTTCCGGTGTACAGCACGATCAACGGTTTTGTGAGCAAAGTGAATGTGAATATCGGAAAGTTTGTGAATCCTTCTGATGTTTTGTTTGAACTCATCAATCCAAATGATATTCATCTGAACCTGAAAGTGTATGAAAAAGACCTCCAAATGCTGAAAATAGGACAAAGACTTACCGCCAATACCAATACGCAGCCGGATAAAAAATACGGTGGCGAAATTATCCTGATCAGCAAAGATATCAATGCAGACGGAACGGCAGATGTGCATTGCCATTTTGAGCAGTACGATCACAATCTGACTCCAGGGATGTATATGAACGCCGAAGTAGAAACCAAAACATCTTTTTCCAACGCGCTACCAGAGGAAAGTATTGTCAATTTTGAAGGTAAAGATTATGTTTTTGTTGAGGAAAAAAAGCAAACTTATAAAATGATTCCGGTAACGCTGGGAGAAGCTGAAAACGGTTTCATTCAAATCAAAAATTTTGAAGATTTTAAGAACAGAAAAATCGTTACCAAAAATGCCTATACGCTTCTAATGAAGTTAAAAAATACGGCAAGTGAAGAGGAATAATTCCACTCAAATAAATATTAATCCAAAAAAAAATAAAAAATTATGAATAAGTCAATTTTAAATTTAAAAAATATTTTAACTGTACTGTTGTTGCTGTTTATCGGTATTCAGTTTATTGATGTCCAGAAAAATATCAGTCAGAGTCAATCTGCCAACGCTATCGAAAATCACTATAAAATACCTGAAAAAGTTCAGGCAATTTTAAAAACAAGTTGCTATGACTGCCATTCCAACAATACAACTTATCCTTCTTACAGCAAGTTGCAACCTGTGAAATGGTGGTTGGCAGATCACGTGAATTCTGGTAAAAGACATCTCAACTTTGATGAATTCAATTCTTACAGCCGTGATAAAAAACTTGAGAAACTGGATGAGATCGTAGAAACCGTCAAAGAAGGCGAAATGCCGCTTGCTTCCTATACAGTTATTCATCAGGATGCAAAACTATCTGCTTCTAGTCGGGCTGAAATAGAAAAGTGGGTCAGTGAAACAAAAAAAGGGATCAAATAGATGTTCAGATTTAATTTCAACTCATTCTTGATCAATCATCACATAGGATCCTTGAAATCTTATATTATTTCTTTAAATTTAATGTTTAAATAACTGACCATGAAATTATTAATAATCATTGTTTTAACCTGTTCAAACATTTGTTTTGGACAGGTTAGATCTGATTCAGCCGGACTGAAAAAACTCGATGTAGAGAATTACAGTGATTCAGTGTACAAACCAAGCTACAAAAAACTCATTATTCCAACAGTGTTTATTGGCTTCGGAGTAGTAAGCCTAAGTTCTGATGCGCTCAAAAATCTAAACAGTTCCACAAAGTATGAGATCGGAGAACATCAACCCAAGCATATCACTCTTGATAACTACACCCAATATTTGCCTGCAGCAATGGTCTATGGTTATAATCTTGCAGGCATAAAAGGAAAGCATAATCTTAAGGAGCGAACTATTATCTACGGAACCTCTCAGCTGATTTCTGCTGCATTTGTTTTGCCTTTAAAGCATCTGGTAAAAGAGGAACGTCCGGATAGTACCAATCATCTTTCTTTTCCTTCCGGCCATACAGCGACTGCTTTTTCTTCCGCACATTTTCTCTTCAGAGAATATCAGGATGAGAATATTTGGATTGCCCTTTCAGGATATCCCATTGCCATTTTTACAGGTGTTTACAGGACATTAAATGATAAACATTGGGTAGGCGATGTGGTTGCAGGGGCTGGATTTGGTATCCTGAGCACCGAGATCGCCTATTGGATATTCCCCATTGTCAATAAGATCTTCAAAAATAACGAATCGAAAGGCGTCACTTTCATCTATCCGGTCATTCAATCGAAGTCTGTCGGTTTGGGTCTGGTTTTGAATCTGTAATGATGCAATATCACTAGAACAAAGCTCCAATTGCTAATCACAGTTTTATCCATACAGATGATTAACTGATATGGTTCAGGCAGGGAGATCCAATTTCTACATAATAATTGCTTACTTTTAAATAACTTATTTATTTGATATGTCTTACAATATACCCGAAGGACTTACTGGTCTCATCAGCGATGAAGTGACAGCTTCCAGACAACAATATGGATATAACCGGTTAGAGGGTATCCATAAGAACACGTGGTTTGATCTGCTTATCGGTATTTTAAAAGAACCGATGCTGATCCTGCTTATCATTATCTCGGTCATTTATGTTATCGTGGGGGATTATGGAGAGGCTGCGTTTATGTTTGTGGCAATTGTTGCGGTGACGGCGATTTCTTTTTATCAGGATAACCGAAGTAAAAAAGCTTTAGAGGAACTTGAAAAACTTAATGAGCCTTTAAGTAGGGTCATCAGAAACTCGAAGGCAGTAGAAATTCCGACCTATGAAATTGTCGTTGGTGATCTATGCATTACCGAGGAAGGAAGGATTATCAATGCTGATGGGGTCATTGTTCACAGCAATGATTTTTCCGTGAATGAATCTTCGCTTACCGGCGAAAGTTTTTCTGTTTTCAAGGATAGCAGATCTGAGGATCATCTTGTTTACAGTGGAACGGTAACGGTTTCGGGGTTAGCCGTTTTTAAAGTCAATAAAATAGGCAAAGAAACGCGTGTCGGCAAAATTGGAGAATCCATACTGAATATAAAAGAAGAAATTTCGCCACTGCAGATCCAGATCCGGAAATTTGTAAAAGGGATGGCTGTTATTGGTATCGTTATTTTTCTAATGGTTTGCATCTTCAGTTATATTAAAACCGGAGATCTGGTAACGAGTCTTCTTAGTGGATTAACACTCGCGATGTCTGTACTTCCCGAAGAAATTCCTGTAGCCTTTACAACTTTTATGGCTTTGGGTGCCTGGAAACTGATGCGTGAAGGTATTATTATCAAACGGAGCAGTATTGTGGAAACCTTGGGAAGCACCACGGTCATCTGTACCGATAAAACAGGGACTATTACTGAAAATTCAATGAAGCTTCAACATTTATATAATTACCTTTCCGATAAGATTTATGAAGAAAAGGAATTCAAAAATGATGATTTAAGTGAATTGATTAATTATGCAATGTGGAGCAGTGAGCCAGTCCCTTTTGACCCTATGGAAATAACTCTGCACAAAACATATGAGGAAACTCAAAAGAATGATGTAAGAAAAGAATATCAGATGTTTCACGAATATCCACTTGAAGGGAAACCTCCGATGATGACCCATCTTTTTGAAAACACAGATAAAGACAGGATCATTGCAGCAAAAGGCGCTCCCGAAGCTATTTTGAGTGTTTCCAAGCTATCAGAGACTGAAAAAGAAAAGATAAGAGATATTATAAAAACGTTTGGACAGCAAGGCTACCGTGTTTTGGGAGTTGCCAAGTCTCATTTTGAAGGAAACAGCTTTCCAAAAAACCAACAGGATCTTGATTTTGAATTTTTAGGGCTGACTGTATTTTATGATCCCCCAAAAAAAGGAATCAAAGAGGTATTTCAAAGTATTTACGATGCAGGTATTAAAGTGAAGGTCATTACCGGTGATAATGCAGATACAACGAATGCCATTGCGCTTCAGGCAGGAATTATCAATACTACTCCCGCAATCAATGGAAGTGATATTATAGGAAGTTCTGAAAAAGAGCTGATGCAGATCTCGGAGAATACCGTTCTATTTACCAGAATGTTTCCTGATGCCAAGCTTGCGGTAGTAAATGCCCTGAAAAAGAAAGGGGAAGTGGTAGCGATGCTTGGAGATGGCGTAAACGACGGTCCAGCATTAAAAGCTGCCCATATTGGCGTAGCTATGGGAAATAAAGGGACTGAAATTGCCAAATCAGCTGCTGCGCTGGTGATTACGAATGATGATCTGGAAAAACTGATTGTCGGAATTGCCGCTGGTAGAAGAATTTACACCAATATTAAAAAGGCGATCCAGTATATTATTTCCATTCATATTCCTATTATACTGACGGTTTCTTTGCCTCTGTTTTTAGGATGGATATTTCCGCACATATTTACTCCGGTTCATGTTATTTTCCTCGAGCTGGTTATGGGACCGACCTGTTCTATTGTTTATGAGAATGAGCCTATGGAAAAAAATACAATGAAACAACCTCCAAGAGCTATGGGAGATACTTTTTTAAGTCTAAAAGAGTTGGGAATCAGTATTATTCAGGGATTGGTGATCACTCTCGGAGTTTTGTTTGCCTATCAGTTTGCTGTTCAAAACGGAGGTGATGAAGAAAAGACAAGGGCAATGGTATTCAGTACATTGATCTTTGCCAACATATTACTGAGTTTTGTCAACCGGTCATTCTTTTATAGTGTGCTGGAAAGTTTCAGAAACCGTAATCCCTTGCTTATCGGCATTTCTGCCTTGGTTTTGGGGTTGCTTTTTGCAATATTATATGTAAAGCCGATCTCTCTATTCTTTAAAGTAACAGCACTTAATGTAAGTGAATTGGGGATGACCGTTATCATTGCAGCGGTTTCTGTTTTATGGTTCGAGATCTACAAATATGTAAAAAGAATAGGAAAAGCAAAAGAACAAAAATAAAGAATCAGGGAATATTAACTTTATACAGAAAACTTATTTCTGGGCAGACCAATCTCATGTTCCTGCGGATAAGGTTTTCTTTGCGTCATACTGACGTCCTCCCGTAAAGTTCTAGCAACTTCTAATGATTTGGATTCATCCATTGAATATCTTGGGTCAGGAATGAACGGCATTTTTGCCATTTTCTGGATCGTAATTGTCGGAAAGTGAAAATCAACTTCGACCGTTCCCAATAAAAGATAACAACCACCTTCTTTGTTTTTAATTAAATTAAACAAAAACATGAAAATTAAATATTTTGAAATTAATGATGATTTAATCAAAAACAATTTAATAGAATTTGCAAATGCCTCCAAATATCTTTTATACAATGAAAACCCGGCATTATTAGAAAAGCTAGACATTGAAAATGATATATTTTATTTTAAAACAATCCCAGTAAAACCAAAATTAAATTATGGTATTGGGAGTGGATTTTTTAATCAAAATAATAAAAAAGACGGTATATGGGATGAAGATGGATGAAAATAATTTATAAAAACGGTGAAATAATACACAGAAAATAAATAAAATGAAAAATATACTATTGATATTGTTATTTAGTTGTATAAATATTTTTTCCCAAACGGGAAAAATTTGTACTCTTTATTTATCCTCGAATAAAAATGATTCAATGTTAGAAGAAATATATAATTGTGATGGTAGTTTTTTTTTAAAATTTAAATATGGAGAAGCAAAAGATGCGGTTGTAGTAAAACAAAAAGATGGCTCTTATAAAATATCAAACATTGGCTATATGATAAATCAACAATATTTAGATATCAAGAAATTTCAAAAAAAGAAATATTTTATTCTTGTTAAAAAAGACAAAATAACATTAAGCGTTATTGAGGCTGATAATCAGAAGAAATTTTATGAATATTTGAAGTCAAAAAAAACACAAAAATATTTATTATAAAGCGGCAGCATTTTTTCCACCATTCTAAAAATCATACTTCTGTCTTCTTCATCCAATTGGTTTATTAGATGGAGTTTTTCAAAATCGGGTTTATCTTCGATGGTAATATCTTCGGGAACAATATTTTCGTAATTTAAAATTTGGTCTGTAGAAAGATTAAAAAGTTTAGACAATTTTAAAATTTCTTCCACAGATAAATTCATAGTCAGTAATTATATTTTCGCTTAAACCATCTGATATTTCTTTTTCTCTCATTTTTGTAAATAGCTTATTTTTACAATTGTGCAAAATAGAAATTTTGTACTTTATTTCCGTTAATGTCGCCAAAGCCACAACTTTAATACTCAATAGAATAAGTCTCAAAAAACGATAGCAAAATAGAAAATTTTTTTTCATTTACTTTAATTTTCCTCATACAAAATCTTTAGGTATGTCAATTAACATAAACTGAAATTTAAAAAAAATGAATAGAGTAAGCTTATTGAATTCACATAGCTATTTTAATCAGAAAAATCTTTCTTACAAAATAAAACCGTTCTCAATCGAGAACGGTTTTTTGTTAATAATCAAAACCTATTTATGACTGAACAATTGTATTTAGTTTGAACTATAATTATACGTTATATTAGCCCAAAACACTTCATCTCCGCTGTTTGTCATATTTCCCGGACCACTAAAAGTGGATGACGGAAAAATATTATTGTAATTAGCAATTCCAAAACCTGTTGTTTTTGAAATAAACAATGCTTGAGAGCTATCTGCCGGAGCCTTTTTTATATATTTAAAAACTCTTTTTAGTTTTAAAGATGATGTCGATTTATCAAAATTTCCAAAATATTCAGTATTGCTATTTTCTTTGATAAAGACAGAATCTTGCTTAATTGAGATGTTATATTTCAAATCAGACGCATTATCAGCGACGAGTTTTACAGTCATATTTTCAAGATCAAGTTCTACTTTTTTCCAAGAAGACTCCTTATAAAGTGACCAGTAATTTTGAATATAGCTTTCATCAGCAGTTATCGAATTTCCAGATGGACCTTTAAATAGATTTACATTGTTTACAGTATAAGTTTTAAAATTCATGCTGTATTTTGTGGAAGATACTGGTGTAGTGGTTGTAGTTTCGACCTGACCCTCATTTTCGCATGCAATACATGTTAATGCTGCAAGAATTATGTATGTAAATAATTTCATGACACAAAATTAGTCAATTATAATAAATGTATTGTTATTGCTTGGAAGAAGTCTATACGTATAATTCTCAGTATAATTTGAAACAAATTCACAAGGAAATCTTCCTCTAGGTACACAAACACCCTCCACTCTCGTAAGAGGTTGATTCGGAATGCTCATGCCAGTATTTAACCCTGCGTTTTGAAGGGTAATCTGTTCTGTGGTTTCTGTGTAATTCCAGCTATTAGATGTAGGCCCTCCACCTTTAACTCCTTTTTTTTAATTTTTTCTCAATGACAAACTTAATACTTGGGGGAGCAATCATATTAGTTTGGCTGCGGTTTGAGTAGAAGTTTAATCTGAGATCTACATTTTTATTGCGTCCGCTACTAACTATATTATCGTGAACCATTCGTACATAAACAGGTGGTTTTCTAATATCATACTTAAATGTTGTTTTTACCTGTGAGTTATCATTCAGATATGAGTAAGAACAAAAAATTGGCACTCCAGGCTGACTTTTAGAAAATGTTCCTTTAGCTACATGATTTACAAATGATTGATACCCCTGGAAAGACTGGACAGCCGTCACACCATTACCACCGATTAAATATAGATTAAAATCTGCACCATCAAGGAAGTTTCTTTCTTCCTGAGTCAAAGTACTTTCACCATTAACGAAAAGTTTGCTGAAACTTTCATTCAGGATTGTACGTGCTGTCTCTGTCAATTCATTAGTTTCAATAGAGAGAACTCCCATTCTTCCGTAAGAAATAGAACTAACATATACAGGTTCAACACCACCGGTATCAATATTTGTATCATTAACCAATACATTAGCTCAGGAATAGTAAATAAACTTATAATATGGACTCACGAAGAATAGAAAAAATTTTATTAGGTGCGCTTATAATAACGGTAATTATATTTCTAATGGAAATTAACTTCTATGATGATACTAATTACACGGCAAGTAAATTAAACGAAATATTGTTCTGGTCAATTATAAGAGGTCTAGTAATCTCTGGAAGTGTTAATATCCAACTCGATGCTGATAAGAAAGAAGTAAGCGGAGAATTAGCCAAAAATTATATTTTTAAACAAATAAAAGCATATACGCCGGCCCAGTTGAATGGTACGTATCATAGCAACACCAGTGAGAAAGGATACAACGAAATCCTGACATTGACATCTGAAAACGACAGTATTTACTCAGTAAAAATTTCATTTACGGGTGCTGCGAAAGGGTGTACGTTTGAAGGAAAAGGAAAGTTAGTGAATAATCAGATTGATGTTGATTTAAAAACCATCAATAAAGATTTAAAAGGGACGATAACTATTTTATTTAAGGAAAATACAGCTGAAGTATTTACTTCCAAATTTGAAGATAGATTCGCATTAAATTACTTTTGTGGTGGCGGTGCAAGTTTAGCCGGAGATTATCATAAGAAATAGCATAATAAAGGTTTTATAAATAGCCTCGGTAAAAAACTTCGGTTGATGCATGGAAGTCCATTAACGAAAGTGTAGCTGAACATAAGGTTATTGAGCATTATATATTTTACCCTAAAAATTTTTAAAAAAATGGAAGAGACTTCCAGAAAGGTCTCTTTTTTTTGCTCGTGGTTTTCATCCGTTTTTTCAAAAATTCACAAATCCATTAGTATTTTATCGACACTATTTCAAACTGCTTTTCCGCTTTTCCCAATTTCAATGTCACGCGATCGCCGACCTTTCTGTCCATAAAGGTTTTCGCAATAGGAGAGGTAAACGCTATTTTCCCTTCTGCAACATTTGCCTCATCCACACCCACGATTTGATAATGCTGGATTTTGGGATCGGAGTCAACTTTAAAGTACACTTCAGCACCGAACTTCACTATATTTTTGGGTTGTTTGGCAAGGTTAACAATTTTCGCAGACGAAATTCGATCGAGTAACAATTGCAATTTCGCGTTGATTAAATTTACGGCAATGCGATTTTCATTCTCGTCCGAAATGGAGGTATTGTCGCGCTCGTGAATCATTTGGTCACGTTCGGCGAGTAACTGACCGTATCCGACCTCTGTAACGAAGTTTACCGTACCGCGCGGTAAATCGGCACGGGGCGGAATCATCGGAATTTCCTCCTGATCACCCTCTTTCACAAATCCCCTACTCATATATTCCAGTTATACATTTATTCTGTTACACTTAAAATTATTGATATGTTTTGAGTTAAAAAACTACCAGATAAACATAACCGTTTTAAGGCTATAAAGGTTGCAAACCTGTTTCGAAAAGCACTTAACTACAAAGTGCGCAATTCAGACAACCGCTGTTTAGCCGCAATTGTTTCATTGTCTGCAATGTAAATATACATTTTTTTAAGGAACTTCGCATTCTTCAGACGCAAGAATAAAATCTTTACAAAATGCACAATTATTTTTCGCACCGCCACTCAAGCAGCATCTCTGTCTGTACTTTGATATCTTTTCTAAACCTCACTTCTGATCCTACTCAAAGTTTCCTGAGAAATGCCAAGATAAGAAGCTATCATCCCAAGCGGAGCACGCAAAAGTATATCCGAATTATCTTCTAAAAGCTGAATATATTTTTCCCTTGCCGTCATATACTGCAAAGAATTGATGCGCCTTTCCATATTCGACATCAGTAGCCCCAACACACGGCGACTGAAATTGGCGATGGTAAGCGAAGTTTCGCAGAGTTCTTCCATTTTCGAGTAAAGGAAAAAGACAACTTCACTGTCTTCTATCGCTTCAATGGAATGCCGCGCCGGAATTTTCTCAAAAATGGTGTCTTTATTAGCCAGAATGCTGTTTTCAGGATAAAAATTGGTGGTGATGTCTTTTCCTTTTTCAAAATAAAACGAGCGCAGAAGTCCTTTTTCTACAAAATACACCTTGCGGTTTAAAGTGTTTTGATCGCTGATAACGGTACCCTTTTTCACAGAAATTTTTTCGGTCTGGGTGTTCAGAAAACTGCGGATATCATCGTCGATGGTGATGTAGGTGGCAAGCATTTCGGGAAAAGTCATCAGGATTCAATTTGTACAAAAATAAAAATAATGCCCCACAAATGAGGCATTATTCACAAACTAAACATTAAAAATAAACTATTAAAAATCAATCTCTTGTAACCACCTGAAAAGTTCGTCATACACTTTTATGCGCACCGGTTTTCTGGAAAGCACCAAATCGTGAATGCCGCCTTTTACGGGAACTATCGTGACATTCCCCTTAAAATTTTCAGCATTTTTATGAATATCATTCACGTTCAGGATGATATCGGTGGTCGTTACTTCCTCATTCCAGACTTTGGGATAGCCCGATTTTTCAGAATGCATCACCAATACCGGAACCTTGAGTTCTACATTGCGGATGTCTCTCTGTGCACGGTGAATAGCGCGGATAAAGCCAAAATTCACTTTCCCGTTGGCATTGGGTTTCAGTTTTAAATCATAATTCCATTCGCCCTGGAAATTTTTATGCAGGCTTTCACCGTATAACGTGGAAAATCCACCGCCAATTTTCGTGTCAGGATAATGTTTTCCCAAACCACTGATGATGGGAACCCCAATTTTTTTTGCCATAAACCCCATATTGAAATCGTAAAACGGACTGTTCACCCAAAGTCCGGCAATGTTCGGATTTTCAGTATGATATTTCATATACCGTGTCGTAATCAAGCCGCCGGTTGAGTGTCCTGCCAACAGAATTTTGTTATGATTTTCGGCAGCAATGATTTTTAAAGCCTCATCGATTTCGGCATTGTACTCGTCCAGATTTCTGACATTGTTAAAAGTTTGATGCGGCAAATAAGAACGCCCATATTTTCTTAAATCCAAAGCATAAAAGTCAAACCCTTTTTCATTGAATTTTTCGGCCATTTCTGCCTGAAAAAAATAATCGTTAAACCCGTGAATATACAACACTGCTTTATGGGTGGGACTTTCCGCTTTTTTACGGATGACTGTTGCGGTAACTTTTCCTTCGTAATCGTTTGGAAAATTCAATGTTTTCTGCTCAAAACCGTTTCCCAAAATATCCGGCTTATATTCCTGCGAGAAGAAAAACCCCGAAAGGAAAATCAGCAGCAGTAAAAAGTTCTTTTTCATTGTCCAGTTGTTTGTTAACGCAAAGTTCGGGCTTCTTTTGAAATTTGGCTTTGACATTTATCAAAAAAAACGCCCGGAAATTTCCGGACGCTCTTTCTATAATAATGAAAACTTCTATTTCAAAAAGTCTTTACCCTGAAAAGTCGGGTTGGGATATTTATAAAAACCTTCGCCGCTGGAAACGCCAAGTTTTCCGGCATCGATAAACTGATTTTTCAGCACGTTGACAAATTTCATTTTTTCCTCATTTCCTGAGCGTTCCGCTTCGGTTTTAAAAATGTGGTATACCGTTCCCAAACCAACCACATCCAAAATACCGAACGGTCCTATTGGCGAACCGGTTCCGAGCATCCAGGTTTTGTCGATGGTTTCAATGTCCGCAACGCCTTTCGCATATAAAGTGATTCCTGAACTCAACAGCGGCACCAAAAGCGTATTGAGAATGTAGCCAGGCTGTTCTTTTTTCAGTGGCAGCGCAATCATTCCGATTGATTTGGCGAATTCCACGAGTGTTGCAAATACTTCGGGATCGGTCTTTTCAGTGCCCATAATTTCCGCCGTGTTGTGTTTCCAGATTTCGTTGGCGAAATGCAAAGCGAGAAATTTTTCCGGCCTTCCGGTTTCATCCATCAATAAACTTGGCAAAAGCGTGGAAGTATTGGTGGCAAAAATGGTTTTTTCGGGGGCGATTTTGGATAAATTTCTGTAAAATTCCTTTTTAATGCCGATACTTTCCGGAATGGCTTCAATCAGCAGATCCGCATCGGAAACCGCGTCGTGAAGGTTGATTGAAAACTGCAGTTTTTGATAGGCTTCTTCCAGTTTTTCGGATGAAATCTGCAGGTCCGATTTGTATCGGGGCAGAAAAGTGTCAATCAGTTTTTTGGATTTTTCAATGGCTTCCCCATTGATGTCGTAAATGGTCACGTCATAGCCGTGCAGTGCGGATTGGAAAGCAACTTGCGAACCCAAAACGCCGCTTCCGGCTACGGTAATTTTTTTTATTGTTGTCATTTTTTTTTAAATTTTAGAAAACCTTAGAGGTATTCAAAACCTATAAGGCTTTTCAGGTTAAATAATTACTCCCCTTCTTGCTTATGCTCAAAGAGACTTTTTAGTTTGTCCCACTGCTGCGCGAAAAAACCATCGGCTTCGTCGTGCGAAATTTCCGGCAGAATATGCTCGAAATAGGTATCCTTCAAAACTTTATTCAGAATTCCGCTGCCCGGAAAACCTTTGCCGTCGTTCAAAGTATTGGCGGCTTTTAACAAATGACGGATGTCGTATTGCAACGGATTGATATCAGGGACCTGTTTGTTACTGTCAAGAAGTTCATAAACCGCAATTCTTGCCGTTCTTACTGAACTTTCCATTGTAAAAACTACATCGTTATTGGTTTCCACAAACTGTCCTACCAGTCCGAGATTCACACAGCCATCGGGAACAACCTGTGGACGGTCACCTTTTGCACGCGGTAAAAACATGGAAGTGATATACGGCATGTAAGAGGTTTTCACGATCGTATTTTCTATGATATTATCCAGTTGATTTTCAATTCCTAAATGATAGGCCAACTCTGCCAAAATCTCGTTTCCAGTACATTCCGGCATTGTTTTCTGAACGTAATTTCCTTTTTCGTCCATCAGCAAAGCATACACCCAGATGACCAAAACATCATCCGGCTGATTCGGGAAATGAGGCTGTCTGTTGCAGGTAAAACTCATCACCCAGTTGCTGTCGGTAATCGAAATAATACCTCCTGTAACGGTTTTGCCGGAATAGGGATCGTTCACCGAATACTCTTTCAGTTTTTCTACAAAAGCAGACGGTTTACAGGTAAGCGTTGCCGACATCCATGCCGATTTGGAAACATCGGAATTGAATTTTTCAGGTTTGCCAAAAACTTCAGATTTTTTTGCCAGATTGTTCCAAACTGTCCATCCTTTTGATTTTCCGGAATTTTCTTTGGTAAAATCTACCAAGGGTGCCGTAACATTATCGCCGTAGCGTGTGTCTTCCGTCATAGAGCCGGTTGTGACGATCACAAAATCATTTTCGCGTACTGCAATGTTCACTTCAGAACCGTTCTGTTCGGTAATAATATTTCTGACAGTTTTTTTATCGCCTGCGATTTCGATATCCAGGTTTTTTACCACGGTATCAAACTGAATTTTGACGCCCAGTTCCTGTAAATGTTTCCGTAAAGGAACTACGAAGGTGTCATACTGATTGTATTTTGGAAAAACCAGCGAGGAAAGGTCATTCAAACCGTCAATAGCGTGCAGGAAACGGTGAAAGTACAGTTTGAGTTCCAGTAAACTCTGCCAGTTTTCGAAAGCAAACATGGTGCGCCAAAACCACCAAAAATTACTTTCTAAAAATGTTTCGGAAAACCAGTCTTCTATGGTTAAATCATCCAGTTCTTCCTTTTTCGCGAGCAGAAGTTTCATCACCGCCCACTGGTCTTTTTTGCTAAGCCCGAATTTGCTGAAATCCTTTACTTCGCCTCTGTTGTGAATGAGCCTTGCTTTGGAATGGTTGCGGTCGTTGTCGTTTACAATCCGGTATTCATCGAGCACGGAATAAGGCTTGGGAAGTTCCAAAGCGGGAATATCCTGAAACATATCCCAGAAATTTTCGTAGGTAAAATCCATTTCACGTCCGCCGCGAATAATGTATCCGGTTTGTGCGTTTCCGGAGCCGTCCAAAGAACCGCCTTCAATTTGGAGTTTTTCCAAAAAAGTAATATTTCCGGCAGGAATTTGGCCATCCCGAATGAAATAATAGGCAGATGAAAGTCCGGCGATTCCGCTACCTACAATATAAACTTTGCTGTCTTTAAATTTGCCGTCCGGAAGTCCTATATTTCTTTGGTAATTCCCAATCTGATCGGGAAAAGGCATTGTGTCGGTGGGAACATTCTGCAGGCGCGTTTGGCTTGCATCGGGTTGATGATTGACTTTTCTGTGATTTTCGGTTGTGTTCATAATTAATTTTTTTGTAGATTAATGATGACTCGAAGGTACGACCGCAGGTTTTTTTATCTTTTGACATTTGTCAAAAAGTGATTTTAACTGAAAGGAGCAAAGTTTGATAGGAGTTAGAGGTTACAGGTTAGAGGTTAGAGAAAGCGTGCTAGAACATCCACTAGTTAAGAAATTCTTTACCATAAATTTAGATTAGATTTATTTCGTACATCCTCTCAAAAACAAAAAAAACGTCCGGAAATTGCTTCCCGGACGAACAAACAAACTATAAAGAAATGAAAACTTTATATTTCTTGCGGTGTTGAGCCGTTTTCTTTGAGGTTATTTTCTGATGCTGTAATTTCATCAAAATCATCGCTTTCATCATCTTCTGAAATATGGTATTTTTTGTAGAGTGAGTTGATTTTAATTTTAAGCGCAATCCATCCTAATACAAAATACACTAACGCCAGGATCAAAAGATGGATGAAGTATTTTTGGGTTAAATAATCCGAACCACGCTCCACAACCATGATTTTTAATGCCTCGAGATAAGGCGTCAGGGGAATAATGGAATTGAAATACTGCACCAACTGAGGCATCGCCGACGTGGGCCACGTAAATCCACTTACGATGAACGCCGGAGAAGCAATCACCATCAGATATTGTGTCGCCTTCAGCGCGTCAGGAACCAGAATACTGAACAGCACGCCCAAATTGGTAGATGCCACCACGAAAATTGCGGTTAGCAGAAAAAAGTTGGGCACATTCACCGGTGACGGAATTTTAAAATAAAGGCTGCACAGGTAGAAAAAGAGGATATTGAAATTAGCAAAAACCCATACCGGAAGGCATTTTATCGCCATCACCAAAATCGCATATTTGTGTTTACCGGCAAAATCACGTTTAAAACTATCGCGCTTTAATTCCTCAGCAAAAGTCACGGCCATTGCCATCAAAATTACCTGCTGCAGTACCACCGCCATCATCGCGGGCCACATAAAAATCAGGTAATTACTCGTGGTGTTAAACAGCGTGATGTAATTGGCTTTAAACGGTTCGTACTGGGTTTTCGCAATTTCGGCATTCATGCCTTTTCTCTGCAGCCCCTTGATCTCTGCACCTGCCGAAAATGTTCCCAAGATCTGCTGAATCGCTTTCGTAGCAAAATTGGCGGTGAGTACATTGGACGTGTTGACGTAAACCGTAATTTCAGGATACTTTTTCTGAAGCATCAGCGCCTCAAACCGTTCCGGAATGATGACAACAGCAGCCGCTTCGGTTTTAATGACCTCATCTTTCAGGGGAGCCGGCTCATCGATATAATTCAGGACTTTAATGGTGTGATTGTCCTCAAACATTTGGGTTACCTGGTCGGAAAGCGGTGTTTTATCGTGGTTGATGAGGATCACCGGAATATTTTCAACCTTCCCTTTTTTATACGTGAACCCAATGAGCAATGCGTAGAATGCCGGTGCCATAAAAAACACCGAAAGCATGGTTTTGTTGGTAAAAAAGAGCCGAAATTCTCTTCTCAGTAAATATGTTAACTGTTTCATTTTTAATAGAATAAAAATTCCGTCACTTATTTTAAAACCACATTGGAGTTCACCAGAATATTACCCAATTGGGCTCGATTATCTGGAATTACTTTAATCTCATAAACCGCATCTTCAGGATTATAATCCGGAAAAGCCGTCGTAATATCGGCGTATTTTGCCAATTGTTTGATGGAAACAATGCGCCCGGTAATTTCTTTTTGGTTGTAATTTACGACCATTTTTACGGTTTTCCCTTTTTGATAAGATGAAATTTTACTTTCCGGAACGGTGAATCTGAAATAAGTCGTGTCCGGAATATAGCCTGAAAAAAGCGCAAAACCGGCAGTCGCGAGTTCGCCTTTGTTCAAAGAAACTGTTTCGATTTCCATATCGTTTGTAGCGATCACGTACCTTTCAGAATAAGCCACATTCGCTTCCTGCAGCGCGCCCATCGCCTGATTGGCCTGTCCTTCCGCCATTTCTATTTTTTCGTATCGCGTACCGATCTGAACGTCGTGGAGTTCGGCATTTGCAGCGTCCAACTGTGCTTTAGCGCCTTGGTATTTCGCAAAGGCTTCATCATAATTTTGTGGCGAAAGCAGGCTGTCGCGGTACATATTTCTTGCCCTATTGTACGCTTTCTGCGCATACTGGTACTGCTCCTGAAGCCCTTTTTGTTTGGCTCTCAACTGTCGCATTTGGTCGGCGGTAGCACCGTTTCTTGCCATTAGAGCCTGTGCCTTGGCTGCGGAAGTCGCCCCCTTTGCCTGTGCGATTTTTGCAGAAACTTCAGGCACATCGAGTTTTGCCAGCGTATCCCCGGCTTTTACGGTTTGCCCCTCTTCCACATAAATTTCCAGTATTCTACCGGTTACTTTTGGTGAAAAAGTAATGAGGTCTTTTCTGGTTTTACCTTCAATGGCACGTTCTGCGGGCTTTTCGCTGCAATTGACCAAAGTTAACAGGGTAAGAACAGAAAGTATTTTTAATGTAGATTTCATTTCGTTTGCTTGTTTTTTAATTTTTTTAATTAATTAAAGATTTTCAAGATTAAGGTTTTGGGTAGATTTCATCAGTTCAATAGCGGAAACTCTCTGATTGAAAATCGCGGTCTGCAATTCCAGTTCGGCATTCTGTAAATCTGTTTCAGCGTCGATAAGGGCGGCGGAAGTTTTGGTGCCGTATCTGAATTCCTTTTCCACCTGTTCCAAACCTTTTGCTGCGATCTGTCTTGCCTTTTCTTTCAGTTTTATTTGTGCGTTCGCGATGTTGTAATTGGTTTGGTTGTTGGCGAGGTTTAAGTTCAATTTTTTAATTGCGTCTTTCTGTTTGCTCTCCAGAATTTCTTTGTCTATTTTGGCTTTTTCAATGGCGTGTTTACCTTCATTACCGTCGAAAACCTCCCATTTAAAACCAATCCCTGCGGTAAACATGGGAAATACGTTTATGGCACTGGGATGCAAATCGAGTTTTTTTTCTGTGCCGGGAAAAATTTCATCCGAGGTTGTAATGTGGTTGTTGTAAAGTCCGAAATACGACAGCGAAGTCTGCGCCTGAACTTTCGGAACCCACCATCTTTCTTCGGCTTTAATTTTAAAATCTGTCGCGTTAATACCATGCTGAAGCGCTTTCACTTCTGCCCTGTTTTCTACGGTTTCGTTCAGAACATCGTAGTTTATCGGCTGAAGGCCGTGTTCAATCATGGCAATACGCTCCCTTTCAATGCCGGTCAAAAGATGGATCTGAGTGATCAGAAGATCCTTTTTACCTGCATATTCCACCATTTTGGAATCCAAAGTGGTCTGTGCAAGTTCTATTTTTTTGTGGTCGTAAGGCGTAATCAATCCGTAACCCAAGGCTTTGTCGGCCGTTTTTTTATTGATTTCCAAACGTTTTTTGGACTGATCCAGAACTTTTTTGGATTCATAGACCAGCGACAATTGGTCGTATGCTTTGGAAATTTCGGTAATGACGTCGTCCTTGGTTTTCTGCATCATCACTTCTTCCGAAAGATTTTTTTCGCGATTGGCTTCTTTCAGGTATTTTACCTTTCCGCCGGAATAAATCACCATACTGGCTTCGGCTTTTGCAGAGGCAGAAAGACCGGAAATATTGAATGTATTACTCAGTTGTCCTTCAGGCACCACCGCTCCCGGAAAAACCGGAGGAACTGCCGGAACTTTAATTTCCGGTGAACTGATATGCGCCGAAGTGTACATATAACCGGTTTTCCCGGTAACCTCCACTTTTGGGAGAAACACATCATTCAGTTTTTCGTCGTCGAGTTTTGTATACTTATTTTCTAAAACCTGCTGGTTCAGCGTTTCATTATTCTGCAGCGCACTGCTGATGAGTTCCTGCAACGTAGGTGCCTGCTGCGCATAGAGCGTGAGCGGCAGCGAAAAAACTGCGCTCATAAGGAGTTTGTGTATAGTTTTCATTTCTGTTTGTTTGTAAAATTGAACGTGCAAATTTGCGACCGCTGCAAATAAATTCCTTTGACAAATGTCAAAAAAAAAACCGGAAGCCCAAATGTTCCGGTCTATGTATTAAAATTTAAAATCATGAAATTGTTTTGGGTTAAACATTATCCGATTTTTGAAGCCTCGCATCAATGATTTCAAATGCCTTTTTTCATCTTCGAGGCTTACCATTATTTTCAAAGTGTTCGCCGTCGGCGTTGTGGTGAAGGTCATATATTTGTATTCGACCGTGTTTTCGATACCGGCATCCGCTAGTTTAGGTTTCACCAGCTGAATCTCCTGCTGTACTTCACTTTCAAATACTGGAACTTTGGTTTTGTTGGTTCAATTACCAGAGTTTCGGTGGGCTTGAAAAGCCAATAATGAATTAGAAAATCATCGAAACGAAATAAATAAATAAAAACGCTGAGATAAACGCCTGTTGGAGGGAAGCTTCGGGAGCTTTTCAGAAATTATGGTTTCATCGTAAAAAGTTTTAAAGAGATGAAGAGACCTCTAGAATGGTCTCTTTTTTGTAAGCCTGCTGTAGCCTTTTTAAATTGATCTTTACAAAGTTGTGCGAGTAGTTAAGCGACCAAAAATTAAGTTTGTTATTTTTTGCACTATGGGAAATCACCTGCCACGATAACAGCTGTTTTTCGATGCAAATTTATTCTTATCTCAAAAATAATAACTTCAAATTCTTCTATTTTAGTACTCCGCAAAGCCTTATTGGGTCTTTTAAAATTATTAATTAGGTCATCAAACATTTTAAACTAATCAAAAAAAAATAATGAACACATTTAAATTTTTAACCGTAGCAGCACTAACCACCATTTTTGTTTCTTGCAGCGACAGTAAATCAACCGTTGACACTGCAAATAAAGAGCAGACAAAAACAGAGACACAGCAGAATAATGATTTTTCTTCAGGAATCTACACGGCAACATTGCCTTGTGCAGATTGTATGGGAATCGAAACTTATATTACCTTTCAAAAAGACAACAAAGCGGTTAAAAGTACATCGTATTTAGACAGCGACGGTACTTCTGAAAACGAGTATGGTACTTGGACAAAGAATGATGATATTATTGAAGTATCCATCCCAAATTCGCCCAAAGAATATTATCTGGTAAAACCCAACAAAACTTTGGTAAGATTGGATGCTGATAAGAAAGAAGTAAGCGGAGAATTAGCCAAAAATTATATTTTTAAAGAAGTAAAAGCTTATACGCCCGCTCAATTGAACGGTACCTATAACACCAACGTCAGTGGGAAAGGATACAACCAAATTCTGGAATTGAAATCTGAAAATGACAGTATTTATTCAGTGAAAATTTCATTTACCGGTGCTGTGAAAGGCTGTACTTTTAAAGGCAAAGGAAAGTTAGTGAACAATCAGATTGATGTTGATTTAAAAACCATCAATATAGATTTAAAAGGGACGATGACGATTTTATTTAAGGATAAAACAGCTGAAGTATTTACTTCGAAATTTGACGATAGATTGGCATTAAATTACTTTTGTGGCGGCGGTGCAAGTTTAGCCGGAGATTATTATAAAAAATAATATTAAGGGTTTTATCAGTAGCTGATCGATAAAAAACTTCGGTTGATCGCTGGTAGTCCAATAATGAAATTGTTGTTGAACGGAAGGTTATTTAGCATTATAGATTTTACCGTAAAATTTTTTTAAAAAAATTGAAGAGACTTGTTGAAAGGTCTCTTTTTTTGTACGTCGTTTTCATCTGTTATTTTAATTAACTTTCTAGAGTAATTTTAAGCTGCCCAAGGAATCGTCTGAACTACTTTCTGCTGAACAGATTGTAGGTGGGCAGCACAATTTGATGCTGATTTGCGATGATCCACATTAACGTTGTTTAACATCTTTTGTATTTTTAGATTGATTAGGAAAACTTATTTTTGTTAGAAAGAGTTGAAGAACACTCTTAATAACATTAAAATTTTAAATTATGGAAAAGTTTGCAGTATTAGCAAGAGTAGAAGCAAAACCAGGTAAAGAAAATGAAGTATTGGAATTCCTAAAGTCAGCCTTGCCGCTTGCGGAAGGTGAGCCAGGAACCGTAAGATGGTATGCTTTACAAATTGGCCCTTCTACTTTTGGTATATTCGATACGTTCGAAACTACAGATGCAAGAGATGCTCACTTGAATGGTGAGATTGCAAAGGCTTTAATGGCCAATGCTTCTGAATTACTTGCTAAAGAACCTGTACTTGAAATGGTAGATCTGCTAGCAGTAAAGTAAGCAATCGAACACAAATTTTTAATACAGTTAAATGGAGCAAGGCATTTCCCCGGCTCCATTTTTTTTATATCATTTTGTGAAAGGTTGAACCTTTGCTGTGTATACAAGATTTATCTTGATTATTCAAAGAAAATTTCGCAAATAGTAATGAGGAACTTACTAATGATTCAGGTATCCAAATCTCAGGCGTTATGCAGCTAGTATAATAGAGGTAAACTTGCATTGGAGATCTTGTTGATTAAGAAAATATTAAAATTTCTTATCCCCCCCTTTGTTCCCCCTTAAAATAAAAAACTCTCTGTTAACCGTAGTTACAGAGAGTTTTAAGTACCCCAGACGGGACTTGAACCCGTACGTCCTTACGGACACAGGATTTTAAGTCCTGCGTGTCTACCAGTTCCACCACCAGGGCAGAGGTGGAGCGAAAAACGGGACTCGAACCCGCGACCCCGACCTTGGCAAGGTCGTGCTCTACCAGCTGAGCTATTTTCGCATAAAAAAAATTCCTAATTGCTTAGAAATTTTTTAGCATTGTGCGGATGAAGGGACTCGAACCCCCACGCGGTGAAGCACCAGATCCTAAGTCTGGCATGGCTACCAATTACATCACATCCGCATTATTTTTAAGAACTTCTTTTCTTTCGTTTTGGTGAGTGCAAATATAGAACCTTTTAATATTAACTCCAAAATTATTTCAATCTTTTTTTAAAGTTTTTTGACCTTCTGTTTTTTGAATAACATCAATACTTTTATTACCTTTACAGACTTAAAACATTTACGAGACATGGAATTAACAGGAACAATCAAGAAGATTTCTGATTTACAAACATTTGCAAGCGGATTTCAAAAAAAAGAACTCGTTCTTTTGACTGAAGAACAGTATCCACAACCAATCAATATCGAGTTTACCCAAGATAAAGTTGATTTGCTGAACGCATACAAAGTTGGAGATAGCGTAAAAGTTCATATCAATATCAGAGGAAGGGAATGGACAAGTCCTCAAGGTGAAGTAAAGTATTTCAACTCTATCGTAGGATGGAGAATGGAAAAAGGTGGTGCTTCCGATTTCAATGAGCCAACTCAAGCAACTCCAAATCAAGGTCAACCGGCTGCTGAGAACAAGAACGTTTTCGCAGAGGACGAAGATGACGATTTGCCATTCTAAGATTTTTAGAATCAATCTATAATAAATCCCTGCATTTTTGATAAAAGATGCAGGGATTCTTTTTATATTTCAACTTTGAAATCGTCTATGGAAATCTTTAAAATCATCGAACCCAAAACTTCAAAAGTTCCTATCATCATTAGCGTTCCTCACACAGGCACTTTCATTCCGGATGATATAAAATCTAAGATGAATCCAGAATTGTCTAAAAAACTGGACGATACCGATTGGTTCATAGATAAGCTTTATGGTTTTGCAACTGACTTAGGAATAACGATTATTACCGCCAATTACAGCAGATGGGTTGTTGACCTTAATAGAAATCCGGAAAATCAACCGCTTTATAATGACGGAAGAGTTATTACCGACGTGGTGACCATTACGGATTTTAATGGAAATCAGATTTATAAAGATAATGACGTTCCGGATTCTGAGGAAGTTTCAAGAAGAGTTGAGCTTTATCACAAACCTTACCACGAGAAATTAGATGAGCTTTTAAAGAATACAAAAGCTGAATTCGGGAAAGTGTTGTTATTTGATGCGCATTCGATAAGGAAGTCTGTTCCTGGAATTCGTGCTGAGGATTTTCCAGATTTGATTCTTGGTGATAATGATGAAACGTCTGCAAGTTCGGAATTAATCAAAGCAACGATTGAGTCTTTGCAAAATAAAGGTTATGAATTCTTGCATAATCATCCTTTTAAAGGTGGTTACATCACGAGAAGTTTTGGAAAACCGGAGGAAAATATTCACGCTTTGCAACTGGAAATGTGCAAGACGAATTATATGGATGTTTCGGAAATGAATTATGATAAGACTAATGCGGAGAGAATTCAGGTAGTTTTGAAAGAGACTTTGGCAAATCTTATCGAGCAAATGAAATTTATTTGACTTTAATAATATTACCACAAAGTTTGTCATTCCGTAGGAATCTATACTGTTGAAATTGACTTCGTCGAACCACTTCGTTAGGTTTCTTTCAAAATGACAAATATTGTGTTTATGACAAAATGTTGATTCGAAGCTGAAAACCGCAGCCCGACTTGAGCGGAAATCCTTTTTTGCGTGGTCTTGCGTTCTATTGAACTGGAAACATTCTGCAAAAAAGATTGGGAGCGGAAGGCGGATAAAGCTGCCCAAATAATAAAAAATAATGTTGGTAACTATCAACTATGAACCAAAAACCATCAACTAAAAAATGTACACATTCAAAGGATTACTGACCGAAAACGGATGGATGGAAAATGCTTTTATAAAGCTGGACAACGCCGGAAATATCTCTGAACTGAAAACCGTAAAAAAACCTGAAGGCGAATATGTCGACGGTTATGTTTTGCCCGGATTTCAGAATGCGCATTCGCACGCTTTTCAGTACGCGATGTGTGGTTTGGCAGAATATTTTGAAGGCTCGGAAGTTCCGGATGATTTCTGGAGCTGGCGCGATGCGATGTACAGAATTGCGTTGTCGCTTTCCCCAGAACAGATGGAAGATGTGGCGGCAATGTTATACGCTGAGATGCTGAGAAACGGTTATACATCGGTGGCGGAATTTCATTATGTGCATCACGATAAAGATGGAAAAGCTTATCAGAATCTCTCCGAAATGGGAGAAAGATTAGTTGCTGCTGCGAAAAGAGTTGGCATTAGAATCACGTTGATTCCAATGTTTTACCAGAAAGGAAATTTCGGGACGGAGCCTTACGATTTGCAAAGACGTTTTATTTTTAAAAATATTGAAGATTATTATCAATTGTTGGAAGCTTCAAAAGAGTCGATAAAGTTTTATGATAAAGCGAATCTGGCGGTTGGTTCGCATTCTTTGAGAGCCGTTCAGAAAGAGGATTTGATTGAGTCTTCTTTACTTGCGAAAGATTATCCGTTTCATATTCACATTGCGGAACAGTTGAAAGAGATCAAAGATTGTATGGATTTCTACGGAAAAAGACCTGCTGAATGGCTTTTGGAAAATTGTGAGGTGAATGAAAATTTCAATTTGATTCATTGCACACATTTGGAAGATAATGAGGTTGAAGGTATTGCAAAATCTGGTGCAAACATCGTGCTTTGCCCGTCAACGGAAGGAAATTTGGGTGATGGGAGATTTAGGTTTAAGGATTATCAGAAGTTTGGCGGGAATTGGTCGATTGGAACGGACAGTCAGATTTGCGTGAATCCTTTGGAAGATTTGCGAATTCTGGATTACGGTCAACGGATTCATACGCACAGACGTGATACTTTTTTCCAGTCGAATCTTGGTGACAGCGGATTCAATGCTTTGAAGACGGCTTGGAAATCCGGACGGAAATCGATGGCTTTTGAGAATGAAAATTTTTTCAAAGTCGGAGAAAGTTTTGATGCGGTTGTAATTGACGCCAAAGCACCTTTGATTGCGACCTCTTCTCTTAAAAATCTTTGTAATACGATTGTTTATTCTTCTGATTCTTCACATTTGCTTGGAACTATTGTTGCCGGAAAATGGGTGGTGAAAAATGGGAAACATGAGCATTATGAAGAGGTGAGACAAGGTTTTGTCACATCCATTAATGAAATTAAAATACGCTAATTAAATGCTTCGCTTAGACTCAGAAGATATTTCTTTTCCTGACCCGGAACTTTATGACCCAGATGGCGGACTAATGGCAATTAGTGGCGACTTAAAACCGGAAAGACTTTGGTTCGCCTATCAATTGGGACTTTTTCCCTGGTACAATGAAGGTGAGGAAATCCTTTGGTGGTGCCCAGATCCGCGATTTGTTCTTTTTCCGAATGAAATCAAAATCTCAAAATCGATGAAGAAAATTCTGAGAGACGATGTTTTTGAATTTACGGAAAACCAATGTTTCGAAGACGTGATGAGGAATTGCAAAATGGCGGAACGGAAAGACCAGGACGGAACCTGGATCAACGAAGATCTAATAGAATCTTTTGTGAAACTTCATCAATTTGGGAAAGCAAAAAGCTTTGAAGTTTGGCAAAACAGTGACTTAGTTGGTGGATTTTACGGAATCCAGGTCGGAAATGTGTTTTGTGGCGAAAGTATGTTTGCAAAAGTTTCCAACGCTTCCAAAGCCGGATTTATCCATTTTACAACCAAATATCAGAACAAATGGGAACTCATCGACTGCCAAATACATTCTGAACATCTGGAAAGTCTGGGCGCAAAAATGATTCCTAAAATCGATTATTTAAAAATCTTAAAACAACAAATCTCTTGACAGCAGAAAGACAAAAATGGATGCTCCTTATCGCATTATCATTAATTTGGGGATCATCTTTTATATTAATTAAAAAATCGCTTAACCATTTCAATCCTTATGAAGTAGGTGCTTTACGCGTTCTGATTTCCGGAATTGTGTTGATGCCTTACGCCATCTCAAAAATCAAACTGTTTCCGAAACGTCATTTGAAATGGCTGATCATTGCAGGATTGACTGGAAGTTTTATTCCGATGTTTCTATTTCCAATGGCGGAAACCGAAGTCAGCAGCAGCATTGCCGGAATTATCAATTCTATGATGCCGATATTTGTAATTATCGTGGGATCTTTGGTGTGGAAATTCTCCACCACAAAAAGACAATTACTCGGTGTTCTGATCAGTTTTTTCGGCGCTTGTATCTTAGCTTTAGGGAGTGGCGAGGGTGGTGAGATCAAAGTCTATCCTATTCTGCTATTGCTTCTTGCAACCTTGCTTTATGCAGTCAGCACAACCACTATAAAATCAAAACTACACGAGGTTCCTGCGATCCTGATGTCAGCTTATATTTTTTCATTTGTCTTATTTTTACCATCACTGATTGCATTGGTTTTATCAGGATTTTTCAAAGACCTGACTTTAAATCAAAGCACGCTTGAAGGATTAGGTTTCGTGGCGATATTATCCATCGTCGGTACAGGATTGGCGATGATGTTGAATTATAAATTACTGAGTATTTCTACGCCTTTATTCGCTTCTACTGTAACTTTATTAATGCCGATTGTTGCGATTATATGGGGAGTTCTGGATGGTGAGAAGCTGACGACGCAGCAATCTGTCGGGGCTTTGATTATCTTGGCTGGATTGATATTTTTGAGGAGTAAGCCGAAGGTGGTTTAAGTTTGAAATAACAAAATACGCTCAGCTTTTCTAAATTTCAGCGTCACTAAATTTGCCCGCTTAAAACTTGTCTGCACAAGTTGTTCATTTTGTCCGCACACATTGTTCAATCTGTCCGCACAAGTTATCCAATTTGTCCGCACAAATTATTGAGTTTGTCTGCACAAATTGGATAAACAAAGCAGTTAAGTTGAGTATGTTCTGAAATACCGATGAATAACGGGCTTAGAATTGTCTGTCTTTTGAGAATTTTACAGGCCGCTCCTACGGAGCTTGTTCGAAATCGACTCATTCTTTTCTATTAACAGGTCGTCGCTCTGCGACTTTTAATTGAAAAGAGCTTGTAATCCGATGTTAATTTTGGTGCTGAAAATTCAATAATATGCCGAAAGCCCTAGCCCTGATTGCAGTGGAAATCCCACAGCAATCCCTTCGACAGGCTCAGGACAGGCTGGCTTGCGAGGAATTGCAACGGAAAGCAGGTTCCCGGCTCCCGAAAACGAAAAAGCCCAGACGAATCTGAGCTTTTATTTTATTTCTTTTTAGCCTTTATTTTTTTGACCTGTTCTTTGATGAATGGATATTTCTGCTGCATATCTTTGCTGAGCGTTGAGTCCAGTTCCAAAGCTTTTTCAAGCATTGCGATTCCTTCTGATTCGCTTTTCAAATGCAAGTAGCAATTGCTGAGCTGATAATATAATTCTGCGCGTGGATGGGCTTTAAGGGCTTTTTCCAAAATTGTAATCGCTTCTTCATATTCGCCAATCAGCATCAGAACTTCTGAGTAGGCGTACCAGTTGTAAAACCTCGTTGGTTCGGATTCTATCAGCTTTTTAAGGCAAATTAAGCTTTCTTCGTAATCTCCGCTAGTAATGTAAAGGAATGCCAGACGCTTTTGGTACTCGACGTTTCCTTCGCTAAGATTAGCAGCTTCCTGAGCAAAATACAGTGATTCTTTTATATTGCCCAACTCTTCGTAGATGAAGGACTGCTCCATCATCGCCAAATAAAACTGCGGGTCTTCTCTCAATGATTTTTGGAAAGATGTCAGTGCGGGAACCAATTTCTTGGCTTCTTTGTAACACAATCCAATCTTGTAGAAAGTGAATGCTTTGGTGTATTCCAAATCGAGCATTTCTTCGTAAACGGCAATCGCTTTGTCCCACTCTCCCATTGCTTCGTAACAAGCCGCTTTGTTGGCGTAAACACCGACAGCCTGCGAGTTAATCGCTAACAGATAATCGAAACCGTTGATGGCTTCTTCATAATTCTTTTTGTTGAAATGGAATTGCCCATACTCGTACCAAGCCGTTTCTGAAAAAGAAAATTTGTCAAGATATTGATTCAGGAAATCCAAAGCTTCTTGCGAACGGTTCAGTTTGCTGTAACAAACCATCACGTTTTCCAAAGAATAATCGTCGTAAGGGTCGTGCTCCAAAGCTGAAGTGTAATGTTTCAGGGCATTGAATGGGTCGTCCAGATTGACATATTCGTCAGCAATGAAGTTGTGAAGGAAATTCTCTTCCTCTTCCAATTCCAAAGCTTTCTGGCAATATTCGATTGATTTTTTCGGGTTTCCGAGATTTGAGTAATATTTCGCGCAACAAACCAAAAAGTCTGTGTCTTCCAAAGATGACTGATGCAATTCATCAATCAGTTCTTTAGCTTTCGTATAACGTTCCAGTTCCAGGAAAACCTCCAATTGCTTGGTTTTGATTTCGAGGGAATTCGGATGTATTTTCAGAGCGTGGTTTACAGCCATTTCTGCATAGCTATAATCTCCCAGTTCCAGATAATAGATGATTATTTCTATATACTCTTCGGTATCGAAGTAGAATTCATCATTATTCTCTATCATTTCTTCGAACTTTTTAGCAAGTTCGTTTTCAAAAAATTCTTCCAATATATGTGATTTAGATTTGAGATTCAGCTCCGCTCAGGTTGGATTTATCCTCTGTGAGATTTGTAAATCAATTACAATTGCCCGGTCTTAAATCTTCATTTAATAAAGTTACTTAATTTTATTCTGAAAATAAGCTATGTAACTTCAACAACTTATTAACATTAATCCTTTTTCTGCTCTGTGTATATTGTAGTCAAAAACATACCAAACGACTTTTCCAATCCGATAATATCGCCCGATTTCAGGTTGACACCGCCGTAAAGGCTGTCATTACTACGAATCTTGAAATTGGTCAAAGAAAGGTACAAAGACGGCTGTCCTTCTTTTGCTGACAATTTTACAGTTGAACCCAGTAATTTTCTGGTGGAGACTGACATAACTTCACTCTCTTTCAAATCAAGTTTGATGAAACTTCTTGGTTCTAACTCTGTGGTTTTGTTGTTGATATTGATTTTCTGTTTCTTTTCTGAAGCCGAAACCAGATAAGCAACGTTCTCTTCGTTTGGAATATCATCAATATTCGTATAATACAAATTCAAAATATAATAAGACGAATTGAATTTTTGAATCGTTCCGTCGATGTTTTCGATTGGTTTTAAACTGAATGAGTTCGCTCCAACTTGTTTTGCTTTTTTATAAATATCACCGAAAATCTCCACATCTTTATCTGAATAAAAATTCACAAGAATTTCTCCCAAGAATTCAGATTTCGAAGGTTCATTGATTTTATAAAAAAACTTGTCTTTGTTGTCATTGGTTTTCTCTACCTTATTCAAAGTAACTATCTGAAGGTAAAAGAATTGAAAACAAAAAACACTGATTAAAAAGAGTAGTTTACGCATTCGTTATTTTTAGGATTTCTACACAATCCTGAAGACTGTTTTCCCAATGTTTTGGTTCGATGTTATAATCTTTCTCGATTTTGTCCAAAGACATTGTGCTTCTTTTTGGGCGTTTAGCCGGCGTAGGGAATTCCTCGGTTGTTATTGATTTTAATATAACTTTGGAATCTGAAAATTCTTTTATTTTATTAGCAAAATCAAACCAAGTGGTTTCCGGATAATTGGAGAAATGGTAGATTCCAAATTTTTTATTTTCAGTTTCGATGATATCCATAATCGCTTCTGCAAGGTCATTGGCGTTGGTCGGTTGTCCGTGTTGGTCACCTACGATTCCCATTTCGTCTTTGATATTGAACAAATGCAACATCGTCTTCACAAAGTTCTTATTGAATTCTGAATACAACCAAGACGTTCTGAGAATTACAGTTTCAGGATTATTTTCCAAAGCTAATTCTTCGCCTTTTCGTTTTGAAGCGCCATAAACACCGATTGGGTCTGTAAAATCATCTTCGGAATAACTCAGATTGGTTTCGCCATCGAAAACATAATCTGTTGAAACGTGAATCAAAACAGCGTTGTGTTCTTTGGAAACTTCAGCCAAATTACCAACACCGACTGCGTTAACAGCGAAAGCTTTTTCTTCCTCTTTCTCAGCCAAATCAACAGCCGTGTATGCTGAAGCATTGATGACAAAATCAGGTTGATATTCTTCGAATTCTTTTTCAATCTGCGCTTTGTCTGTAATATTAAGCGCATCCGATCCGGTAAAATTGAAATCAAACTGATCGTGGTATTTTGGTGCTAATTTTTGAAGACAATGTCCTAACTGGCCATTTCCACCAATAACTAAAATTCTTTGCATAATTATTTTGTTCTATTTTGATTTCTGAAAAAGACCACTCTTTCCTTGAATGTTTTATGATCAATTTCTACTAAGAAATGAGCAACCTTTTCCAATGTAGAATCCGGCATTTTCTCCGCTCTTCTGGTTTTCATATTGAAGTAGATCACTGTCAACCAAAACACGGCATTTACCTTTCCATTTTCATCTTTCATAAGCAATTCCACAACTGCCGTCAAATCATCAACAGAAACAGTCTTGCTGGTAATTTCAACGGTTGAATTGTACCTTACTTCTTTCAGATATGCAATCTCATTTTGAATGGTAACCCAAGTGCAGCCCGTTTCTCTCGTATATTGCTCGTAGGTGAATCCGTAGTTTTGTTCCACGTGATCTTCTCTTGCGTTGAGCATATATTCCAGATATTTCACATTATTGAGATGACCAATCGGGTCGCAATCTGCAAAACGAATCTTTACTGTTGATGAAAATTCTTTTTCCATAATACAAAAATAAAAAAACCGCTCCGTAAAAAGAGCGGTTTTCATTATTTTCTTGCCTTAAAATTAAAGACCTAATTCTTTTTTAACAGCAGCTGTTGCATCTGTACCTGCTTTGTAAACTAAAGCCGGGCTAGAAGCATCGAATACAAATTCGTAAGCAGCAGCTTTTGAAACTTTAGAAATAGCATCATTGATTTTTTTCTCAATTGGCGCTAAACCTGCGTCTCTTTTCTCAGCGATATCTTTTTGAGCAGCAGCATAAAGTTGCTGAAGATTGTCCTGAAGTTTTTGAACTTCCTGGCTTCTTTGCTCGTTGATAGCTGGCGTTTGTTTTGCAGCCTCATCCTGATATTTTTTCATCAAATCCTGAAGAGATTTTCCTTGTTTCTCCAATTCACCTTGTTTTGAAGTCTGCAAAGTTTGTAATTGAGCATCAAGCGCCTTCATTTCCGGCATAGATGTAAAGATCGAATTGATATCAACAGAAGCAATTTTTTGAGCTTGTGCAAATCCAGTTGCAAAAACCATTACAACGGCTACTAATAATACATTTAATTTGTTCATTTTAAAAAGTTATGTTTATAATTTATATTAATTTCTATTTAAGTTCAATTGGCTCTGCAGATTTTGCTTTTCTCTGCATTGCACCTCCTTTTATTTTATTATCCGTTTTTCCTCTGGAATTATTTACACCTGGTCTTGTATTGCTTTTGGTTTCTTCTACTTTTGGCAGAGATTTTACTAAAAGATTGAGAACAGCTTCGGTGTAGTCATATTTTTTATCAAGGAATATCACACTGATATTGTTGCTTTTATCAAGAACTATGCCCAGATTATTCTTAGTAGAGACTGTTTTGATCGCATTCCAGATCTGATCTTGATATGGTTTCGTCAGGTTCGATCTCAATTGATTGATCTCGCCATTTGATCCAAATCTTCCACCAATCGTGTTGCGGATATTGGTTTCCATATCTATTACTTCTTTCTCTCTTAGCTTTAATTGATCACCTAAAAGAAGTACTTTTTCATTCTCAAACGCTTCTCTTTTTCTCTCATATTCTGACTGCAACCTTTGAAGATCTGACTGCCATTGAGCAACCTGTGTATTAAGTCTGGCTTCGGCCTCTTTGTACTGAGGCAGTTTGCTCAATACATAGTTTGTATCTACAACGCCAATCTTCTGTGCATAGATTTGTGTTGCGGTAAAAAGAATTGTTATAATTAAAGCTATTTTTTTCATCGTATAAAAATAAAAAATTATTTTATAATGGTTGATTCATCAAGAAATGCTGCTGCCATCCTGAAGGATCTGAACTTCCCAGAGTTTTATCAAATCCATAAGCGAAATCAAATCCGATCAAACCAAATGCTGACATCGATACTCTGATACCAAGACCTGCAGATCTTTTTAATTTGAATGGATTGTAAGTTCCGTAACTGTTCCAGGCGTTACCAGCTTCTACAAAAGTAAGAACGAAAATTTTCGCTGTTTGGTTCATAGAAATTGGATATCTAAGTTCAGCCGCAAATCTATTATAAATAGTCGCACCTCCGTAGGGCGTAATATCATAAGTTGAAGATGAGCTAAAACCTGTAGAAGAAGCATTTTCATAACCTCTCAAAGGCACTAATTCTCTACCATCATATCTACCATTGAACAAGCCTACACCTCCGACATAATATCTTTCAAATGGTGGCGGACCTAATTCTTTGCTGTATCCATTTAAGAATCCCATTTCTCCAGTTGTTCTAAGAACCAATTTCCCGATAACCTCGTTGTAGAAATCTGCCTTTAGCTTTACTTTATAGAATTCCATCCATTTGTACTTATCCAAAGTATTCATACTAGCATAATCTTTGTCACTAAACCAAGAATATGGTGGTGTAAATTTCAAAGTTGCTTCTATATTGGAACCATAAGTTGGAAACACAGGATCCAATCCGGCAGAACTTCTGCTCAAACCGATATTGAAACTGAATGATTTTGTACTTCCGTTATACTCCACCTGATCACCAAAATTAAATGGATAGTTACTAAAGTTATAACTCTGGTACTGAATCCCTGTATAAAGAGAGAAATAATCATCCGGCCATTTTAATAATCTTGTCAAACCTACACTTGCGGAGAAGATATCCATCTTCTGGTCGCCTGTTGATAATGAGTAATTCACGTTTGAATAGTTCAATCCAACACTAAGAGCAGTGGGTCTGGTTCCAAAAACCCAAGGTTCTGTGAACGAGACTCCGTAATTGGTAAAATATTGCCCAGCTTGTGCCTGAAGGGATAATGTCTGTCCATCTCCCTGAGGAACAGGTTTGAAGTCTTTGAATTTTAAGAAGTTTCTCAGTGAGAAATTATTAAAAGTCAAACCAAGTGTTCCGATGAAAGATCCCCCACCGTAACCAGCCTGCAACTGAACCTGGGAAGACCCTTTCTCTACAAGTGTCCAGTGCATATTAACCGTATTATCCTGTGGATTTGGTTTTACATCTGTTCCAATTTGCTGAGGATCAAAGAACTGCATACCTGCCAATTCAAAATATGTTCTTTTGATATCTGTTTTTGCAAACAAAGCACCCGGTTTTGTTCTTAATGCTCTCAAGATAACGTGATCATGAGTCGTGGTGTTACCAGACCACGTTACACGGTTCCAGGTTGCTTTTTCGCCTTCGCTAATTCTAATTTCTAAGTTAATAGAATCTCCTTTTACAGATTTCTCTATCGGAGTTACATTGGAGAATAGGAATCCATTGTTCATATAAATGGATTTGATGTCAGAGTCATCTTCTTTACCACCATCATCTCCAACTTTTTTGTTGAATCCAACAGCATCGTAGATATCTCCTGTTTTATAACCTAATACTCTTTGTAAAAACTCAGTGGTAAAGGTTGTATTACCAATAAAATTGATATCACCGATATAGTATTTCTTACCTTCATTCAATTTTACATTGATGTTATAACCTTTATTATTTCTGGTCACAGAATCAGAAACAATTGTTGCATCACGGAAACCTAATGAGTTGTAGTAACTGATCAGGTTTTTCTTGTCTTCATCATATTTGTCCTGAACAAATTTTGACGGTTTTAAAATCCCCAAAAGAAATCTTTTCTGCTTGGTATCTTTAAACCCGCTCTTTCTTAATTTTCTGTCAGATACGCTGGTATTCCCATCAAACTCGATTTTATCGATCTTAACTTTTTTACCTTTTGAAACTTCGATCGTCCAGTCAACCAAATTGGCATCACCACCATTGGCCTTTTCCTGGATATTAATCTTAGCATCAGCAAAACCTTTTGCAATATATTCCTGTGGAATCTTATTTTGTAGGCTGGAAACTAAATTGTTATTGATTTTTGTACCAGGTTTCAAATTGTTATCCTTAATGAGCTTCTCATTTTTGGATTTTCCAATTCCTTTACCTGTAAATTTAACTTCTCCAAGTTCTTTAAGGTCTTGCAACGAGAATTGCAGGACAACATTCTGTCCTTCCACATCCTGAATATAGACCTCAACCTTAGAAAAAGATTGCGTTTCCCAGAGTTTCTTGATAGCGTTGCTAACTCGTTGCCCGGGAATTTCTAACTTCTCTCCTTTCACTAGACCTGTAAAACGCAAAATCTGAGCTGGTGTATATCTTTTGACACCGTCTACAACGATATCTTTTAGAACGTACTCTTGATTTTGGTTTGCTGCAAGTTCTGTGTTTTCTGCATTGTTACCCTGTGGAACAACCTGTGCGTTTACAAACGCTGAAGTTGCTAACAAAATAATGGGTATAATTCTTAATCTCATCCTTATTGAAGTTGTTCTCTTTTCTAAATATATTATGAAAGAAGCTGCTCGCTTGTCTTTCCGTATCTTCTTTCTTTATTTTGATAATCCAAAATGCACTGGAAAAATGTATCCTTTGTAAAATCTGGCCATAGAACATCTAAAAACTGAAGTTCTGCATAGGCAATCTGCCACAGCAAAAAATTACTGATCCTTACTTCTCCACTGGTTCTAATCATAAGATCTACCGGTGGGAAATCCTTGGTGTAAAGATGATTTTCAAAACAATTTTCATCAATCTCGTCCGCATTTAGCTTTCTATCTTTTACTTTCTGGCTGATCTCTTTTACGGCTTTCAGAATCTCTTTTTGTGAGCCATAGCTTAATGCTAAAATCAGATTTCCGTTTTTATTATCTTTTGTAATATCTATTAAATTCTCTAACTGATCTTTTACCAACTCCGGCAATGCTGATATATCACCAATGACGTGCATCCTGAGTCCTTTAGAAAATATATCTTCCGCTTCCAGCAATAGTGTTTCTGACAACAGATTCATAAGCGTATCTACTTCATCCTTTGGTCTGTTCCAGTTTTCTGAGGAAAAAGTATAAAGCGTAAGGTATGGAATATGAACCTCGTTACATGCATTGATAGCATTACGAACTGCATTAATTGCATTCTTGTGTCCAAAGGTCCTGTCTTTTCCTCTGGATTTCGCCCATCTTCCATTGCCATCCATAATGACAGCAACATGTTGAGGCAACTTGTCTTTATCTATAAGTTTCTTTAAGTCGTCCATAATCATTATTTGCAATAACAAGGTGGTCTTCCAAAAGAATAAGACAAAATAAGCGTTGCGGAATTGATCCAATCTTTTGAATTTGGATTACCTATATTTCTCTGCTGGATAAAACCCTGTACAATTGCAGTCGTATTTTCATCATTAAGACTGGTCTTTTTTACCGTGATATCTTTCTCTTCCAGCGTGCTATAATCTACCTGATCTGAGAATGTTGGCCGGAATGTGAATTCTCCTGACAATGCCCAGTTATAATTAAACTTATATTTGAGGCCAACACCAAACGGTATTCCCATCGTAAACGCTTTATCTTGTTTATAAGCCACCTGCACGTCTGTGACAGATGCTATTGTAAGTTCCGGCTTGGCAGTTTCCATATACAAAGCAGAAAGACCACCAAAAATATAGGGACTCAGCATACTTACCTGTTCTTCGTTTACAGGCAAAAAATTATATTCGAAGACTAGGTCTGCAGAAAATACTGAGTTTGTGCCACGCATCTGTCGCATTCTCCTGTAGTTTTCTTTAGCATAACGGTCATCAAACTGGATATTGTTAAATCCTATATTAAGCCTGATTGTCTGATAAGGGTTAAAATTCATCCTGTACATCACTCCTCCATAGAATGGCACACCATTATCCGATATGCCCCCAATTGGTCTCTGGAGAACATAGTTTGTCCTTCCAATGTCGCCGACAAGATTGCTCATCCCCATTTGCACCCCAAGCTCATGCCTCTGCGCATTGGCAAAGCTGAAAAAACTAAATAGTACGATAAGGGTATAAGTGATGTCTTTCTTCATTTTCAATTTACTGAAACGTATTTTATTCAAAAATTTGGTGCAAATATAAAACATTTTTAGTTTAAGGAACTTCTTAATGTTAAGTTAAATAAGAGTGAAAAAATATAAATTATTGTTATAAAACGAACATGTCTTCAAAATAGTCTTTAAAAAAAACAAAAGCCTTTTAAAAAGGCTCTTATTTTTTATTAAAAAACATTTTCAGTTTGTTCCTGATTTTGATGATCGTAGGTTCTTTATAATTTTTATCCTCGTCAAAATAGCCGTAGCCATATCCGTAGCCGTAGCCATAACCGTAGCCATAACCGTAGCCATAACCTTGTTTCACTACGAAGTCATTGTAAACAAGTCCTAAATTATTAATTTCTTTGTTAAAATATTTTTCGCTGATCATTCTCAGCATGTGTTTTTCTGTGTATTCGTGGCGGACTACATAAATGGTAGTGTCTGCTTTTTTGATTAGCTCGAATGAATCTGCAACCAAACCAACCGGCGGAGAATCTATAATAACATATTCGTAGATTTCCTTCAATCTCTCTATGAATTTCATGTTATGATCACTCATCAATAACTCAGATGGATTTGGAGGGATGGGTCCGGAAGTAATTACATCCAATCCCGGGATGCTGGTGTGATTGATAATCTCCTCCAATTGTACTTGTCCGGTCAGATAATTGGAAATCCCATTTTTGTTATTGATTTTAAAATCACCAAAAATTTTCGGTTTTCTAAGATCCATTCCCAAAAGGACTGCTTTTTTACCACTTAGTCCCAAGACCGAAGCAATATTAATTGAAACATACGTTTTCCCTTCTCCACTGATGGATGATGTCACGAGAATAACTTTGCTTTTTTGCTCCTCGTCAAATAAAAAACGGAGGTTTGCCCTAATAGCTCTAAAGGCTTCGGAAATGGAAGATTTTGGCTCTTCCAATACTGTTAAATTATTATCATAATTATTGTGTCCAATAACTCCGAGAAGTGGAATCCTGGTCGCTGATAATAATTCTTTAAGATTTCGGATTTTGTTATCCAACAATTCTCCCAAAACTAAAAACACAAGAGGAATGAGTAATAGTCCTCCAATAATCTGAATTTTAGTAGCATTTACATCCGGAGCAATAGGACCTTGACCCAGATTTTTCGCTTTGTCTATAACGTTCAGATTGCTTTGATTGGTCGCAACTCGCATCTGAGATTTTGCCTGCTCAGAAAGGAGTGTGTTGTAAGTACTTTCTATAATATCATATCCTCTTTGAGCATCCAAAAACAAACGCTGTTTTTCCGGTAAAGTAACCAGCTCCTGCTCAATTTTTGCTATGCCTGTATTCAAATCGGTTAATTTGTTGTAGTAACCTTGGAAATACTTTTTCAATCCGTCTTGTGAGGTATATTTAGCCTCATTTATCAACCGGTTTATTTCACGCATCGGCTCTGAATTTGGAGTGTAAACCTGCGCTAACTCTCTCCGTTTTGCGTATAACTGCTTTAATTCCGATACAGACGCATTGAAAGTTCCATCTTCTATGCCTGCTAAATTTAAACTTATAAGCTTCTCAATATTATTGGTGCCGACCGTATTTCTGATATCATTTAAAGAATTGATTTTCATTGTCAATTCTGCCTTTTGTGATTCGAGATCGGTAAGCTTTTGTAAAGTTTTAGAATCGATATTTGCCATATCGAAAAGGCGGTTGTTGATCTTCAGATTATTCAGAACAATACCACTGGAGTCCAATTTTTTTCTGATTGTCGTAAGATTACCATTCAGATATTCTACGGTATTTTGATCCACGGTATTCTGATCCAGCAATCTTTTTTTAATTAATTCCTCCACAGAATTATTAAGAAAACTGACTGTATTATTCAGATTATAACCTGTTTTGCTAATTATCATAATGGATGAAAGCTCCTTGTCAAAATCAACAAAAAGACTTCCAATAATGGAATTAACAGCCTCATTGACAGGAATAAGATTTACAATTACATTATCCAAACCTAAATTTGATGGATTTGGATTCTTAACCAATCTAAATCTGAGATTAGGCGTTTCATACCATTCATCAAGCTTCAGAATTTTGTTGTTTGGTCTTGGATAAGCTCCTATGGTTTCATAAGATTCTGTATTGTAATTGTACAGACCTGTAGACTGTCCTTCTTCCGGCAGGATAATCTCATAGGTATTTCCGCTTTTCGGGATGATACTTATTGGATAATTGACTTGCTGCAGATGTGAGTAATCTATCTCAAGGAAAAATGGACTGTCTTCCTGATCAAGATAGGTGGTCTTAATCAATCCTTTTGTAGTGTAATTGGTATGGAGTTTTAACTTTTTTACCAAATATTCATTATGGCTTCTGGATAATAATATTTTTTTGAGGTAAACACCATCCTGATTTCCGCCCTGACCCCAGATAAAATTTATGGATTGATTGGGTGTAAAATAACTGGCTGTATTATTTGAGATACTTAATGATAGGCTAGACTGATAGATTCTTTGCGCATAATACTTGCTGTAAACATAAGATATACAATAACCTAAAAATCCTAAAATGACAAACCAATACCAGTTGCGAAGAACTCTCTGCACAAAGTGAGCCGGATCAAACAAATTGAAAGCTCCCATTTTTTCAGCAACCTGAGCTGAGTCTTGTGTATTTTTTCCGTTCTTATCGGGAATCATATTATAATGTCTTTAGGATTAGATAAATAGACATTACTGTAGTAAGCACGGAGACTCCTGTAGTCAAAGCCTGTACAGGTTCCTTACCAAATCCATTGATGCTTTTACCATTCGTATTCAGATAGATAATATCGCCGTTTTGAAGCCAATAGTAAGGCGAATTCATAGCATCTTCTCTCGTCAAATCAAGTTTTGCCGTTTTGATGCCTTCCGGGTATTTTCTATGGATTGTTATACTTTTTCTGTCGACAGTACGATTCAAACCTCCATTCATTGCAAGTGCCTGCATGATATTGAGTTGGGTCACGTAAGCTGTTTTTTCGCCAGTCATTCCTACAGTTTCCATATCGCCTAAAATGTAATATCTGATCCCATCCAAGTTGAGTCTGACTTCTGATTTTCCTTGCAGAAAATTCTCATTGACACGAGTTTGGATCTCTTTGGTCATGTCTTCTACGGTACGTCCCTCTGCTTTTACATATCCAATTCCGAAAATATTAACATCACCATTGGAATCGACCTTCAAGCCGTTAAAATAAAATGTTGAATTTCCTCCTATTCCTCCGCCAACTTGAGAGCCACCACCCGGCTGAGCACCTCCAGCAGACTGCGAAGAAGCTACGCCACCGCCCGATGCAGAAGCATTGAGAGAAGAATAAAACTGAGCAGCATCACCCTTAGGTGTAGTTACAACATTAAGGGTCAGGATATCACCTTTTGTAATCCTGTATTCTGGTACATTATAAGGCACCAAACCTTCCTCATTTATTGTAAGACTTTCGCTTGGCTGCAGATAACGGATATCTTTTTTTGTGACACAAGAAGATATCCCTAGTAAAATGAGTAGTAAAAATATGTTAAACAAATAACTTTTTTTCATTAATGTTCTTTTAGCAAAAATATAACAATTTCAATCTTTTCTGAATCTCAATAAAAATATTGGTAAATAAGCTCCTATAAAACCTAAAATCAGGATAATGACTAATAACTGATTGACGTTAAAATGTCTGAAGAAATAGGTAATACCTACGATTAATAAAAAGTAGGCTATAATATAAGCTGTTGACCGTTTATGAGTCAAACCGAGATTAAGTAGTTTGTGGTGAATGTGGTTTTTGTCCGGGGACATTATGGATTTACCGTGGTATATTCTAGTGATGATAACCGTAATAGTATCAATAATTGGAAGAATCAAAATCGCAACCGCAATTACCGGTGCAGACTGAAGGTGGTAAAAGACCTCATCCTTCTTTGCAATAAAAATTTCTATAAATGAAATACCCGTAAAAGCGAGCAGAAATCCCAATATCATAGAACCGGTGTCTCCCATAAATATTTTTGTACTCCGCTTATTTGATAGATTATAAATCAGAAAGCCTAAAGATGCCGCTATGATAATACCACAAAGAATTACCAATGGGTCATTGTGATCGCCTAATCTGAAAAAACTGATACCAAACAATGCACTTGTGACTATGGTGTAACTGCCTGCGAGACCATCGATCCCATCAATCAGATTAAAGGCATTAATTAATATAATAAATGTAAAAATACTGAAGAGGACACTGATATAATAATTGATCTCATAAATACCAAATAAGCCGAAAAGACTTCTAATCCTCACATCGGAACAAATGACCATCAATGCGGAAACTAAAATCTGAGCCAGTAATTTTTTGTAAGCCCGAAGAACCATTATATCATCCATTACACCTACAAAAAACAAAATGATAAAGGACGCAAAAAGAAATTTGTATCGATCAAATAATTCGTAGGCAAAGATTGGTGCACAAACGCCTAAAGAGAAAAAAACCGCAATGCCACCGAGATTGGGAATCTTTCTGAGATGAGAGCTTCTTGCGCCAGGCTCATCCATAAGATTTTTACGTCTGGAAATTTTTATGATAGTAGGAATAGCAAGATAAGTGATGAGAAAAGAGAATGTAAATCCCAAAATCAACTTGAAATAGAAAAAAGATATCCCGTAACTTTCTAGAAAAACTTGGAAATTATTCATTCGTGTCTTATGTTGGATTTTAACTTTTGCCCATTAATCTCCTGATAATCCTCTTAAATCCGAAAAAATATAAGAGGTAATATAACTTTTTTTTCAGAGGCAAAGATAATAGATAATTCTTACCAAACCGATTAAATTGCAATATATCTTTAATTTTTAGCCCTTTAGTTCTAATATAATCATCCAAAATACAAGACATTTTATAAAAATCAGCATCTTTTTTTACAAAAGCCAGATAGGCTAAAAAAGTGTAAACACCTTCCAGAATCTGAAAATTCTTCAAAGCTGTTTTCTGGCTGGAAAATCTGCTTTTTTCATAAAATTGTTCTACAGTTTCCACAGCTTTCAGAATATCAAGGCCTTTCATCGTATGGCTTTTGCTGATAGAATCCTGTCTTTCAAGATATTGGTAATAAAAATTCGACTTGAAAGCCAGAACATTACATTCCAACAACAGTTGCGGAATCAATTCTATATCTTCAAAATGGATTCCTTTTTTGAATCGTTTTTCATTAAACAAATCCCTCTTGAAAAGCTTATTACAAGCGAAATAAGAAATATCTGAAAAAACCGAAAGATGATCCTCAAGTACAATTTTCTCCGGAAAACCTGGCAACTGCGTTAATTTTTGAGTGATATTTCCAATTTCATCCACTTTCTGAAGATTGCAGATGGTCATTTCTGCCTGATGTTTTTCGGCTAACTCGTACATTTCCAGAAACATATTTTCGGAAATATAATCATCGCTGTCTACAAAACCAAGATATTTACCGGTAGCTCTATCTATTCCGAAATTTCTGGCATCACTTAGTCCGCCATTTTCTTTTATAAAGCCAAAGATTTTTTCAGGATATTTAAGTTGAAAATCTTCAATGATTTTTTGAGAATCATCTTTACTGCCATCATTTACAACCAGAATTTCAATTTCCTTCAAAGTTTGATTGACTAATGACAACAGGCATTTTTCCAGATATAATTCTACATTATAAACCGGAACGATGACGGAAACTTTGATAGGCAATGCGGAATTCATATTTTAATTTCTTGTAAATCTCGAACTTAGGAAACCTCTTTTAGCCTCATCAAAATCCGAACGTGAGCAAGGGATACAATTATCAATATTCTCGTCTTCACCAAAATACCAAAGATTGCTGAAAACATCTCGCTTAAAAGCATACTGTTCATCCTTGATTAAAACAAAAAATGTTTCAAAAGACTTTTCTTTAGGATGCGATCTCTGAATATTAATTCCTTCTATCAAATACCAAATCATTTGCGCCAAAAGCTGATGATTGAGCTGAGATTCGGAGTAAATATTATAGTTAAAAATCCCAACAGATTTCAATTTTTCGCCAAGACCTATTTCTTTCATATAGGCGCAAACTTCCCTTTTATTAAGACCATTCACTTGCGGATTGATGGAAAAAGCTTCATTGAAACTTTCGACAGCATCACAGTTTATTGTCACCAAGTCTGCTTTCCGGAAATAAGGTTCGGTTTTCTCGGTAGAATTCATCATTTCTGCCAATCGGATGATATCGAACTGAACTTCTTTAATCAATTTCACAGAATCAGATTCATTCAGATGTTTCTGATAACCAAGATGATGGTAATTTTTGATAGAGAAATTTTTAGATCCCAAAATCTTACTCAAGAAATTGGATTCGTGGATTTCTTCATCCTGTTTCAATGAAACGACGTTGCTGATTTGGGTATAATTAATATCTTTCTGATGAAAACTAAGCGCCGAAAACAGGGAAAAAGCAAAATCATTACTTCCACCAATAACAACAGGAATTGCATGTTTGTAATGACAAGCTGATAAAACCTCCTGTAAAATATAATGCGAATCCTGAGACGTTTTCCCGGAAACCAAATCGCCCAAATCCACGATCTGAATATCAAAATCGAGTTGAGAAAGCTTGTAAAATTCTCTGCGGATTTGGGTAAATTCCTGACTGTCTGCATCGCCATTGGCGCCTCTGTAATCTGACAAAAACAACAAGACAATACTGTCTTCCTTAATCTCATTGACGATTTTGTCTCCGATCTGCCAATTCTCAGTTCGGATTTTTCTTGGTGGAATAATAAAATCTTCGAAGTTCATTGATTCTATTTTATAATATTAATAATGACATCTTTTGGTGTTTCTTTGGAAAACTTCACCAATTGATTTCTAAGTTGATCTGCATTTTGTTTTTTAACGGAATAAAACGAAACCGTAGTTCCTCCAGCCATATACAGATCGGGAATGGTAAGCGTCCCGACTTTTGTGAAATAGTCCGGCATTTTGACCCAGTCTTCAAACACCATAGCAATCTCAAAACCCTGCAGCTTTGCCGTGTTGTAAATGTAAGCCTGAAGTTTTTTATTGTCTGTAAACTCGCCGTGATCTGCCTTCCTGAGCTTTGCCACTTCTATGCTTCCCAATCCGTACGTATCCAGAAGATGGATGTTGTTGAAATATGTAATCGCGCCGATGTCATTTGCTATAACTTTGGCATTTCTGTGATAGTTGTTGAGAAAATCTGCCAGCTGGATCTGTTGGTCGAAAATATTTTTGGACGCCATAGATTGAAATTTCAGCATCGGGACAAACCGCATAGAAAATGTAATTAATAACAAAATAATCATTGCAAATTTCAACACTTGGTTTCCGACTTTCTTTTGAAAAATTTCATCCGCAAAAGGTGCAATCGCAAACAGAATCACGACTACCAAATAAGCTTCATACCGAATGAGCCAACCAAAATTGGCAAACAAAAGATGAACTGCGAAGCCACAGAAAACGACAATTGGAATGGCGTTTTTAGAAATCCTGTCTGTAAAAGTTTTTTGACTTTTTGATTTGATGAAAATCTGGATAATTAAAATTAAGATTAATACCAAAACCGAAATTCCCCGATAGGCATTTCCCGCAACTCTTGTGAAGAATCCGACAATTCCGTCATTGGTATTGCCTTTTAGAATCAAAGAATTCGGAAGGAAAAACGATCCGTGGTCTACAGAAATCCAACCGTAAATCAAAACAGGTGTGATGGCAAACAATCCAAGCGCAACACTTTGGAAATATTCTTTCTTGATAAAAAAGAGATAAACGCAGATAAAAAAAACGAAGAACAAACTTTCGTACCGGAAACCCGTTGCCACAATCGCGAGCAAAGCCAAATTGGAAAAATTTCTCGGCGTCTGATCTTCCAGATATTTTTTGAAAGCCAATAAAGCCAGAACCATTGCCAATGTATGGAAAACATGCTCCATCCCTGTCATGATCATCAGATGCAAAGGCATTAATAAAACTATGGAAGACAGAAAAACAGTGTAAGTTAACTTTGAAAACTGCTTCAGATAATTGTGAGAAATCCAAATCAGAAAGATTCCTGCAATGCTATTGGCCACAAGTGGAAGATATTCCCAATTTCCGAAAACCTTGATCAGGACAGCTAATAAGAATGTGAAAAGCGGAGAAGACGTGGTAGAAGAAAACTCGTACTGCGTGATTCCCCAGACGTTGAATTCCGCAAAATTCTTCGCCATAGAAAGATGAATATAGGCATCATCCAGCGGATAAATGTAGCGTCCGGCGAAACCAGTCACAGATTGTATGTTGTAAAAAATCAATAAGCCTAGAATCAGGACTATTAATAAAAGGGTTAATTTTTTTTTCATCTTTAAAATAAAGTTTTCCAAATTTGCTTAGGCATTGATTTTAATAACTCCACAGGAAGTTCATATACGTTTCTGGCGTGAATCTCCCTGCCCTGCCCTGATAACTTGCAAAAACGAAATAATAGAAGATCATAAAAGAAACAAAAAATAAATGCCAGAATCTTTTGGTATTTACCTTTTCCATTCCGCTAATTATATTCGGAATTACCAGTGCAGCAAATCCTACATAAACGCCAACCAGCCGTGTGGAAAATACAGGATTGTCCCGGAAAATAAAATAGAGACACACACCAAAAACCAAAATATTCCGCAGATACTCATAGTACCAGACTGTTTTACTGGCCGTTTTATCATAAACTATCAGCAAAAAAGAATTGAGTATCATTGTGGCATCCATAAAACTGGAAGCTTTGTCTTCATAACCAATATATCCATTGTAACCGTTGGAAACCTCCTGAAGATTAAGACTACCGAGAAAGCCTGAAAACAAGTTATAAATCTGGAAAGGAGAAAGAATAACGCAGGTAATAATGGCATAGAAAATCCGGTTTGCATTCAGCGGAATCAGCACCAGCCAATAAGCAGGCAAAAAGATAACCGCAGACTTATGGAAGCCGTACGCTATATAAAGACAAAGAAGGTACCAGACCAATTTCCTTTCTTTGATAAATTGATACGAAAGGATACAAAATGACATCCCAAGCGCCTGTCTCATGTGACCACTATCTGCAATAAAATATCCGGGAATAAATAACAACAATGCCGAAAAAACAGGATATGGCGAATCTTTCCTGAATGTCCAAAGCTTTAAGCCTAATGTGATACAGGCACTTACAAATGTAAAAGACTGAAACGGACCGCCGAAGGAGAACACAAACTTGTTGAGCACTACATACATCCACTCAATATCCAAATCACTCTTCCTCATCAGCATTTTATCTACCAGTTCGGAATAGTCTATCGTAGGAAAATACAAAGTATAGAATGATCTGTAAATAGGGTAATCTGCACCAACATTGCCACGCATTCCCGATAACAATATCATAATAACGGCTACAAACCATATAGAAAATGACGATCCTTTGCCCTCTTTGCCGTACACATCCTGAAAACTAAATAAAATCAGTATCACAAAAAGAATGGTAAAAGCTGGATGAAGGATTGGCATTTGTATTTAGAAATAGTTTTTGTAAATGACAAATGTATTAAAAATCATTGTTAATCTTATTCTCTAAAATAATTAAAAGATTTCTTTCTATTTCTGCACGTCATCTTTATAAAGATTATTTTGAATTATTTCAAAAACTTTGTTCTTTTTCATTTCAATAAAATTTTCATCCATAATAACTGCGCCCTTAGGTTGGAATTTGATAACTTTTTTACAATTCGGCGAGATCTGCATTTCCCTATATGGTATATCATATTCATCTAATCTGTTTAGCGTGCTTTTAAATTCTTTTGCATCAATAAGAATTGTATTATTAGATTTTTTCAGAGATTCTAAAGTATAATAAATTTTTTGCGACTTATAGAAGTTAGCAATTGCTACTGCGCCTACAAACAAACTGACATTGACAATCAAGATAATATAAAGCACCGGAAGATACCTTATTTTGTTATGATTTATATCTAAAATCAACAACAGTAAAATTGGAATCAGGTAGAAATGAGGAATATACCTTACCCACCAGGGATCCGAAATTACTATTACCGAAATCAAAAGAGGTATTATTGACATTAATAATATTTTTTGAACAGCCTTGAGATTTTTAAGTTTCTTTAAATTGAACAAATAGAATAAGAAAAGTAATAATAAAAATCCACCATAAAAAACACCAAATCCGCCGATCATTATATCACTGTCAGCCAATCGTATTATTTCATCTTTGTGAATAGAAAAGGGTATTTTATATTCCAGTTTTTCAGTGTTTAACGATCCCGTTTTTGCAAAAAGAGTGATCGCCAGTTTTTCTAATCGATTATGATTATCAACAAAATCTCTAGGCGTTGTGAGATACATTATATCTACAGCTCCTTTTCCTAACAGCGGATAGAATAAATGTCTCCCACTCAGTAGATTATTGAGATAAGGATTGATAGTAACAGTTAATAAACAAAGTAATCCGACGCCTGCGGAATACAACAATTCAAAAAAACATTTCTTCTGTTTGATAACCAGGAGGATAATAAGTAATGAGACTGATATAAAAACTCCAAAAATCACTATCGAAGTGAATTTGATACTGCTTCCTAAAACCATACTTGCCACGAAAATGAACAGATAAATATTCTTTCTTTGCTTGAGATATAAAAATACAGAGCACATACAGCAAACCAAAAAAGAATATATAAGCGCATCTATATAATAAGTAAAGACTTGGGAAACCACCACAGGATTAAAAGCAACTAAAAAGGAATACAAAATTTTAAGTTTCTTCTTCAATCCTAATAATCCAAGTGCACAATAGCAGATAAAAAATGATGCAAACAATGCTATCCAATTTATACATTTGCCAATCTCGATTTGATTGGCAGACAAATAGATCAAGCTACTTAACGTTTCACCTCCTTTTGGATAATTATCTATCCAGAGCTTTCCAATTCTAGCATTAGATGAGGTGTATATAGGATTCCATCCATTCTTCAGCTGTATCATAGTTTCCTGATGATAATACTGCCCATCGTAAGAGTTGTCAAAAACAATCAAGCTCATAATGTAACAAAACATTAAAATCACAAATACAGTAAAAAGTGTAAGAGTATTGTTCCTGAAAACAATTAAAGTAATTAAAAGAGAAAGAGGATAATAAAATGCTTGTAAAGAAAAACCAAAAATAAAACCTGTGTTAGCTATTATTAGACCTAGAAATAAATGAAATATCAGAACAAAAGCAATAAAGCTTATGTCAATTTTCTGTAAAAAAGAATTCATTTGTGTTTTTGTTTTTTTGAATCGTACATCTCAAGAACTATACGACCATCATTTGTTGTGTGTTTTTATTTTCTTTGATGACTTTTCAATATTGATTCTATATTGCCTTGTTTTTAGTAAAAGAACAAAACTGAGAAGGCCGGACTTCGACCTTCTCAAAGTAGAAGAAATCAATTGATAATTAGTTTTTAATAATTTTGGCTATAGTCTCAAAACCATTTATCCTTATGAAATAAATTCCCATTGATAACGATGATAAAGAAGTTTTCTTATTTTCGAATGTCCCGGATCTTACCAATTTTCCAGATGTATCATAGATATCATATTGAAATACTCCATCTTTATTGATACTTAAAATATCATTTACCGGATTTGGGTAAAATTCAAGCATTTCCTTTTCTGAAGCATAGCTTTTTGCTTTGTTTGCTATAACAATTATTTTCACATTTGGAGTTTCAGGGATACTTCCTCTGTATATATCATTATGTTTCACACAGCGTACATTCATCGCAAGTGCAGGACTGTAAGCATATCCTGTTACCATTTCATAAACTCGCCCTATATAAAGTCCTGTGGCAAAACCTTGGAAATTAGAGTTTAATGATGCAGTCCAAGAACCAATATAGCCATAAGCGATTGCTGCCGGACCCAAGGCTGTAGGGTAGAAGCCTCTAATTCCTGTGAAAGGATAGTTACCAATTCTATATTTTGTATTCGGATTACCCATTATTTCGGCATTATCAAACTGAAGACCATACCTATTGTTTACAGATTGGGATCTGATAGCTTTACCATAATAAAAAGGAACTGTGGTTGCAGGATCCGAGGAAACAGGTTTTTTAAGTGTTTCGCGGATACCTAACGAATAATAAGTATAAATATCGGCATTTGAGTTCTTAAAATAACCATTATACCATGGAGAATTACCTTTCGTATACAACACTAAAGGATCACCATTTATATCTAAAGTACCTTTATCAAAACCATTGTTTACTGATTCCATGTCTGGTACTCGCCATCCGCTAGGACAAGGATCAAATGGAGATTTTTTAGTACCATGGCCCCATCTGTCTGACATTGCGTTTGGTTCATTTGATAACCAATCGTTACCATAAATAGAAGAATTTTGATCCTGATAAATAAAAGTTAAAGGATTTTTTATAGCATATTCTAAATTCTCTTTTATTTTTATGCTTTTATTTGTATTACTACTTGCAACGACACTATATGCCTTTGAATATATACTTGTGGCATAATTTTCCTCGCTGCTTATTAATGTTGTATATGAAGTTGGTGGTAAATTACCCATAGTGTCTGGGCCTGATTCATTTCTAAATATAGGAATATTAACAGCTGTCGGCACGTATGCTCCATTATTCCCATTATACCCCGGACTTCTAAAAGCAGGAATAGGATCTTTCCTTCCCCATTGATATTGCATACCCCCAGAATTTCTAATGGCTGCCATCATATTAACATCATTTTCAGGGCTAATACCTGCAATACTTGGTAAAGCATCTATAGCACCTAAATTTCTATCCATAAACTCTGTTGTTAATGGCGGCACACCAGAATTAGTCCAATTCACATAGTTTTCATTCGGCAAAAGTACATTTTCTGTTGTATAAGTAACACTAGAAGGTGTGGTATTCGAAACCCATAAATGCCAACTCCAGTATACAGGATTATTTACACTTCCTTTATGTAATGATATTAATGCATTTCCACTTTGATCTTTAGGAATTACAACCCATATTTTACCATCTTTTACATTTGCTAAGGAAGTAGGTGGATCTACAATTTGCAGATTAGAAACTAAAGAAGGATTTGTTGTCCAAAAAACATTTACTTTTAGATTATCAACAGAAAGATTCTGATCATTCATATATTGATTATGTACAGAAAATGCCTTACTAATAGGTATTTCAAGAATTCGATCTTGATTACTTTTAGTTAATAAGTAACTGTTCGGATTATCCAATCCTTCGATATAGGTTTTATAATATTGAGAATCATTCTCATCAAGCGAAAAATATTGAGTCTGAAAATCATAATTTTCAGCCAAAGGATCTTCCATACATCTGCATCCACCTGGAGCCATCGTATGAGTGGTAGCAACAGAAGGGTTGTAAGAATATAGTCCTTTTAATGTAGGATAATTAATCAGATCAGGCTGGCCATTCTGTCCTGGATCAGGAATTAGAGAAGTAAATCTCGCAAAGGGTGTATTAGGATTTGAATGCATTGTGGCAGACCACAAAACTGTTTCATGAACATCTTGAAATGTGGGACTAAACACACCTCCGGAATACAAGTTTATCTTCCCTGATCCAGGGAACACCCCCATGTTTTTACCATTTACATTAGATAAATCCATTCCTAATGAAGGATATACTTTAAGACCATTGGTATATGCAGATGATCCCATTGGTTTTAATATATTGTATTTACCACTCACGAAATCAGAAGTAGTTATTTCATAATCTACACCCCAAGGAGAGAAATTCATTTTATCTCCATTTGCTGATAAATCGGATGGTATTCGCCATCCATTCGGGCAAGGGTCATAAGAAGACTTTGTCTTATAACCTTTTCTACGAGAATAAAGCTCTGGATGAGCATCATTAATTCCTTTAGAATTATCAGACCAAAGATTGCTTGTAGAAGACCCATTAAACCAAGTCTTGGAAGAAGCATCAACTGTATTATAAACTGGTTTCAAAGGATTATTAACAGAATATCTAATATTATCAAGCATTGTTTTGGACATCGGACGATCATAGAAATAAGTAGCATAAGAAATAGCGTTACCTATATAAGAAGAATTACGATGCCTGTATGTTCCTAATGCTCCCGATATTTCGTAAAATGTACCGTCTTTATAAACTAAGGGAGGTAATGGGTCTTTTCTTCCCCACTGATACATTAATCCACCTGATTTATGCCAATCATCACCCAAAAACTTGCTACTTACAGCACCTAAATTTCTGTCCATATATTTTGGAGTAAAAGGAATAATATCATTATCACTTCCCTGACCACCCACAAATTCTAATTGCGTAGCTCCCCCTCCACTATGACCATAAGAAGTAGTTTGGCTGGCAGGATTATCAGTAACCCACACATGCCAACTCCAAACAACATTATCTTTTGCTGGGGATAAATTATTTCCGGATACTAAACCTATCACGGCATTTCCTTCTCCTTTTGATTTATCTATTACAACTTTAATCTTTGATAATTTTACATCAGTTGAATTTAACTCCAAATTTAAATTATAGTCATTTGGATCTAATGTTTTAATTAGTCCTGAAACATCTTCCCAAAGAACCTTTGCCGTTAAAGTGTTATTAAGTATATTACTGTTATTCAAATATCCATTTGCGTCCCACATCGAAAATGCCTTTTCTATAGGAATATATAACCCATCAACTTTTTCTCCTGACGGTAATAGACCATCTTTGTAAAATATATAACTATTCGGTGCCAATGTATAATCAGGCTTTGCGACCGTCTCTACATAATCATTGATCTTAAGAGATGATTGCATTCCATTTCCGTAATCAGCAATCAATTCCGAAGTATGAAACCCTTTATTACTAAAGGTAACAGACGGGTTTGCTAAATTTGAACTTATCACATTTGCACCATCTTGAAAATTCCAGCTGTAAGAAATAGGAGTTCCGGCGGATAAATTTTTAAACTGAATTGGATTACCATTACTGGCTACAAAAGAAGATGCTGAAAATTCCGCTCTTGGTGAGAGCGTAAAACTGCTTCCGAGATCAACCTGAGCGTTTACATCAACTGCTTGTCTTTGTCCTGCAGTATTGGTGTAAGCTTTTACTTTTATGAAATATTTTGCACCAGCTTCCAATGGATAATTAGAAACCAATGGATTCTGGCTGTTCAACCATCCATTGGTAGTTCCAAGCGTATTAGTAATCTGTGTTTCTGTCGTTGTATTATCAGGATTTACCTTTACCAGATAAGTCCAGCTTCTTATAAAAGAAAGACATCTCAAATTCAATACTGCTGTTGTAACATTTGAGGGAATATCAAAACTCTTGCTTACATAATAATGATTACCTGTTATTGTATTATTTCCTGTTATCCATCTACTTTCTAATAGCGCTGTGGTTATTTGTGCAAAAGACCATCCTGAAGCCATAAATCTTGTAACAGGAGTAGATGTAATATTATTTGGATCTGTATATGTCCAATCAGGATCAGAAACCCCAATATCACCCAGTAATGCACTGGTTGTATTATCATATCCTGTATTCAAAAAGATCTTTGAAGAATTTCCCGATGCAATTTTAAAAGTCCTGGTAGAAAGAGAACTTCCGCTGGCGTTGCTGACAGTTAATTTTGCAATGTAAGTTCCCGGCGACGAATAAGTAATGACTGGACTTCCACTTGTAGAAGTAGCTGGTAAGCCACCAGGAAATTCCCAGAAATAAGTCGTGGGATCATTTGTGCTCTCACTCAGAAAACTGACGACATTAGAACTTCCCGAAGAAGAATAGCTGGCAGAGAATTTGGAAATGGGCTTTTGTCCAAATAAGAATAGGACACAAAACAGCAGAACTGTAGTATAAATTTTCATCATTTGTTTGTTTTTGTAAATATAAAATAAAAAAACAAACAAAAAATAATTTTTTATACTTAATTAGAATTTAACTGTTTTGATCGAGAATTAGAAATAATATTTGGCTTTATAATCTGCACTGTTTTCAAATGCTATTTTAATAAAACATGCCATTCCTGAATGATCCTATCTTTTTTCCACTTTTCAGATTCAGAAAAGCTGGAACGCATCAGATCTGCTAATCCTGCCGGATTTCGCACAAGAAATTTCAACTTTTCTTTGAACTGTTCCTTATTTCTTAACGGAATCAGAAATCCGTTTTTTTCGTTCACTATTTCAGAAGGACCACTCGGGCAATCGTAGGCTATCAAAGCGTTGGAAGAAAACATCGCTTCTACCAAAACAACTCCAAAACCCTCTCTAAGGGATGTAAGACAGTTTATTTTGGATTTGGAAATGACAGCTCGCACGTTGTCAGAATCCAATTGTCCCAGAAGAAAAACATTCGATAACGCATTATCCTCAATATATTGCTTCAAAACAGGCATTTCCGGCCCATCTCCGATGATCTTCACTTGCCAGTCTGCTGGCAAATCAGCCTCCTTAATGATTTCCAAAAATTCTAAAACATTCTTGTCCTGATCCAGCCTTGCAATCATCGTAATCAGATTTTTTTTTGCCTCAGCAGTAACGAAATCCTGATTTTCAATATGACTGTCCATCATATTTCCAATAATATAAGTTTCAGGATTAATTGATTGATAATATCGGCCATCATCTTTATTCAGACAAATGACTTTTTGGAGATTTTTGTAATAAGGTTTCAATTTGTCCCAAAATGCGCCACCGACCATATGACTTGTATGTTCCCAGGCAATCGTTTTATGATTCACTCCTTTATTAACAGCCAATGCACAGGACAATTTATACCAGCAGGAGATGATCCGGTCATACTTTGTGTGATTTTTCTTCAGCCAATTATTCATCAATATCGTTACACCAAGCTGATAGATATAGGCATTGATGTTATTGAGTTTCGGAATGAATCGCAAATATTCCTTATTGAATTTGCAAACCTGAAACGTCCAGAACGAGAAAGAATCCACATAATGTTTTTTCACCCTAATATCGAGTGGATAAAAATCTTCGTGCTTAGCCATTAGAAAGAGAATATCAACCTCGTAGCCTTCATTTACCAATTCATTGGCAAGATTGACCAATACTTTTGCAACGCCGCCAGCTTTTATGTTTTGATAATAAACAAAGAGAATTTTTCTTTTCATACAATTGGAATATTTAAATTCTTACCAATAAAAATTCCCAATCATCTGCATTCCAAACGTCTGAAACAAACAGAGATAGAATAAAATCCTGAACTGATCCGAATTAATATCTTTCAGCAATATCAAAAAATAAGGCACCAAAAACAGACAGGCTCTCGCTGTTTCGCCTGTGCCGTAAGCACCAGTCAGAAGCATTGCTGAAATTGCCGAAATAGCAGAGAAAAACAAAATATTTAAATTTCTGTTTTCAAATACTTCTGTTTCATTTTTCTTAGAAAAGAAAACAGCTAAAAACCCGAAAGACAGAAAAAGAAGAATCTCGCCCACATCTTCCAGCCTGGTCATCAGATAAACAAATGGCTGATGCAAAAGCCTGAAACCATCCGGATTCTCGGAATGTGAAGCTTGTAGGAAGGTTTCTAAATGATTGTAGCCTGTGGTTGAATAAATAATCAAAAAGATTAATACATACAAGACCGTCGCCATTAGACTCAGCCAGACAAAATTCCATTTTCCTTTCAACAGAAAATAGAAACTGAAACAGCCCAAAAATGCAAACAGAAACAAGCCGGAAAATGTGATCAGATTGGTAAAGATGAATCCTAAACTGATTAACAGAAAGGAAACCGCATCAATTTTATTTAGATTAAAAATTCTTGCAAATCCTAAGAGAACAATCAAAGTCGAAGTCAAAACCAAAGAATCTATGGAAACCAGAAGATATATATTCACAGAAGGAATTACTGCAAACAAAAGCAGCATCCACTTTCTTCTTTTCTCCTCGAAACCGAGATAAACCAGAATCTGATAAAATATAGGAAAAGACAAACAGCCAATTGCAAAGAATACAATTGCCAAAGTTTCGATATTAGAAATATTCAAAATCCAAAAGTGCAGAAGCGTCACAAATGGCGGATGCGTCTTGGTGTGCAGCTGGAAATGTTCAAGATTTTTAGTGAAATCCCGCAGCCAAATACTCCCATCAGTAATATTTATCGCATCTGCATAATATTGCCTTCCTTTCAGATAAAAGGGTTGCAGAAAAGCCGTATCGAAATCTCCCTGACTCAGATTTCCTAAAACCACCAGAACGACGGCAATCAAAAACAGAAGATAAACATTCAGTTTTTCCGAATATCTGAAAGCGAAGATGCCGCTAAGTAAAAATAGAAATGCGAACACAAATCCGCTCCACAAAAACTGATTGGGATAGATGACGGAGATCGGAAAAAGAATTCCGGTTCCTGTAAAACCACCTTGATTCTGGTAATAGAAATTAGCACCGGCAATGCCGATCCAGATAAAGACAGCAACAAAAAAAACGATCCATGGAAAAGTCTTCCAGTTTGTCCATTGTAATTTTTCGCCCATTCAAAAATGTGTTTTGGTTTTAGAATGGTCAAAAATATTAATAAAACTTTAGAAAGTCTTTAGTTTTTTATGATTGTCCTGATTTTTGCTAAAAGGCTTCGACTATGCTCAATATAAACTACGTCGAAGTGCCGTGATCACTATCCAAATTTTCAAACAATGACAAATCGTCGATCTATGACAAATCCCATAGCCCTGATTGCAACGGCATCCTTTTGTGATGAGGTACGAAGAGCAAAAGATATAGTGGAAAGCAGATTCCCGGCTGCTGATCTAAAATCAAGTATTTGATAATTAATACTAAGAAGATTACTCTCGCAGATTTTGCTGATCAAGCAGATCTGAAGAGAGGATTTTGATCTGCAAAATCTTTAAAATCTGCGAGAACAAAAACACTGTGCTAAATAATCTCAAACACAAAAGTGGTAGAAGTCTCAAACTTCCCGCCCTGTGTAGCTCCGAACAAGAACTGAGGTCTTTTCCCATCCTTACTCATCAGCAGCATCGGGCGCTCCAGCCTTCCGAATCTGTTGAGGTTTTTGGGCGGTGCAGGTTCTGTGATGTAATGTTTCATTTCCAGGTAAGCGATCTCCGGTTTTGTCCATTGGATGCCGTCTTTTGTGGTCAAGTGAAGTCCATATTCGTGGTTGTAGAATCCCATATCGCGGGCGATCATGTGGAATTTACCGTTCTGTTTCCAGATGAATGCGTCTTCCAGTTGGGCATTGTTTGGTAAGGATGAAAAATCGATGACGGGATTTTCTGAGACTTTGGTATAAGGTCCCATTGGCGAATCGGCTTTTGCCAATCCGTATTTCCGGTTGCCACGGACGGGGCCTTTCTGGGTTTCATATTCGTGGGTGTTCCAGGATTTGTAGAACAGCCAATATTTGCCGTCGTTGCCTTTCACGAAAGCAGGATTGGTGGTGCAATGGTCGTCCCATGCGCCCTCTTTTCCGGGAAGCAGCAAGGGCTTATCAGGCCTTGTCCAATCGCCGTCCAGCGTTTTGGAAGTGGCGAGTCCGATTCTTTTGGTGTTGGTTTTCCCGTTGGAATTTCCCATAAAAAAAAGATAATATTGGTCATCTACTTTTTTAATTAATGGATTGTGGCAAGTCGTGGCGTCCCAAAACCCTTCACCTCTTGGTGCCAGAATGACTTGCTTGTGCTGAAACTCGGTGAAGGGTGAATCGGCTTCTGCCCTGCAAATCTCGGAACCGTTGAGCCAGCCGCCCATTCCTTTTTCTTTCTTCCATCGGGAATAGAAAAGGTGGACTTTCCCATCGTCGCCCCAAATCGGGGAACTGCACCAGATGTAGAAACCTTCCAGAGAAAACTGCCTCCCAATGGGTTTTAGATTGAAGTAAGGCTTCTCAGAAAAATCAAAGGCTTTGGTAAATGAAGTCCCAAAAACCAAGGCAGCGGCTCCTAATGCTGAGGTCTGTAAAAAATCTTTGCGTGTGAAGTGTCTGGGCTTATTCATAATTCTGATTTACAGCTAAAGTAATGGATGTCGTTCTAAATAGTATCCTGCGGTTTCGGTTTGACTTAATTCCTTGAAAATTAAACTATTGATCTGATATAATAGTATAATTGTTATATTTATGATATTATTAATGAGGTCACGAAATTAATTTAAACATTATGACAGAAAATCAAAGAACACTTGAGCAGCAAAAAAATGAATTCAAACAAAAGAAACTTTTGGCTTCTCCGATTGCCGGTTTAATTGCCTGGCTGGCAGTAGCTGTTTCAGGACTTTTTTTCTCCGATAACGTTACGGTTTGGGTCTTATTTGTCGCAACAGGCTCGATCGTTTATCTCGCGATGGGCATTTCAAAACTGACAGGCGAAGACTATCTGGACAAAAGCAAACCAAAAAATACTTTCGACAATTTGTTTTTTCTTACAGTAGCGCAATCGGTTTTAGTGTATTCAATTGCCATCCCCTTTTTTATGGAAAACTACACTTCCCTTCCTTTAACTGTCGGTATTTTGACCGGACTGATGTGGCTTCCGCTAAGCTGGATCATAGATCATTGGGTCGGGATATTTCATTCGGTGGTGAGGACGGTTTCAATCTTGCTGCTTTGGTATTTGTTTCCGTCAGATAGATTTGTTTCCATTCCGATAGCGATTGTGATCATTTATGCTGTGTCCATTGTGATTTTGAAAAACAGAAAAATTGATATTTAAGACAGAGCTCAATCTCAAGTCGCAAATTTTTGGCCTATTTTAAATTTAATTTTTTGATTTTAAGATATTTGTTCACAATATTCAGTAAATCAATAAAAAATTAACTTATGTAAACATATTGTATATTATAATTTATTAGTTTTATCCAATTAATAAATTAAAATTCACAAACGATGAGTACAAAAAATCAAATCAGCATCGACATCCCTCAATCTGTTATAGACCAAGTAACAGAAAATCTACAAAACTCCAGAACATTGCTTGCCCCTTACCTACAGGCTCTTGCACCAGGAGAGAAAAAGTCAATTTTCAAAATGGGAGACAAAACGGTGGCGACAGTTCAGAAAGTGGAAGATTACACAGAAACCAATCCTGAATTTGCCCCAAGTTATATGGACAAGCCGGAGTTCGTAAAAGATGTATCCGTAGTCACAGACCTTTCTCCCCTTCGCAATCTGGCTACCCAACTGGCTTCTGACCTTAGTGATACCATTACCATTGCCGGCAACGAGGCATTATTGGCTGCACTACTCTACTACGGCTCAGTAAAAGAAGCTTCCAGTAAAGGCGTAGCGGCGGCAACCCCAATCTACGAAGACCTCAGCGCAAGATTTGCAAGAAAAGGCTACAAAAAGAAACCTGACACAGAGTAAGATCTTGTTTCCCCGATCCTAACGAGAGGAAAACATCTCTCCAAATTACCCAAACGACTCTTTTCACTCATCAACGAGTATAAAAGAGTCGTTTTTGAGTATAAAAGACTCAAATTCCAGTATAAAAGACTCAACGACGAGTAAAAAAGACTCGAATTTCAGTATAAAAGACTCGTTTTTGAGTCTCGGAGACTGGATGACGAGTGTAAAAGACTGGTTTGTGAGTGTTTTTGGGTGGAGTGGGAATTGTGGGTATATTTGGGTTTACATTAAATAAAAAAGATAACTTTTGTTTATGATAATGAGAAATGAACCATTTCAATTAGGGATTACCTTACAAGGACTAGTCTTACCAACAGAAAAACCTATTATAGATTTGTGGATTGAACCTTTACAGAAATTTGTACCAGCGCTCTTAGATACAGGAGCAACACAGTATTCAATAGAAAACGAATTAGCAATTGCGCTAAATTTAGAAAAGAGAAAGAATGAGAGAGTTGCGTATATAGCTCTGAATGAATTGACCGAAGTAAATGTTTACAGTATGGAATTCCGATTAGCTGGAATGATGGATTATAGAATCACAGAAAATTTCCATAGCATTCCATTCAATTTTATGTATAAAGTTATTATTGGAACTGATTTTCTCAAACGATGTAAATCATTCCATATTGATTACATAAATAAGATTTGGAAAATAGAACTGTAAAAAATAAAAGGCGCTATATCATGGACCTGCAATCTATAACTTCATTTTAATAAAAATATAAAGTGCAATATGAAATACCATAAAGTAATTATTAGAGTAACACATAAATTATTTTAACAAATGAAAGTTTATAAATACAGAAGTAATGATGAAAAATTTTTAAAGCGTGATATAAGTACATTTTCACAAAATAAATTTCATGCTTCTACTTTTGAAGATTTAAATGACCCTTTCGAAGCAAACTTCAACGAATCTATCACTGAATCTGCTAATCTTTTAGAAACAGTATTTAATACAAGTGCTGAAGATATTCGAAAAAATTTCAACAAAATCCTTCACTACAAAGATAAATTGGGAATATTTTCCCTTTCCAAATCAGTTTTAAGCGAACAGATGTGGGCTCATTATTCTAATTCTAACTATGGTTATTGTATTGAATACGATTTTGATAAAATCATTGAAAGAAATCAGGATTATGACTTAGCTTTTGATTTAGATCTTAATTATAAAGATATTTTACCAGTAATAACAATTGAAGATATCAGAGGTAATAAAATGGCTACGAAAATGTTTGGAACTAAAAAAGAGTTTTGGTCATATGAAAAGGAAATAAGATTAGTCTTTGATTCTTCATCTTTAAAATCACATCAAGAATCAGCAATCACGGGTATTTATTTTGGTTATAAAGCTGACCAAATTTTAATCGAAACATTCAAAGATAAATTTAAGAATAGAGATATTACTTTTTATCAAATGAAACCAAACAGAAAATCCAATTTTTTAGAATATAAAGAACTTTTCAAGTCTAGTAGAAAATTGAAATTTAGTGTCGAAAAATTCAATTTTGAATTACTTAAATCAAAAAATAATTCAGCGGTTAATAATTATTACATCTATTTGAAAGACAATTACACAAAAATCGAAATGAAAGAATTATGTATGGCATTTATAGAGAAATATAGTTACAAGCCATCAAATCTATATCTCTTGAATTCCAAATCTAATCAAACAATTGAACTAATCGACAAGTACCCAAAATCCGATGAACAATATGTTATTTGGGCTGAGACTGTTATTGCAGAATTTCCCTATGATTGCGACCAAGAAATATTTCTTGATCCTTATAAAGATTTGTATTATAAAAAACTCAAATCGTAGAATAAAATCGAACTAAAAAACAAATAACTAAATCAAATGAAAACAATAAACAAACCAGCCATCCTTAGAACCACCACAAACCTCCCTCCGATGTTGCGGATTTGCAATCCGTGACTTAATTTTATTATTATGGGATATAAAAGTGTTTGTTTGGATTGTCATAAATCCTTTAGTCTTGGAACTGATTTTGAAAATTTAAGAGAATCAGCTTGTCCTCAATGCGGACAAAAAATGGTTTTATTAAATCACAAATTCAGACCTCCAAAATTAGAAAGCAAAGAGTGGGAAGTAGTAAAACTACTTGTTGAAAATGGATTTAAGTATCAACAAATACTTTCAAAACATGATAATGGAAATTCATACTATGCTGTAGATTATCCTTTAACGCTGAAAGAGGCAAAAGAATTTATTATTACTTACAAAAGTCAAGCAATCTAGAAAAACAATTAAACTAAACCTAAAATGAAAACTATAAATATGACTATCTTAAAAAATTATGCAAGCACAAAAAAACTTTACAGAAACCTTCTGCTATTATTCCTTTTTACAACTATCACTCAGGCATTAGCAACTCCCCCAACCTTTACCACCAAAAATATAAAATTCCTAAGCCAGGGCGACTCGCTTGCCGGAACTATTTATAAGCCTGATCATATTTCTGCGGCGGTTGTCATCATTCACGGATCGGGACAGGAAAAAAGGATGACAGAATTTGCGACAATGTTGGCTAACAATGGGATTGCAGTTTTCACATATGACAAACGGGGCGTCGGAGAATCTGGCGGTACCTATGCAGGACCGGAAGTAGGCACCAATAATGTGGACGCCGCCAATCTCAATCTGCTGTCTCTGGATGCGAGCGCCGCAGTGGATGTCTTGTCCAAATATCTGTCAAACAAGAAAATCCCAGTAGGTCTTACGGGTGGAAGCCAGGCCGGATGGATCATTCCGCTGACGGCAGAGAAGAATAAGAAAGTCAAATTTATGGCGATCTTCAGTGGCGCACTCATCACAGTGAAGGAACAGCTGAGGTTTCAGTTTTACACCAACGGCAATTCAAAATTCTGGGATACGCACACAGAAGAAGATGCCCGCAAACACACAATGACCGACCCGGACAAATACGAGTTCACCGACACAGACCCAATGGATGCGCTTTCCAAATTGTCAATCCCGGGACTGTGGATCTTTGGCGGTAAAGATATCCAGGTTCTCGTGAATCTATCTATTGAAAAACTCAACACTTTAAAGTCCAAAGGCAAACCTTATGAGCATAAACTGTTCCCGGCATTAGGCCATAATACGGCGTTCTCGAATGATGAAAAGCCGGTGAAGGAGATGATTGAGTGGATGAAGAGTGTGAAAAAATTTAAAAATAAATGATGTTTTGGAGTTTCAAATTTTGGCTTTATTAGTAAAAAAACGCAGGTTACTTATACGATTTCACACGAATTCAGCTATCTTAATTATTATAACTCTGTCATTCTGAATGTAACGCAGTGAAATGAAGAAGCTAAGCTATACACGAGATTCTTCCTTCGTCAGAGTGACAAATAGCGTAAAATTATATGTAGTCATCAAAACATATTCTAACTGACATACTCTTGTCATAATGTGACCTTACTTTTGTACCAGATAATTTAAAACAAATAAAATGGGTACTACAAATTTAATATCAATAAGAATTATTACCGCTGACATCAAGCGATTAGTTCTGTTCCTTGAAGCAGCAACAGGCTCAGCAGCCAGATGGTCGACTGATGATTTTGCAGAGATCACGTCAAAATCTTTCACATTAGCAATCGGTAGTACGCGTACATTGGCTTTTTTTGGAGAAGGAATTGCTGAGCCTGCGACAAATAAAAGTGTTATCATAGAATTCCTTGTTGATGATGTAGATGTTGAGTATCTAAAAATTAAGGATTTAACAAATGACATTGTTCAGGAACCAACTACAATGCCTTGGGGTAATCGTTCTTTGTTGTTTCGTGATCCGGATGGGAATTTAATTAATTTTTTTACACCTATAAGTGACGAAGCAAAAAAGAAATTTTCGGTCAGTTAAGCCTAATTGAAGAATAAATCTCCCGGAAGTTTTTCACAAACAAAAACAAAACACCTTTTGAAGATTTCAAAAGGTGTTTTATATTAAGTCTAAAAACTCTTATTTCTTAGCAGCAGGTTTCTTCGCCGGTGCTTTCTTTGCAGCAGGCTTTTTCGCTGTCGTAGCTTTTTTGGCTGCTGGTTTCTTTTTCTCAACGAAGGCTTTTGGGTCTTGCGCCGTGATCCATTTTTTCACCTCATCTAATGAAACATCTTTCAAATCTTCTGCTTCATATTTGGTGTCGTCCTTCTTTTTCGGGATCTTGTGGATGTTCTTTCCGTGTTTCACGATCGGTCCCCATCTCGCATTTTCGATGGAGATCTTTTCTGCTTCCCAATGCTGGATGTATCGGTTGGCCTCTTTCTCCAGTTTCGCATCGATCAGTTCATTGATGTCGCTTTGAGACAGATTATCGAAGTTATAACGTTTCGGAACGTTGATGAAGATACTTTGATATTTGATAAACGGTCCGAATCTTCCGGTTCCTTTCGTCACTGGTTCACCTTTGTAGCTTGCGATTGGCGCATCTGCCACTTTCTTTTCGTTGATGATTTCCTCTGCACGGTTTTGATCTACAGAGAGCGGGTCTTCACCTTTCGGGATGCTGATATAGGTCTCGCCCCATTTCACATAAGGTCCGAATCTTCCAACACCGACAGCAACGGGTTGTCCGTCCACTTCTTTCAAATCAAAAGGCAGTCTGAACACTTCCAGAGCGTCTTCCAAAGTGATTGTTGCGATATTCTGATGTGCCATCAATGAAGCGAAAATTGGCTTCTCCTCGTCATCCTGTTCACCAATCTGGATCATCGGTCCGAATCTTCCGATTCTTGCGTGAACGTTTTTACCGGATTTTGGATCGACTCCTAAGATTCTTTCGCCATTCGCGCGGTCTGCATTTTCCTCAACATCTTCTATCCTTGGATGGAATTTGGAGTAGAAATCCGTCATCATTTCTTTCCATTTCTGATCGCCGCTTGCAATGTGGTCAAAACTTTCCTCAACCTTTGCTGTAAATCCGTAATCCAGGATCTCCGCAAAATTGTTGGTCAGGAAATCATTCACAACTTCACCAATATCGGTTGGGATAAATTTGTTTTTATCACCACCAAATTTCTCTTCAAGCACTTCTTTTTTTACACCGGATTTGCCCAATGTCATTTTTACGATCTCTCTTGTTTGTGGCTCGAGTTCTCGTTTATCCACATAGCCACGATTCTGAATCGTCTGAATTGTTGGGGCATAAGTCGATGGACGACCAATTCCCAACTCTTCCAGTTTCTTCACCAAACCAGCCTCCGTAAATCTTGCAGATGGTCTTGTAAATTTTTCTGTCGCAGTAATTTTTTTATAATCTAAAGCTTCGCCAATGGAAACTTTCGGTAACAATTTTTCGTTGCTTTCGTCATCTTCGTCCTCCGTTTTCACGATGCCATAAGCTTTAAGGAAACCATCGAAGATAATCACTTCACCTTGTGCTTCGAAATGTTGTGGCAACTTGGAATTTCCAATTTCGATCACAGTTTTCTCAATTTTCGCATTCTCCATTTGAGAAGCCAGAGTTCGTCTGTAAATTAATTGGTATAATTTATTCAACTGCACATCACCAATGGATTTCAAAGCGAAATCTGTCGGACGGATCGCCTCGTGAGCTTCCTGTGCAGAAGATGATTTTGTGGTGTAATTTCTTGGTTTGGAATAATTCTCACCATATTCTGAAATGATCTGCGCTTTCGCACCGTTGATCGCTTCCTGAGAAAGATTCACAGAATCTGTTCTCATATAAGTAATGAATCCTTCCTCATAAAGTCTCTGCGCCAAACGCATCGTAGAAGTTACGTTATATCCAAGTCTTGAAGATGCTTCCTGTTGTAAAGTAGAAGTTGTGAACGGCGCAGAAGCTGTTCTTGTCCCTGGTTTGGTTTCTACATTCAGAACTTTGAAGTCTGTAGTTTTTGCCAGATTAAGAAAGTTCTCTGCATCAGCTTCTTTCTCGAAATCTTTTTTCAATTTCGCCAGGATTTCCTGCTGAGCATTATTAAGGAAAATCCCTTCCAATTTGAAACTAGGTTTCGGTATAAACTCACGGATTTCTTTTTCCCTTTCTACAACCAATCTTACAGCAACGGATTGTACACGTCCTGCGGAAAGTCCGGTTTTCACTTTTTTCCAAAGTACCGGTGACATTTCGAAACCTACGATTCTGTCCAGAACTCGTCTTGCTTGTTGTGCATTGACCAAATTCTGGTCGATATCTCTCGGATTATCAATCGCTTTCAGGATCGCATTTTTGGTGATCTCGTGGAAAACGATTCTTTTTCTGTTTTCGGGTTTTAATTTTAATTCATCTGCCAAATGCCAGGCAATCGCTTCTCCTTCGCGGTCCTCATCGGACGCCAGCCAAACCATATCGGCTTTTTTCACAGAAGCCTTTAATTCTGCCACCAATTTTTTCTTATCAGCAGACACTTCATAATCGGGCGTGAAGCTTGCAAGGTCTATTCCCATTCCTTTTTTAGGCAAATCGCGGATATGTCCAAAGCTGGATTTCACCTCAAAATCACTACCCAGATATTTCTGGATTGTTTTTGCTTTTGCTGGTGATTCGACGATTACTAAATTCTTTGGCATACTGGAAAATTTTTGCAAAAGTAGAGGTTTTTTTTTATACCACTCATTTAGTATGCTGGATTTTAAAATTTGTCGTTATTAATTATATCAATGAAAGCAGTAAATTTGCCTGTTCAGTATACAAAATGCATCGCTTTTTCATCTATCTATATTATCTGATTTCCAAAAACAGAATCTTTTCCGTTGCGGTGACGCTGGGAGTCGCTGTTTTGTGTTTATTTTTTGCTTCAAAAATTAATTTTGAAGAAGACATCAATCAAATCATTCCTAAAAGCGAAAAATCTGATCTGACGGCGAAAGTTCTGAAACAACTCAACTTTTCAGATAAAATCATCGTCATTATCGAAAAAAAATCGAAAGACGACAACTTTCAGTTATCCGAAACAGCTGATAAATTTTTAGAAAAAACACAACCTTTACAAAAATATATCGGCTCGATTCAGGGAAAGGTGAATGATAACGAAATTTCGGAAACGTTTGATTTTGTTAATCAGAATCTACCTCTATTTTTAGACGAAAACGATTACAAGGAAATTGACAGAAAGCTCAACAAAGACAGCATTGCAAAACAAGTTGAGAACAATTATGTTTCATTAGTTTCTCCGACAAGTTTGGTCACGAAAGATTTCATTAAAAAAGATCCATTGGGAATTACTTTTTTAGGAATCAAAAAACTGAACGCTTTAAACATCAGCAAAGATTTTAAACTCGAAGACAATTACGTCGTAACCAAAGACGGAAAAAATCTTCTGCTTTTCATCGAACCGAAAAATAAAAGCAACGACACCAAAAACAACGAAGCTTTCGTCAATCAACTCAATGAAATCAAAGACAACCTCAACAAAGAATTCAAAGGAAAAACTGAATTAAGTTATTTCGGTTCGCCAGTGATTGCGGTTGCAAATGCCCAGCAAATCAAAAAAGATATTCAGAATACGGTGATTATTTCGATGACTGTGTTGATGATTTTATTGATTTATTATTTTAAAAGTTTTTTCACACCTATAGTTATCTTTCTACCGACTTTATTTTCGGTTTTGCTGGCGTTGTTGGTTTTGTATTTTATTAAAGATAAAATTTCTGCCATTTCATTAAGTGTTGGTGCCATTTTGATCGGAATTACCATCGACTACGCGCTCCACATTCTCACACATTATAAGCATAACAACAATATTGAAGAGCTTTACAAAGAAATTACCCAACCGATTATTCTGAGCAGTGCAACGACGGCAGTTTCATTTTTATGTCTTGTTTTTGTCCGTTCCGAAGCTTTGAAGGATTTGGGACTTTTCGCTTCGATTACGGTTTTGTTTTCGTCAGTTTTGGCTTTAATAATTGTTCCGCAACTGTATCATCCGAAGGAAAAATCGGGGAAAGTAAATGCTAATTTCATTGATAAAATCGGACATTATCCTTACGAGAAAAACAAACCTTTGATTATTGGTTGTTCGATCGTGATTATTGCGTGCTTGTTTGGTTTCCGCCATGTTGGTTTCAATGAAGATATTGGCGATCTCAATTACATTCCGAAAGATTTAAAAATAAGTGAGGCGAAACTTGAAAAATTGTCCGACATCACTTCAAAATCCATTTACACCATTTCTTACGGAAACTCTGAGGAAGAAGCTTTGGCAAGAAACTCAGATTTGAGTCAGTTTTTGGAGAAAGAAAAAAAGGAAGGGAAAATTTTAAGCTACAATTCTCTGGGAAACGTTGTTTTATCTAAAGAAGACCAGCAGAAAAAAGTAGCAATCTGGCAAAGCTTCTGGGACGAAAACAAGAAAAACCAAACCATTTCTGAATTGGTCAATAATGGAAATAAATTCGGTTTCAACAGTTCAGCTTTCGATCAGTTCAATGAAAATTTAAATAAAGCCTACTCTACTGTAAGTTTAAAAGATTACTCAACAATAAAAGCCTTTCAAATCTCAGAATTTCTCAGTCAGGAAAATGGTTTTTATACGGTTTCGAATGTGGTGAAAGTGGATGAAAAGAAAAGAGACGCTTTCATCAAAGATATTGAAAAGAAACACGACGCCATCGCCATCGACCGCCAACAAATGAACGAAAACTTTTTGGGCTTACTGAAAAGAGATTTCAACACCTTAATCAATTACTCATTGTTGGCAATCCTTCTCACTATCATTGTTTTCTTTAGAAATTTTGAATTGACTTTGCTTACGATGTTTCCTATTGTTTTAACAGGAGTTGTCACAGCGGGAATTCTCTATTTCCTTGGATTAGAATTAAATATTTTCAGCACCGTTGTCTGCACTTTGGTTTTCGGGGTTGGTGATGACTTCAGTATTTTCCTCACGAAAGCAATGCAGAAAGAACATACGACAGGAAAAAATGAACTTCCGACGTACAGAATTTCGATTATTTTGGCAGTTTTTACAACGATTTTATCCATCGGTTCTTTGATTTTCGCAAAACATCCGGCATTGCATTCTTTGGCATTAGTCGCTTTGATTGGAATGCTTTCCGTGATTATCATTACCTCAACTTTATATCCGTTCTGGTTTAGATTTTTAATTATTAATAGAACTAAAAAAGGACTTTCTCCGATCACTTTCAGACTGTTCTTACATTCGGTGATTCTCTTTATATATTATGGTTTGGGCGGATTGATTTTCTCAGCATTTGGAAGTGTTTTCGTAAAAAATGCGAAAGGGAAAACTTTAGATATTATCAAATTGATTTTGGCGAAATTTATGACCTCCGTTTTGTACGGAAATCCTTTTGTAAAGAAAAAAATCATTGCAAATCCTAACGAAGACTTCAGCAAACCTGCTATTATCATTGCAAATCACACATCTTTTCTTGATACTCTGGCAATTGGAATGACGACGCATAAGATTGTTTACCTTGTAAATGACTGGGTCTACGACTCTCCGATTTTCGGAAAACTTGTAAAAGCTTTAGGTTTTTTTCCGGTCTCCCAAGGTATCGAAAATGGAAAGGAGAAATTGAAAGAAAAAATCGAACAAGGTTATTCATTAGTGGTTTTCCCAGAAGCTGAAAGGTCTTACACAAATGATATCAAACGTTTTCACAAAGGCGCTTTTTATTTGGCCGAAGAATTTAGTTTAGACATTTTGCCAATCTACATTCACGGGAATTCGGAAGTTTTGCCAAAAGGCGATTTTATCATCTACGACGGAAGTATCACAATAAAAGTGGGCGACAGAATTAGAAAAGATGATTTGACTTTCGGAGAGAATTATTCTGAGAGAACAAAAAAAATCAATGCCTATTTCCGAAACGAATTTGCCAAACTGAGAAATGAAATTGAAGACGAGAATTATTTCAAAAAGAAATTATTTTTAAGCTTCCTTTATAAAGAAACGGAAGTTGTAAAGACTGTCAAAGAAGATTTTAATAAAAATAAATCTGTTTATTTTGAGCTGAATAAGCATATTCCAAAAGATGCTACCATCCTCCATATTTCGGACGATTTTGGACAAAAGGACATCCTTCTCACTTTACAGCAAGCGAGCAGAAAAATTTTTTCACTGATTAAAGATGAAGAAAAAAGAGAAATCGCTCAACAAAATTATCTGGTGAGAAAACGAAAGATAAATTACATTCGAAACCTTTCTGACATTAATAAAACCATTGATGTCCTTCTAATTTCTAACCAACATTTTGACCTTTCTAGCATCCAAAATCTGCCGGAAACGATTATTTTCCTCAACACAGAAAATTCAATTTCTGAGAATCTCAATTTTAACTTAATCCATAATTCCGAATCAATTAAGGTATTAAGACAGAAATAATAAATTTGAAAATCTTATTTTTGTAATTATATTAGATTATTGATGCAGAAAAACATACTTGTCATTTATTACACACAAACAGGGCAACTGGAAGATATTGTAAAAAATATCGCCAAACCGTTTGAAAATAATGAACAATACAAAGTCACCTATTACAATATCAAACTGAAAGAAGATTTCCCTTTTCCGTGGCCGAGTGATGTTTTTTTCAACACTTTTCCCGAATCTTATCTTCAAATCCCAAGCGAAATCCACCCGCCGTCCGACGAAGTTCTGAACACCAGATTCGATTTGATTCTTTTCGGCTATCAGGTTTGGTATCTCACGCCATCAATTCCAACTATTTCATTTTTGAAAAGTGGATTTGCTGAGCAGATTTTAAAAGACACGCCAATCGTAACCATTTCCGGAACGCGGAATATGTGGATGCTTTCTCAGGAAAAACTGAAAGTTTACTTGAAAAGAATGAATGCTAGATTGGTTGGAAACATCGCATTGGTAGACAGGCACGACAATTACACCAGCGTTTTGACAATCCTGCGTTGGCTTACAACCGGACAAAAAGAAAAATCCGGAATGTTACCTTCCGCCGGCGTTTCCGATGAGGAAATCAATGGAGCAGGAAAATATGGCGAAATCATCAAAACTTATTTAGACAAAAACGATTTTGCAAATCTTCAGCCAGATTTGGTAAAAAATGGAGCAGTGGAAATCCGTCCTTTTCTCGTAAGAATGGAAAAAGTGGGGAACAAGATTTTCACCATTTGGAGCAAATTGATTATCAATAAAAAAGAAAAACGACCTTTGCTTATCAAATTCTTTAAGGTATATTTGATGACAGCAATATGGGTGGTGTCACCAATAGTTTTGGTATTCCATTTGCTTTTGACGCCTATTTTGTGGTTCAAAAGAAAGAAACAAAGAGAATATTTACAAGGAATAAATTTAAAATAAAAAATGAGTAACGTATATATCACCAAGTCTTCCACGTACTTACCAAATGATCCGATTGCCAATGACGAAATGGAAAATTATTTGGGACTGGTAAACGACAAACCATCTAAAGCCAGAGCATTGATTTTGAGAAACAATCAAATCAAAACGAGATATTATGCCTTGGACACCAACTCCAAACCGACGCACACCAATGCCGAAATAACGGCAAAAGCAATTGAAGGTTTGTTCGATGACCAATTCACGAAAGAAGATATGGAACTGTTGTCTTGCGGAACGACTTCTGCAGACCAAATCCAACCTTCGCACGCCTCAATGGTTCACGGCGAACTGAACATTGGAAAATCTGTGGAAATCAACACTTCTATGGGACTTTGCAACTCCGGAATGAACGCTTTGAACTATGGTTTCCTTTCTGTAAAAGCAGATGTGAAAAACAATGCTGTTTGCGTAGGTTCTGAAAGATTTTCTTCTTGGATGACGGCGGACAAATTCAACCACGAGGCAGAAAATTTGAAGCTTCTTGAAGAAAGACCAATTGTAGCCTTCAAAAGAGAATTCCTAAGATGGATGTTATCTGACGGTGCTGGCGCATTCTTATTGGAAAATAAACCAAGAGAAAACGAAACGTCTCTAAGAATCGAATGGATTGATTTCTATTCTTATGCACACCAAATCGAAGCTTGTATGTACTCAGGTTGCGAAAAACAGGAAGACGGAAGCCTGAAATCTTGGGCAGAATATCCAGCGGAAGAATGGTTGAACCAATCCATCTTTGCTTTGAAACAGGACACGAAAATCCTTGACAAATATATTTTGGTAAAAGGCGCAGAAAGTTTGAGAACTTCTTTCGACAAACATCAGTTAGACCCGAAATCTGTTGACCACGTTTTGGCGCACATTTCATCCGGTTATTTCAAAAATGGATTGAAGGAAGAATTTGCCAATGTTGGATTGGATTTCCCTTGGGAAAAATGGTTCTACAATCTTTCTGAAGTGGGGAATATCGGCGCCGGTTCTATCTTCATCGCTGTTGAACAATTGATGAATTCTGGAAAATTGAAGAAAGGTGAAAAAATCCTTCTTTGCGTTCCGGAAAGTGGAAGATTCGCGTATTCTTGTGCATTATTGACGGTTTGCTAATGGAAAGCCACTTACCAAACTCCGACAAAGATTTTGTAGAAAGTCTGATTCCGCAAAGGTTTCCTTTCGTAATGGTTGGCGAAGTTTCCGATTATTCTGAAAGTCACGTTGTTTCTGGATTTATCATTAAAGAAGATAATATTTTCGTCAGCGAAGGCACTTTTCAGGCTTCAGGACTAATTGAACATCAGGCACAAACAGTGGCTTTGCATACAGGTTACAAATATTTTCTTCTAGGTAAAGAATCTCCGACAGGTTACATTGGCGCCATCAAATCTGTTGAAGTTGAAAGCTTACCGAAAATAGGCGACCAACTGATTTCTGAAGCCACGATTCTGAATGAAATGATGGGTGTAACTTTAGTAGAAATTATAACTAAAATCAATGAAACAGTGATTGCAAAATCGCAGATGAAAACGGTTGTGAAATAATAAAAATAAACCACAAAAGTCACAAAAGAAAAAGTAAATTATTCTAAAGTTAGAAATTACGATTGCTTTTGTGACTTTTGTGTTTAAAATAAAATATGGAATTGAAGGCCGAAAACTTAATCAACATCCACAATTTTCTTCCCCATCGCAAACCAATGCTGATGGCGGATTACATTTTGGAATTGACGCCGGAAACTGTCATCACTTCTTTTGAAATTAAAGCAGACAATATTTTTGTTTTAAATAATGAATTTGTGGAATCCGGATTGATAGAAAATGTGGCACAAACCTGTTCATCGATTCTTGGACAAAGTTTTTTCCAGAATCCAGATGTTGAAACTAAAGTGATAGGTTTCATTACCAATATCAAAAAAATAGAGATTTTTGCCTTACCTAAAGTGGGCGATAATATCATTTCCAAAGCATCTTTGATTTTTCAATACGAGAACATTTGCCACATTTTCTGCGAGACTTTTATTAATGAAAAATTACTGATACGAGCAGAAATTAATTTGTTTATTCAGGAATTGAAAAACTAAGAATCAGATGAAAAAACAAGACATTCCACAGGACGAAAGCAATCTTCAATCAGCAAATATGACCGAAATGTTATATGTGACTGATGAAAATAACAATTACACCACCGCTCAAAGCATCGGTTGGGAAGCCAAAAAAGCTGCCCTTGACGAATCGATGGAGCTCATCAATGAAAGAATTGAAGAGGCAAAACAAAACGTTGCCAACAATATAGCCAGCCCAATTGTCTATTTTATGGAACTCAACAAAATGGATATACAGGTTTTGGCAGCTTATGTAAACAAATGGAAATGGACTGTAAAAAAACATTTTAAGCCAAATATTTTCAAAAAACTAAATGATTCTACCCTGAAAAAATACGCCGACACTTTCGCAATTTCAGTAGATGAATTAAAAAATTTTGACGGGAAATCATAATGACCTTAACTGAGCAAAATTATTACTGTGAACTACGTTAAATTATTATGAAAAAAATTATATTACTTTTTCTTTTATTTTCTGGATTAATTACAGCTCAGAAAAAGAAAAGCTTAAAGCAACAAAAGTCTTGGGATGTTAATTGCTATTTGCCTACAGGTGAGAATGCTCAGCTGAACAAAGTGTTGGCAAATCAATAAATGATTTTAGTTATAAATTTGAGGAAAAAGCAAGAACTTGGAATGCTTGGGTTAAAGAAGATGAAGCAATCGTTGTTTTCAAATCATTCACTAAAAATCCATTATTCCTGTTGTTGCTCAAAAACAAAAATTATTCAGCAGAAAAAATAAAAGAAATAATTGAGAGTGTAAATGAAGAAAATTCAAGCTACTATTATTATTTTGGCAAATATAATTACGGCTCGCATCATTTAGGTTTGAAAAGCGAACTAAAGTCTTATATAGAGAAGAAAATACTTGATAAGAAATTTGTTTTAGAAACTTTAAACCAACCGACAGAAATAAAACAATCTTTATATGGTGGAGAACCAGCAACTTGCTTTTTGTATCCAGAAATTGGTGTAAGGATTTATTTCAATTATGACATAGCTATAGGTTATGACGAGTATTAAAACAAAAACAACGAATGAAAATCAACTTCGAACACCACCAGACAGCCCACTGCGAAAACGGTGTGGCCTCCAATTTACTCCTCAACAGAGGTTTAAAACTCAGCGAACCAATGATTTTCGGAATTGGTTCCGGATTGTTTTTCGTGTATTTACCATTTTTAAAAGTAAATTTTGCACCGGGATTTAGCTATCGCCCAATGCCGGGAGCAATTTTCAGTAAAGCGGCAAAAAGACTTGGAATTAAAATTAAAAGAGTAAAATTTTCAAATCCAAAAGAAGCACAGGCAGCTTTAGAGAAAAATTTAGAACAAAATATCCCGACAGGTTTACAGGTAGGCGTTTTTAACCTTACTTATTTTCCTGAAGAATATAAATTCCATTTCAACGCCCACAATTTGGTGGTTTACGGAAAAGAAGACGGAAAATTCCTTATCAGCGACCCTGTGATGGATTTTGCAACAACACTGACTGAAGCCGAACTGGAAAAAGTTCGTTATGCTAAAGGCGCGCTCGCACCGAAAGGTCATATGTATTTCCCTACACATATTCCTGAAAATGTAAACTTAGAAGAAGCTATTAAAAAAGGAATTAAAGATACCTGCAAAAATATGCTCGCTCCCGTTCCGATTATCGGAATAAAAGCGATGCGTTGGGTCGCAAAAAGCATCCCGAAATGGGCTGAGAAAAAAGGTACGAAAGTGACCAATCATTATCTCGGACAACTCATCAGAATGCAGGAAGAAATCGGGACCGGCGGTGGCGGATTCAGATTTATTTACGGCGCTTTTTTACAGGAAGCCTCAGTGATTCTTAAAAATGACGAGTTGAAAGAATTATCTAAAGAAATTACCGCAATCGGCGACCTTTGGAGAGATTTTGCTGTAGATATCGCAAGAGTTTATAAGAACAGAAATTCGAAAAGCGACATTTACAATCAGCTTTCAAAATCAATGCTTCATATTGCTGATTTGGAAGAGGCGTTTTATAAGAAATTGAGAAAAGCGATTTAAGTTGGAAAATATCATCGAAATAAAAAATCTGTACAAGAAATACAAAAATTCGGAAGACTTTTCGGTTAATGATATTTCTTTGAACATCGATAAAAACGAAATTTATGGAATTCTCGGTCCCAACGGAGCAGGAAAAACCACGTTGATTTCTATGCTTTCAGGTTTGATTAAACCAACTTCAGGAAGTTTTACCATTAACTGTTTGTCGCCTAAAAAAGACAATTCGAAAATCAAACAAATCATCGGTGTTGTTCCACAGGAATATGCGCTCTACCCTACTTTGACGGCGAAGGAAAACCTGTTATTCTTTGGAAGTCTGTATGGCTTAAAGAACGATTATCTTCACAAAGCCATTGATGAAGCTTTAGAATTAATGGGCTTGACGAAATTTGCCAATAAAAAAGTCGACCAGTTTTCAGGCGGAATGAAACGCCGTTGTAACCTGATTGCAGGAACGCTTCACAACCCGAAAGTTCTGTTTCTGGACGAGCCGACCGTTGGCGTTGATGTTCAGTCGAAAAAAGCAATTATCGATTATCTTTTAGATTTAAATAAAAAAGGAACCTGCATTATTTACACTTCGCATCACTTATCGGAAGCGGAGGAATTCTGTACAAAAATCGCCATCATCGACCACGGAAAAATCCACGCAACGGGAACTCCGCAAGAATTGGTGGAAAGAGTTGCCAATGCTGAAAACCTGGAGGATGTTTTCATTTCATTAACCGGAAAAGAATTGAGAGATGTTGTATAAATTGTGGAGAAGTTTCATCAAGGAAATTCAGTTGCTGAAAAGAGATTCGGGCGGAATTGTCATTATATTTTTAATGCCTTTATTGCTGATTATTACGATTACTTTAATTCAGGATTCGACATTCAAAAATCTGGAAGGTTCAAAAATACCGATTATTTTTATTGATAACGACAAATCTGAAGTTTCCAAAGTCATAAAAAAAGAACTGGAAACCAGCAAAACGTTTGAACTCGTTACCGATTACAACGAAAAATCAGCTGAGAAAGCAGTTTTCACGGGAGATTATCAACTGGCGATCGTCATTCCTGAAAATTTGACGAAAGATTTAAATTCAAATATTGATTCTAAAGTTCAGACCGTCGTAAGCTCATTTGGTTTGGAAACCGATTCGACTGCGACAAAAGCTGTGGCTTCAAAAGCGAAAGACATTCATCTTTATTTCGATCCTGCAACCAATGCCGGATTTAAAAATTCTGTGATGAATGCCATTAACAAAATGGTTTTTGAAATCGAGAATAAAAAAATCTATAAAGCCTTCCAAGACCAACTCGGAACGACGGAAGACCTTGAAAACAAAAGCTCAATTACCTTCAAAGAAATAACACCGAACAAAGGCAAAGAAGAACTGATGCCGAATTCCGTTCAGCACAACGTTCCGGCTTGGGCTTTGTTTGCGATTTTCTTTATTGTGGTGCCTTTGTCGATTAATTTAGTTAAAGAAAAAAGCCAGGGAACGAGCGTAAGAGTTCGTGTGAGCCCGACGCCGTATTACATTCATATTTTAGGAAAAACATTTACCTATCTAATCATCTGCGTCATCCAGTTTTTGCTGATGGTTGCAGTGGGAATCTGGCTTTTCCCTTTGATGGATTTACCTCAGTTTGATGTCACCGGAAAAATGTTCCACCTTCTCATTGTCACTCTTTTTGCAGGATTGGCAGCGATTGGATTTGGAGTTTTAATTGGAACCGTTTCAGACACACAGGAACAGTCGGCGCCTTTTGGAGCGACTTCTGTAGTAGTCTTGGCAGCAATTGGCGGAATCTGGGTTCCGGTTTTTCTGATGCCTGAATTTATGCAGAAAATTGCGCAGTTTTCCCCAATGAACTGGGGACTGAATGCGTATTACGATATTATTTTAAGAAACAGTGGCATTGGCGAAATTGCCAAAGAACTGATTTTCCTATTTTTATTTTATATTGCGATGGTGACTATTTCTTTACTTTACGAACGAAAACAAAATGCAGTCTAAAAATTTAACTTGTACCGAAGAAGTACGCGTACGATTCAATGAGACAGACCCGCTGGGAATTGTCTGGCACGGGCATTATATCGTGTATTTTGAGGATGGAAGAGAAGCTTTCGGAAGACAGCACGGTTTGACCTATCTTGACATTCAGAAAGCAGGATTTGTAACACCTATTGTGAAAAGCACGTGCGAACATTTTCTTCCTTTGAAATACGGCGAAACTTTCAATATTGTAACCACTTTTGTGAATTCTGTTTCGGCGAAATTGATTTATAAATACGAGATTTTCAATCAACAAAATCAATTGATCTGCAGTGGAGAAACCACTCAGGTTTTTCTGGATTCTGAGAATAATTTATGTCTGTACAATCCGGAGTTTTTCCAAACCTGGAAAGATAAAATGGGATTATAATTGGCTTTTAGCGATTAGCTTTTGGCTTTTGGCTTTTCAAAAAAGATTCAAAAATTTTAGTAATTAATGAACAAAGAAATTTACATTACAGACTATAACTGTGTCACACCTTTGGGTTTTGATGTGGAATCAAACTGGAAAGCACTTCTGGAAGGAAAATCTGGCGTGGCTTTGCATAAAGTTATTGATAATCTAGATCCATTTTACGTTTCTAAAATTGATTCTGAAAAACTTGAAGAGGAATTTAAAAAACTCTTCGGCTCAGCTCAGAGTAGCACGGAAAATTTCACAAGACTTGAAAAAATGTTTTTGTTAAGTCTAAAACCTTTGGTAAAAAGACATCAAATTTCAGATGAAACCGCTTTTATTCTTTCAACGACTAAAGGAAATATCAGTTTATTAAAAAACGAAAGCACTTTGCCGGAAGGCGTTTACCTTTCAAAATTAGCGCAAAAACTCGCAGATTTTTTTGGATTTAAAACCAAACCGATTGTTATTTCAAACGCTTGTGTTTCCGGAGTAATGGCGATTTCTGTTGCAAAAAATATGATTCTGGCAGGAAAATACAAAGATGCTTTTGTGATTGCCGGTGATGAAATTTCCGAGTTTGTAATTTCAGGATTCAATTCGTTTCAGGCAATTGGAAGTGAGCCCTGCAAACCTTATGATAAAAACCGAAACGGAATTAACTTGGGCGAAGCCACGGCAGCACTTTACATTACCAGTTGTCATTCTGACGAAGGAAGAATCTCACAAATCGACAAATTTAAGTTCAAAGTTTTAGGCGACTCAGCGATTAACGACGCCAATCACATTTCAGGACCCTCAAGGACCGGCGACGGATTGTTTGCGAGCATTCAAAATGCGATGAAAGAAGCGAAAGTTTCTGTCAAACAAATCGATTTTATTTCCGCCCACGGAACGGCAACGCTTTACAACGACGAAATGGAAGCCATCGCATTTAACCGAATGGATTTGCAAAATGTTCCGCTCAACAGTATGAAAGGTTATTACGGGCATTGTCTCGGCGCATCAGGTTTATTGGAAAGCATTATTTCTATGGAATCTGCATTGAAAAACACTTTAATACCATCCAAAAACTTTGAAGAAATGGGTGTTTCTCAGGATTTGAATATTATTAAAGAAAATCAAACTGCAGACATCAAATATATTCTGAAAACAGCTTCTGGTTTTGGTGGGTGTAATGCGGCTATAGTTTTGGAAAAGGCATAAAAATAATTTTGTACTTTTGATAGAATTAAAGTTTTAGGAAATGGAATCTACTGTAGAAATCAGAAAAAGAATTCACGACTTTATAGATATTGCAGATGAGAGAATTTTGCGCATTATCAATGGAATTATAGATGTGGAAGAGCAAGAAGACAACTGTCCCGCTGTTCCGGATTGGTATTACGAGAAGCTTGAAATTGAAAGGGAAAAGCATTTAAAGGGAGAAACACCTTCATATACTTGGGAAGAAGTAAAGAAAAAGTTGATGAAAGACTATGACTTATAAATTAATTTTAAAGTCAAGAGCTCACATCGATCTAGCGGAAGCAATAGAATATTATCAAAGCAAGCGAAAAGGTCTAGGTCTTAAATTTTTAAAATGTGTTCAAAAGTTTTTTGGCAGAATTACCAAAAATCCGCTCCACTATTCATTAAAAAGTAGCCAATTTCGTGAAGCATACATCCAAAAATTCCCTTTCGTTATTATTTATGAATTGATAGATAACGAAGTTGTGGTGTTCACTGTTTTCAACACTCATCAAAATCCAACAAAAAAGCCTTAAACTTTTGAAAATCCTCAATGAAGAAAACAGACATTTGCATCATAGAAAACTCAAAAATAACCGTCAACGAACAAATTATTTTTGAAAGCAAAACTGAAAATTTCTCAGATTTCGCAAAAGAAGCTTATAAAAGTTTAGAAGTGAATTATCCAAAATTTCATAAAATGGATAATCTCAGCAAACTTGCATTTCTAGCTTCCGAAATGATTCTGAAAAATGACAACCACAGCAAAACAGCTTTGGTTTTCGCCAACAAATCATCAAGCCTCGATACCGATTTTAAATATCAGGAAAGCATCAATTCTCAGGAAAATTATTTCCCGAGTCCTGCTGTTTTTGTGTACACTTTACCTAACATTTGCGTTGGCGAAATTAGCATTAAACATAAAATGCAGACTGAAAACGCATTTTTCGTTCTGGATGAATTTGATGAGGAATTTTTAAACTCCTACGCAGCACAGATTCTGCAATCAGGGAAAGCTGAGAAAGTCTTGTGTGGGTGGGTCGAACTATATCAGGAAAGTTATAAAGCTTTTGTATATTTGCTGACATTATAAATTTGATAATTTGAAAATGTGCTAATTTGAAAATGTTCATAATAAGTACAACAATTGTTCAACAGACGAAATTTAATTTAGATCCAATATCTGTTAAATTGTAAAACATTTTCAAATTATCTAATTAACATATTTTCAAATTAATTTTTATGGAAGATTTAAAATTAGAATTAAAAAACAAAATCATAGAAGTTCTTAATCTTGAGGACATTGCAGTAGAAGAAATCAAAGATACAGACCCACTTTTTGGTGGCGGTCTTGGTTTGGATTCTATCGACGCTTTAGAATTAATCGTCCTTCTTGACAAAGACTACGGAATCAAATTATCTGACCCGAAAAAAGGGAAAGAAATCTTCCAGTCTATCGAAGTGATGGCAAAATACATCGAAGAAAACAGAACAAAATAAATTAATTTACCAATCTAACAATGTAACAGCCTAAAAATTATTGGTAAACTGTTACATTGCTACATTGTTACATTTGTAAAAGATGAGTCAAAAAATTGCCATTACAGGAATGGGCATCATTTCCGCCATTGGTAACAATGTTGAGGAAAATTTTATTTCGCTGACGACCGGTAAACACGGCATTTCAGACATCGAATTGTTTGAAACACGCCACGCCGGAAGCATCAAAACAGGCGAGATAAAATTGTCTAATGAGGAACTTGCGAAGAAACTTCAGCTAAATAAAGACAACAATGTCACAAGAACAGCTTTGTTGGGAATGGTAGCCGCAAAAGAAGCTGTAGAAAGCGCTGGAATTTCGGATATCAACGAGCACAAAACCGGACTCATTTCCTCCACTAGCGTGGGCGGAATGGATGTTACCGAAAAATATTTCTACACCTACGAAGATTTTCCTGAAAAGCAAAAATACATCGACGCTCACGACGCAGGAAATTCATCTTTGGCGATTGCAGAATTGTTGGGTCTGAAAGGAATGGTTTCTACCATCAGCACAGCCTGTTCGTCTGCAGCTAATGCGATTATGATGGGCGCAAAACTCATTAAAAACGGCGTTCTTGACCGTGTGATTGTGGGCGGAACAGATTCTCTCTCAAAGTTTACTTTGAATGGATTTAATGCGCTGATGATTTTGACCGATTCTTACAATACGCCTTTTGACAACGATAGAAAGGGTCTGAATCTAGGTGAAGCAGCTGCTTTTCTCGTTTTGGAATCTGATGAAGTTGTGAAAAAAGAAAACAAAAAAGTCTTAGCTTATCTTTCTGGTTATGGAAATGCCAACGATGCTCATCATCAAACCGCCTCGTCTGAAAACGGACAAGGAGCTTTTTTAGCAATGGAAAAAGCGTTGAAAGTTTCTGGTTTAAATAAAGATAACATCGATTACATCAACGTTCACGGTACTGCAACTCCGAATAATGATTTGTCTGAAGGCATTGCTATGATTCGGATTTTTGGTGAAAATCAAGTTCCGGAATTCAGTTCTACGAAAGCGTTTACAGGTCATACTTTGGCGGCGGCGGCGGGAATTGAAGCCGTTTATTCGATTTTAGCGATGCAGAACAATGTGATTTTTCCAAATCTTAATTTCAAAACCAAAATGGAAGAATTTGATTTGACACCGGTTACCGAACTGAAAGAGAAAAACATCAATCACGTACTTTCCAACTCGTTTGGATTTGGCGGAAACTGTTCAACTTTAATTTTTTCTAAATAATGAGTGCAGTTTACATCAACAGTGCTGCCTGCATCTCGGTTCAGGACACTTTAAACGAAAACTTTTTTGACAATTTAAAGCCTGAAAATTCTGTTCAGGTTTTAAAAGCGATTGAGCCGAATTACAAAGAATTCATTCCGCCAGCAATGAGCAGAAGAATGTCTAAAACGGTAAAAATGAGTTCAGTAGCTTCCACAAAAGCTTTACAGGAAGCTGGAATCGAAAAACCCGATGCCATCATCGTCGGAACAGGAATGGGCTGCTCTCAGGATTCTGAAAAGTTTCTGAAAAATGTTCTTGAAAATAATGAAGAGTTTTTAACACCAACATTTTTTATTCAGTCAACTCACAATACAGTTTCCGGGCAGATTGCTTTGGGATTGCAATGTCACGGCTATAATTTCACTTACGTCAACTGTTCTTCGTCGCTGGAATTCTCAATGCTGGATGCAAAACTTCAGATATTGGATGGCGAAGCAGACATTGTTTTGGTAGGTTCTACAGACGAACAAACCGACAGAACAATGGAATTGTTTAAGCTGAATAATTCCATTAAAAAAGAAGAAAATCTTCCGGTTGATTATTTGAATTCGAAAACGGAAGGCGTAATTTGGGGCGAAGGTTCGAGCTTTTTTGTTTTGGGAAAAGAGAAAACGGAAACTTCTTATGCACAATTAAAAGATATTCAAATCATTAACTCATTAAAATTAAATGAAACTCAACAATTCATCGAAGATTTTTTAGTTAAAAATAATTTGAAAAACCAAGATATTAATGCTGTGATTTTAGGTTTCAGTGGTGATTCAGAATCGGATGTTTATTATAAAAATGCTTCTGAACTATTTGCAAACTCCTCATTACTTTACTACAAACACTTGAGCGGAGAATTCAATACGGCAAGCGGGTTTTCAACGTTTATGGCTTGTCAAATTATAAAAAATCAGAAGATTCCGGAAGTGATGTTGATTAATTCTGTAAAAAAAGATAGCATTAAAAATATTCTTTTGTATAATCATTTGAAAGGAAGCGACCATAGTTTGGTTTTGTTGGAGAAAGCTTAATTTACTAGATTATTTTCTGTGAAAATAATCAGAGTCTTTGTCATTCAGAGCGAAACGAAGTGGAGCGTGGAATCTAAGCAAATTTAAGATACTGTCGAGATTCCTACGGAATGACAAACAGATTGTTAAAGTTTAAATCCAAAAACAATAAAGATGAAACATTATCCATTTATTATTTTTTATCTTTTCTTGAATTTCTTTATTTACGCATTTCAAGGAACAATTTGGGTTTACATTTTCTGTTTTATACTCTTTTCTGCAGTTGTGGTTTGGGGTTCTTTTGATATTCAATTAGGCTATTTTGTCAACAGTTTTACCCATAAACGAACAAAAATCAAAGAAATCGCTTTGACTTTTGATGACGGACCAACTGAATTTACAACGAAGTTTTTAGATTTATTAAAGGAAAACAATATAAAAGCTACCTTTTTCTGCATCGGAAAACAGATCGAAAAATATCCCGAAACGTTCCAAAGAATTATTGCGGAAGGTCACACAATTGGAAATCATACTTATTCGCATTCCAATAACACAGGATTTTTATCGACTTCAAAAATGATTCAGGAAATTGAAAAATGTGATGAAATAATGTTGAAAATAGGAGATATTAAAACTGATTTGTATCGACCACCTTTTGGGGTAACCAACCCAAATATTGCAAAAGCAATCAAAAAAACGAATAAGAAAAGTATCGGCTGGAATGTTCGTTCCTTGGATACCGTAATTTCTAATGAGAATATAATTTTTAAAAAAATTACAAAAAGCCTAAAAAAAGGAAGCATAATCCTGCTTCACGATACTTCAGAGAAAACTTATCAAGTTTTGGTCGAATTATTGTTATTTTTGGAGCGTCAAAAGTATTCAACTTTCACTGTTAATTCAATATTTAAATCTAAAAATAATGTTTAAAAATATAGCTTTTATAGCACTTTTATTAATTTCAACTTTTGCTTTTGCACAGAACACAGCAATGACGAGCGCTGAATCTAAAGCATTCGTGACAAAAATTTCTGCTGAAACAAAAGAGATTAAAACTTTGCAGAGCGATTTTGTTCAAACTAAAAAAATGGATTTTCTGGATAAAAACATCGTCACACAAGGCAGAATGTCATTAAAATCACCAAATACACTGAGCTGGAAATACACAAAACCTTATCAGTACAGCATTATTTTTAAGGAAAATAAAATCTTCATCAACGACCAAGGGAAAAAATCTTCGGTTGATGCAAAGAGCAAAACTTTTGAAAAAATCAACAAATTAATAGTGGGAAGTTCGAATGGAAAAATGTTCAATGATCCTGAATTCTCTGTAGCTTATTTTAAAAATGGGAATTTTAACATTGCAAAATTTACTCCCAAATCTGCACAGCTTTTAAAGTACATCAAGCAAATCGAGTTGAGTTTTCCTAAAAACCAAACCACCGTTTCTCAAGTTAATATGACGGAAGCTACGGGAGACACAACCAATATTGTTTTCAAAAACACCAAAATCAATGCGCCGATTCCTGCTTCAGAGTTTTCTTTATAGTTCGTTTTTTTTGCTTTTGGTTTCTTGTAAATCTTATCAGCTAAAAGATGTAAAATCGGTATCAAACACAGAAAAAACGGTTGAAAATCTATACTTTTCATCAAAAGAAGATTACGTTTATAAATGTCACATGGATATTTATAAAAATCATATCAGCGGAATTTTAATTATTAAAAAGATTTCGGAAACCACACATCGAGTTGTAATGACCTCTGATTTTGGGAATAAAATGATTGATTTTGAAATATCAGAGAATGATTTTAAGCTCAACTATGTTTTGGCAGATTTAAACAAAAAAATGGTGATTAATTTTCTGAAAAATGATTTTCAGGAATTATTAAGACAAAAATATCCTGTTGCTGAAAGTTTTGAAAATGAAAACTTTAGTATTTTTCGATCAGAACTAGATAAAAAAAATTATTATCTGTCTTTCAACAAAGAAAATTCTCTTCTCACAAAAATTGTTTATACAAAGAATAATAAGGAGAAAATCAATTTTACTTTTGAAGCTAAAAAACCTACTTTTGCAGAGACAATCAATCTTCAACACAAAGATTTTAAAATCAACATCAAACTTTTCCAAATCACTGAAACTGAATAAAATATGCAAACCATTCTTAACAACTTTTACACTTTAGAATCATCTGAAAAATCAGAGAATGGAAGTTTCATTGCGAAGATAAAACTCAATCCCGCCCACGAGATTTTCAAAGGACATTTTCCCGGAAATCCAGTGACGCCAGGTGTTTGTATGATGCAGATTGTGAAAGACTTAACTGAAAATTTCACCGCTTCAAAATTGTTCCTGAAATCAGCTTCCAATGTGAAGTTTATGGCCATCATCAATCCCTTTGAAACGCCGGATCTGTTTTTACAATTGGACATTACCGAAAAAGATGGAGAACTGAAAGTAAAAAACACCACCAGTTTTGGCGAAACAATTGCATTAAAAATGTCTGTTAATTACAACAAAATTTAAGGTTATGAAATTGATGTTCACTTTAATGTTTATGTTCTTCTCATTCTTCCAGTCAGACCTGGAATCTTTGAGAAACAGCTACTCCAAAGCAAACTCATCAAACGAGAATGCTAAGAATTTCATTGCTTTGGCTGATAAAAAATCATCAAATGACCCCGTAATTTCTGCCTACAAATCTGCTTCTAAAATCTTGGAAGCGAAAGTGACGACCGAAAAAAACAAAAGAAAATCCTTTGTAAAATCGGGCGCAACTACCTTGGAAAGCCTCATTGCGAGCAATCCAAATAATGCAGAATTACGTGTCATAAGAATGAGCGTTCAGGAAAACATCCCAAAAATCGTGGGTTACCACAAGAATCTGAAAGAAGACAAAACTTTTCTCATCAACAACTACAGCAAACAAAACGCTGACCTGAAAAGCTACATCAAACAGTTTGCCGGGCAATCCAAAACGATGACGGCCTCCGAAAAAGCTTCATTCAAATAATGACCATTCACGAAGTACGAAACGCCATCTTAGAAAGGAAAATCTGCGTTTTAATCCCTACTTACAACAACGAAAGAACGCTGAAACGCGTCATTGAAGGCGTGCTGGATTACACCCAAAACATCATTGTTGTAAACGACGGTTCCACGGATTCTACTTCGTCCATTTTGAGCGATTATCGCCAAATTTCAATCATCAATTTACCCGAAAACAAAGGCAAAGGAAATGCGTTGAAAATCGGTTTCAGAAAAGCTTTGGAACTTGGATTTGATTTTGCCATCACGATAGATTCCGACGGGCAACATTATCCCGATGATATTCCCGTTTTTGTGGAAGCTTTGCTTGCGGAAAATGAAGATGTTTTGCTCATCGGCAACCGGAATATGTCGCAAGATGGCATTCCTAAGAAAAGCAGTTTCGGAAACAATTTTTCCAACTTCTGGTTTTGGTTTGAGACGGGAATCAAACTTCAGGACACGCAATCGGGTTATCGACTTTATCCCTTGAACAAAATTCCTAACAAATATTTCACACCAAAATTCGAGTTTGAAATCGAAATTATCGTAAGAACCGCGTGGAAAAATGTTCCGGTCAAAAATGTTCCGGTGAAAGTCCTATACGACCCAGCGGAACGGGTTTCTCATTTCCGCCCTTTCAAAGATTTTACACGAATCAGTATTCTCAATACCATATTGGTTATCATCACTTTAGCCTACATCAAACCTCGAAATTTTATACATAATTTCAGGAAGAAAAGTTTTAAAAATTTTATCAAAGAAGACGTTTTGGAAAGCGACGGAAGCAATCGTACCAAAGCATTTTCCATTGCCTTGGGCGTGTTCATCGGACTGTCGCCGGTTTGGGGATTGCAGACGTTTTTGACGATTTCTTTATCCGTTATTTTCAAGCTCAACAAAGTGCTGGCATTTGTCTCTTCCAACATCAGTTTTCCGCCGTTTATTCCGTTCATTATTGCAGGTTCTCTCTTTATTGGCGCTCCTTTTGTGGATGGAGAAACCAATTTTATGAATCACGAAATCAACTTCGAACTGGTCAAAAATCACCTGCTTCAATACATTATCGGCAGTCTGATTCTGGCATCTTCGGTCTCCACAATTTTGGGCGTTGGTTTTTATCTTTTCCTCAATAAAGTCAATCCAGAAAACGGTTAGAATGATTTGGGCAACTTATCCGCCTTCCACTCCCGCTATTTTTGCCTAAGCTTTTCCAGCTACAAAAAATGAGCTCCGTTCAAGTCGGGTTGCGCTTCGCAAAGTTTGGGGATTGTACAATAAATGCAATTTTGTCATTCCGTAGGAATCTAAACTAATAAAAATTCACGAGAATTATTTGGCCTGTTTATCTCAACTTTCTCAAAGTCTTCTTCAAATATTTCTCAACATTCTTTTTGTTGGGAACCGTTGTAATTTCCTTCGTCAAAGCTTTTTCAAATTCAAATTTCGCCTTCTGATAATCTTTTTGATTGAAATAATATTTCCCAGCCTGATAATAAACCAACCAGAAATCCGGATTCAAAGCTTGATAATGATTGATAAATTCATCAGACAAAATTTTATTTTCATCAAACTGAGAACTCAATTTTTTAAATTCTTCATAATTCTTAAATTCCCGAGAATCCAAAAAAGAATCTTTCGCAATATTCAATTCGGAAGTTGCAAATTCTCCAGTTTTTAATCGCTCATCAGAAAAGATTTTATTCAAATCATAACAGACAAATTCTCCCAGTTGATAAGGATTTGACGATACCCAAACCAATCTTTTTTCTGGCGAAAAAACCACAGCGTGATGCGCCAAAAGTTGGTTCAAAGCTTTCTCATTTCCGTAACCGATTTTTTCTCCTTTCAAACCAGATTTATCTCTTAGAATAGAAGCCATTTTTTCAGGATTTAATTTTGAGTTTTCATCCAGCAATTGCTGAAGTTTCTCGAATCGATATTCCGAATGACTTTCCGCAATTTGCTTCTGATTTCGCTTGTCATCTTTGTAAACTTCAGATTGAAAATGATTCGTACAAACCAACTTACTCGTGTTCTCTACTCTATAAACGCCAAAATTATCCGGCGAAACTTCAATAATGACAGCATTTCTATCATTCGCACTTCCAACCAAAATCGATTCTGAAACAAAGACTTTCCGATTTTTTGCAATCGCAATCGCTTCATCAATATTTTTAGCAAACTGTAGAATTTCACGTGTTACCAAAGAAATCGGCGTTTTTGCGGTCATCGGAATTTTAGATTTTCCAGCGTTGATAGTGACCGTGATTCCTTCTTTGTTCATTCCCGAAACCACACCAATCATTCCTGGCCAACTGACCGACAGATACGGAATTCCGTTTTCCGGTTCTACAAATTCGACCAACTTATTTTTGGCAAAATCGTCGCCGACATAAAAATCGAAATTTCTTCCAATCAACAAATCGCCGTCTTCCGTATTTTCATTCCAAACAGCCAAAGACGAACAGCCAACCATCGCCAAATCCTGCATTGCGTGGCCAATGTCGTGTGCGCCGTGCAAATACAAACTTCGAAGATATTTTGGCGCGATAAAGTTGTATTTGTCCGATGAATATTGGGATAAACCATAGATTTCAGTTTGATAATCTTCCCGAACGTTCAAATACATTTTCCTGTTGTACCATTTCAAAAAACCATTCAATAATTTTTGTTTGAATTTTGATGGGACAAAACCTTCAACCTTGGAAAAGAAAATCGCTTCCTGATTCTGCATCAAACTTTGAGTCAAAGCTCCATTGTTATAACCCAACTGCAAAGTATTTCCTTTGATATAGAGTTCCCAAAGTTGCTGTTTATTTTTGGTAAGATAATTTTCTTTGAAGCTAAAAGTTGAGTCGTTTAATTTTTCAACTTTCGGAATCTCAAGGGAATATTGGCTGATTTCCGGAACGTGATTGATGGACTTTGAAACGCCACACGAAATGACATTTAAAACAAAAAACAGATAAAGTAGAACTCTATTTTTCATCAGCTTGATTTAAATCTTGAGTCAATCTTTCATCAATCAATTCTTTTCCCAGAATCTCCGAGCAAGTGTTGAACGCTCCAATCGTACATCCCAAAATCCCGTGCATATTCACGCTTTGACCTGTCAGAAAAAGATTACTGACTTTGGTTTTCGGCGAAAAAATAGTTCTCATCGGATTGGAAGAATCTTTTGTGTAGCCGTACATATTTCCCTTGTAACCGCCGATGTAATCGCGATAAGAAAGTGGCGAAGAGGTATGAACAGCTTTGATTTGAGAATGCAAATCCGGGAATTTCTTTTCGATTTCAGAAATCAACTTTTCAGCTTTTTCAACTTTGAATGCTTCATAAGTCTTTCCTCGTTCGTGTTCTTCTGCAACCGTATTGAAAGTGTTTTCCCATTGTATGACATCATCGTAATTCATATAAGTCAGAATGGTCAAACTTTCTGCGAACTCCGGATTTTGTTTGGAAGCCGTTGCCGAAAGCATATAAGATTCTGGCCAATTTTCCTCAGAATAATTGGACTGATTCCAGATATTTTCTTCGTTTTTGTAATGATAATAATTGTAATTGAAATGATTGAAAGTCTTAGGTTTCAAAACAATATAAACGCTGAAACACGAGCTAACCGATTCCAATTCATCGATTCTTTTGGTGAAAGATTTCTTGAAATGTTCTTTACCAATCAAATCTAAAGTGGTTTTTATCTCAATATTCGAAATAAAATTTTTGGCAAAATATTCTTTTCCTTTTTTGGTTTTTACAGATTTCAAAGTATTTTCTTGATCAAAAATCATTTCTGAAACTTCGGAATGCTTATAAATTTCTGCGTCGTATTTTCTCAATTGTTTAATCAGTAATTTAGAAATCTGACTTCCACCGTTTGTACATTTATACGCACTTTGAATGTAGGAATTAACCGTCAAAGCGTGAACGTACAAAGGCGTTTTCGATGAACCTGCGTAAAGGAAATTAGAGCCTGATAAAACGGCTTGCAATTTTTTGTTTGATGTTACCGATTCTATGAATTCTTTAGCATTAATGTAGAGAATGTCTTCATCATATTTTCCTTCGCCTACGAGATTATATCTGGGAAATTGGTTGCAAACATTCTGAATTTCATCAACATATCTAATTAAATTTTTTCGCTCATTTGGAAATATATTCGATAATTGATTTACAAAATTGTTATAACCTTGGGAATGTGGATATTCGATTTCGTCGTTTTCGAAAGTGATTTTGTCGAATCCGATTTCGTCCATTTTTTCGAGATTCAAATCGTGGACGATGTCGAGATATTTGAAGTATTGGTGGAGATTCTGACCTTCGGAAAGGCCGCCCAGATAATGAACGCCCGTATCGAAAATGAGTTTGTCCCGCGAAAAGGTCTGAAGGTTTCCGCCGTACTGATTATTCTTTTCCAATACGCATACTTTCAGTCCTTCTTTCGCCAAAACCAAGGCAGAAACAAGTCCACCAATTCCGCTTCCGATGACTAGTATGTCGTATTGTTTTTTCAATGAATAAAATTGTTAAGAAAGAAAAACTTACTATTTATGTCGACTCTTGATTTTATACCGAATCTGCAGCCCGGCCTGAGCGGAAATCCTTTTTTGTGGCTGGAAAAGAGATGGCAAAAAGATTGACTTCGTCGAACCACTTCGTTAGGTTTGGGAACGGAAGGCGGAAATAGCTGCCATAAATATATTGAAAATCAATCAATATCGTCCCAAAAGTCGAAGTAATTGAACCATTGGAGTGGATATTTTTTGAGCATCGATTCCAAATTTTGGACGTAGGAGTTGAGCAGGCCTTGTGAATCTCGGTTTTTTATGTTCTCTGCGACTCTTGCGTAAAGATGATAATGAAGATTTTTTTCCTTCATCACATAAACGTAAACCACAGGAACGCGCAATCTGGAGGCAATGAGGAAAGGTCCGGCAGGAAATTTGGCGGTTTTTCCGAGCAAGTCAGCTTCCAGAAATTTGGAGCCTTCGAAATATCGGTCGCCTGTGAAACAAATGAGTTCGTTGTTGGAAAGCGCTTCGTTGATCGCAAAAATATGCGACATATCGTCCTTCACACAAATGAATTTGATGTTGCTTTTCTTTACGGAAATGCTTTCCATATATTTCCTGATGGCGGTCACTTCCTGGTCTGTTGTGACCAGATTGATTTGCGCATCAAAATCGATGTCTGCAAAAAAGTGTTCGGCAATTTCGAAATTTCCGATGTGAGCGCTGATGAGAACACCCCCTTTTTTCTCGGCGAGAAGATTTTTGAGATTTTCAATACCATCGAATTCGTAGGTGAATCGGTTTCTTAATCCTACGGAAATTGCAGTTTTGTCAATCAGAACTTTACCGAAAACGAAGTAGCTTTTGAAAACGGAAAGTTTGGTTTTCAAAGCATTGTAATTCAGTCTATTTTTGAAATAATAAGAAATATATTGGTTGCTTTTCTTCTCGAAAATGAAGTAGTAGGTCGCAACGAAATAGAGGACAAAATAGGAGCTTCGGATTCCGATATTCTTAATGCACCAAACGAAAATCCGGTAGCCTAATATTGTTCCTTTGGATTTGCCTTTCCATTTGTTCATAGTTCAGATGTTAGACTTTAGATGCTATAAATTAGACAAATAAAACCGTAAACTAGGCTGTTTTTTCTGAAATCTTTTGTTCTATTGTGGTATAGAAATCTTCAAACGTGATGACTTTTTTGAAGTCTGTCTCACCTAATTTTACACCAAAATTAGATTCGATCACCACAACCATATCGATATAATCCAAGCTGTCCAAGCCCAAAGTGGTTTTGAAATTAGCTTCATTCACAATATCATCGCGATCAACTTCGAACTCATTGACAAGAAAGCTATCAACGATCGCAACAATTTTATCTCTATCCATGGTGTTTTTAAACAAATTTTTTAACGATTAATGCAGAATTGGTTCCTCCAAATCCGAAAGAATTCGACAAAAATACGTCAATTTTTTGATTTTTAGTTTCGGAGATCAGATTTATCTTTTTTGCGTCTTCATCAGGGTTTTCCAGATTGATATTCGGAGCCACAAAATCGTTCTGCATCATCAGAATTGAGTAAATCACTTCACTCGCACCTGCCATCCAGCATTCGTGTCCGGTCATCGATTTGGTAGAACTAACAGGAACATCGCTGCCAAAAATCTCGTAAATTGCTTTAGCTTCATTCGCATCGCCTAATGGTGTGGAAGTTGCGTGTGCATTGATATAATCGATATCTTTCACATCCAAACCAGTCTGCTTCAAAGCTCGGTTCATTGCCAATGCGGGACCTTCAACATTTGGCGTGGAAATGTGTCCACCGTTTGAAGAAAATCCGTAACCTACGATTTCTGCGATGATATTGGTACCTCTTTTTTGGGCAGATTCCAGACTTTCAACAATCAAAGTTGCCGCGCCACCACTTGGAATCAAACCATCTCTGTCTGAATCGAAAGGTCTTGATGCTTTGGCTGGTTCATTTTCTCTCACCGAAAATACGCCCAAACCGTCAAAACTTGCCATCGAATATTTATTGGTTTCCTGTGCACCACCGCAAACGATGATGTCCTGAAAACCGTTTTTGATCATCATAAAAGCCAATCCCAGTGAATGAGATCCACTTGCACAGGCTGCACTGATGGTCAGATTAATTCCTCTTAATTTAAAAATAGTAGAAAGATTCATCGTCACAGTGGAGTTCATCGACTTGAAAATAGCCCCGGAACCCATCAATGTTGTATCTTTTTTTTCTCTTGCAATGTCGATAGACTCTACCACTGCTTTTGAAACGCTGTCGTTTCCGTATAGAATTCCGACCTCATTTTCATCTAAAAAATCCTGATCGATGTTGGCTTGTTTCAGAGCATCAAGCGTTGCGAGATAAGCATATTCACTTTCTTCGCCCATACTGATGCGCTGTCTTCTGCTGAGAAGATTTTTTAAATCTGGCTTCGGAACGACTCCGCTGAGACCCGACCGGAAACCAAATTCTTTTCTCTCATCCACCAAAACAATTCCGGATTTGCCGTGATACAGGGATTCTTTCACCTCTTGCAAAGAAGTTCCGATGCAAGAATAAATTCCCATTCCGGTAATGACTACCCTGTTTTCCATTTAAAATTTTAGGTTATCGGTTGTAGATTTTAGGTTGAAAAAACTGCCACCTATTATCTGCTACCTGATTTTTATGAATAAATTCCTCCGTTAATATTAATAATTTCTCCTGTGATGTATGAAGATTTTTTTGATGCTAAAAATGCGACCAAATCTGCTACTTCTTCTGCTTCACCAAATCGGTTGGCGGGAATCATTGCTTTCAGTTCATCTTCATTGAAATCCTGCGTCATATCTGTTTTGATGAAACCGGGAGCAACGGCATTTACTGTTATATTTCTTTTGGCAACTTCCTGGGCCAGAGCTTTTGTCACTCCAACCAAAGCACCTTTCGCAGCTGAATAATTGGTTTGTCCGGCCGTCCCTTTTACTCCTGAAACAGAAACCATATTAATAATTCTGCCGTATTTGTTTCTCAATAATTTCTGAATGAAAAAATTGGTCACATTGTAAAAACCATTTAAACTGGTGTTAATCACTGAGTTCCAGTCTTCGCTCGGCATCCACATAAATAATCCGTCTCTTGTGATTCCGGCGTTATTGACGATGACCTCGACAATGGATTTTGGATTATTTTCTTGCCATTCATTTAAAACTTTTTGAGTTTCTTCCGCATTACCAACATCGAATTTAAGAATTTCTCCTGTAGAACCCAATTCTTCAACTTTGGCTAAAGTTTCCTTTGCTGCAGCTTCATTGGATGTATAATTGATCAGAATATGATAGTTTTTTTCTTCTGCCAATTTCAGACAGATTGCTCTACCAATTCCTCTGGATCCGCCTGTTATGATTGCACATTTCATTGGTTATTGTTTTTTAATTCCTATAGGTTTAAACGATGGTTTCAAATTAATTCTTCAAATATTCCTTCACCTTTTCTACAAACGGATACATCACCAAATCTTCTTTAAAAGCCGGAACAATTGAGCGAACATCATCGTACAGTTTTTTAGTATTAGATGAAATTTCTTTCTGACATTCCAAAAACTCAATCGCTTGAACAATGGTAATCAATTCAATAGCCAGAACTTCGAAAGCATTTGCAATAACTTTACTACAGATCACTGCAGAATTGGTCCCCATACTCACAATATCCTGATTGTCATTGTTATTCGGAATACTGTGAACGTACATCGGATTCGACAACATTTGACTTTCCGCTGTTGTGGAAGTTGCGGTGAATTGAACACCTTGCATACCAAAATTCAATCCTAATTTTCCGAGATTGACAAATGGCGGGAAAATCTCGTTGATTTTTGCATTCAGAAGATAGTTGAGCTGTCTTTCTGCAAGCATTGTAAGTTTTGTGATGACGATTTTCAGCTTGTCCATTTCCAAAGAAATATAGTCACCGTGGAAGTTTCCACCGTGGTAAACGTGTTGATCTTCGGGAATGATAATCGGATTGTCGTTGGCAGAATTAATCTCATCTTCCAATATTTTTTCCGTGAATTCCAAAGTGTCCAAAACCGGTCCCAAAATCTGCGGAACGCATCTGAGAGAATAATATTCCTGAACTTTATCTTTGAAGATTTCCTCTTTATTTTCCTTATTATAAAGATGGTCTTCTCTTTTTCTAATTAGTTTGCTGTCATAAAGGCTTTCGCGCATTCTTGAAGCAATTTTCTGCTGACCTGCGTGTCTTTTTGTAGAGTTTAAAGCTTCTGAAAAATGGTCGTCATAAGCTTTCACAATTTCGTTGATTGCACAAGAAAGTCTCAAAGATATATCCACCAATTTTCTGGAATAATAGGCATTAATAATCCCAATTCCCGTCATCGTAGAAGTTCCGTTCATCAATCCCAAACCTTCGCGAATGTGGACTTTTATCGGTTCCAGATTTAATTCTGCAAAAACATCTTTTGTTTCGCGTCTTTCATTTTTATAAAAAACTTCGCCTTCGCCAATCAAGACCAAAGCCAAATGCGCCAATTGAACCAAATCGCCACTTGCTCCAACGCCACCGTGTTCGAAAATCAACGGCGTGACATCTTTATTAATTAATTCCTTTAATAAAAAAATAACCGAAGGATGAATTCCCGATTTCCCTAGACTCAAAGTGTTCAATCTCGCTAACATCACGGCTTTTGCAGATTGTGGCGAAAGTGGATTTCCAACGCCGGAAGAGTGGCTTCTTATCAAATTATATTGAAGCTGATTTCTGTTTTCCTCACTGATTCTGTATTGCGCCATTGGTCCGAAACCAGTGTTGACGCCATAAATCACTTTGTCTTTGGAAAATTCTTCTAAAAAATTGAAACCATTTTCTACTTTCGACAAAAGTGCTTCGCTTAATTCAAGCGTTTCGTTATCGAAAATAATTTTATAAAAATCCTCTAATTTGAGGTTAGCCGTTAATACCATCTATCATTATTTAAAAAAAGGAGAAAACTGATTCGAAATCAATTTTTTGTGATTAATTTTGTGACGCAAAGATAGATAGAATATCAGAAATAATGAAAGAATTTGTAGATGTCCTAGTGATTGGAGCCGGACCTTCGGGTTGTGTGTCTTCCGCATATCTTCATAACAACGGCGCAAAAGTGAAAGTGGTAGAAAAAACCAAATTTCCGCGATTGGTTGTCGGAGAAAGCCTGATTCCGCGAGTGATGGACCATTTTCACGAAGCTGGACTTTTCGAAGCGTTGGACAGCCAAGGTTTTGAGAAGAAGCTTGGCGCAAGATTTATGAGAGGTGATGAAGTCTGTATTTTTGATTTTAGTAATAAATTTGGTGAAGGCTGGGATTGGACTTGGCAGGTTCCCAGAGCAGATTTCGACAAAGTTTTGGCAGATGAAGTTATCAGAAAAGGCGTTGATTTGGAATTTGAAACGGAAGTGATTTCTGTGGAATTTAATGGTTCTGATTCAATTACAACTGTTAAAAATAAAAATGGCGAAACAAAGGAAATTCACGCAAAATTCATTATCGATTCCAGCGGTTATGGAAGAGTTTTGCCGAGATTGTTGGATTTAGAAAAACCTTCAAAACTTTCTCCACATTCCGCGATTTTTTCCCACGTTGATGATATTAATCGTGAAAAAGGCGTGGAAGGAACATTGATTTCTTTCGATATTATTGAAACCGAAGTTTGGCTTTGGGTGATTCCTTTTTCGAATGGAAAAACAAGTTTAGGAATCGTTGGGCCGACTGATTATATTGATAAACTCTCGGAAAATGGCGATACGACGGAAGCTTTGAGAAAAGCCATTTCACTTTCCGATTATTATGTAAAACGTTTTGATGATGTTGATTTTCTTTTTGAACCGAGACACTTGAAAGATTATTCCTGTTCCGTGAAAAAATTATTCGGAAACGGATTCGCTTTGACTGGAAATGCTTCGGAATTTCTCGACCCGGTTTTTTCATCCGGAATGGCTTTCGCAACGGAATCCGGAATGCTTTCCGCAAAATTAGCCTTAAGACAACTGAACGGCGAAACCATCGATTGGCAAAAAGAATATTCGGATTACATTTTGTACGGCGTCAACGTTTTTACGACTTATGTGAAAGAATGGTACACTGGGAATTTACAGGAATTATTTTTCCACCAACCGGAAAACCCCGATGTAAAAAGAAAAATCTGCGCGGTTCTCGCCGGATATGTTTGGGATAAGAAAAACCCATTCGTCAGGATTCACGATTCTGCGGTGAAGAATCTTGCTAACTTCATCAAATTAGAAAAACTGGAACTTCAAAAATCCAGCAAATCAATTCCTTAAATCTATAAAATTAATTGGCTTACGACTCGTTGGATTGAAAACGACCTTCGACAAAACTTCAAAATCCAAAACTTCAATTTTCGGACTCACTCTCAGTTTTGCACGGAAATGGTCTCGCACTTCGTCCACAAAATTTTCGGTTTCGTTGTCTGTACTTAGTTTGATGATGATTTCGTCCAAACCAATTTCGTCTGATTTAATGACAATTTGATAACACGAAACATTTCCGAAATCATTCATAATATCACTCATCGCAGGCGGATAAAGCGTTGTACCTTTGTACTTTATCATTTGCTGTTTTCTGCCGAGAACAGGACCAAGACGCATCGTGTTTCTTCCACATTTGCAAGGTTCGTAATGCGCTTTCACAAGATCTCCCGTTTTGAATCTTAAAAGAGGAATTGCTTCAACACCCAAAGTCGTAATCGTCAATTCGCCACTTTCTCCTTCTTTTAATGGATTTTCATTGTCGTCAAGGATTTCTGTAATAATCAATTCAGGATGATGATGACCACCGATTTGAAATTTACATTCTGTAAAAGCGGTGCTCATTTCCGTCGATGCATAAGTTGAAAATAGTTGAATATTCCATCTTTCTTTGATTTTTTGGGACAGAATATTATCAGTAAAGTCTTGATTTTTAAGTCCTTCTCCAATACAAATGGCACCATAAACGCTGGAATTTTTATAATCGATGCCGTGTTTCTCGGCGTAATCTATCATTTTCAATAGGAAAGACGGAACTGTAATCAGATATTTCGGCTTATATCTGGAAATCGAATCCCACTGCAGTTCCGGAATTCCAGGTCCCATTCTCACAACACTCGCACCCATTTTCCGAAGTCCGAGAAAATAAGCCAAACCAGCCATAAATCTTTTATCGATGGTTGTAATCATCTGCACAACATCACCTTTTTGGATTCCAGCGCAAGCAAAAGAAATAGCTTCATTGTAAGCCAATCTTTCCAAATCTTTGTCCGACAATCCGAAAGTCACAGGATCGCCCAAAGTTCCGGAAGTTGTGCTGTAATCCACAATTTCGCTTTGAGGAACACAGAAAAAATCCTGATTATTCGCCTGAATATCATTTTTGGAAGTCGTCGGAATTTTTGTTAAATCTTCAAGCGTTTTGATTTCATTAATATCAATTTTATTGTCTTTGAATAATTTTTGATAAAACGGCGAATTGGATTTTAGGTAAACCAAAAGCTCTTTTAATTTGCTTTCCTGAAAGGTTTTGATTGACTTTAAATCGGATTTTTCAATGGTTGGGTGTATTTCCAAGGATGATAATTTTATGTGACAAATTTATAAAAACATAAACCAATTTTATGATTCTGAATTTGAAGTTTTTAACATTCAGAAACCGAGCAAAAGATGCTTTAAAAATCGACAAAAATCACTAAATTCGCAAACTTAATCTATCAGAAACAGATTTCAGACATTGAAAATGAGCAAGTTCACAGAATATAAAAATCTTAGCCTAACCGAAACTGCAAAAAACGTTGCAGAATTTTGGAAAACCAACGATACTTTCAAAAAATCCGTAGAAATCCGCGAAGGACAACCGGAATTTGTTTTCTATGAAGGACCGCCTTCCGCCAATGGAATGCCGGGAATTCACCACGTAATGGCGAGAGCGATTAAAGATATTTTCTGCCGCTTCCAAACGCAATCCGGAAAGCAGGTTTTCAGAAAAGCAGGTTGGGACACGCACGGACTTCCCGTAGAATTGGGCGTTGAGAAAGAATTGGGAATTACCAAAGAAGATATCGGCAAGAAAATAAGCATCGAAGAATACAACGAAGCTTGTAAAAACGCCGTGATGCGCTACACCGATGTCTGGAACGATATGACCGAAAAAATCGGCTATTGGGTGGATATGGATAATCCGTACATCACTTACAAGCCAAAATATATGGAATCGGTTTGGTGGCTTTTGAAACAAATCTATGATAAAGGTTTGCTGTACAAAGGTTACACAATTCAGCCATATTCTCCGAAAGCAGGAACAGGATTGTCTTCCCACGAAGTAAATCAGCCAGGCGCTTACCGTGATGTTTCTGATACAACTGTTGTAGCTCAATTTAAAATAAAACAAGCGCCCGAAAACGCAAGCGAAACCTGGAAAAAGTTATCGGCACTTGCTTATTCTGATTCCAAAATAGAAAGTTCTGAAGCTGCAGGAAACAGTTGCGGCGGAGCTTTGCACTGGGAAGAATTTGACAATCAGCAACCAAAATCTGATGTCTATTTTCTTGCCTGGACGACGACACCTTGGACTTTACCTTCCAACACTGCTTTGACGGTTGGACCAAAAATCGATTATGTTTTGGTGAAAACATTCAACCAATATACGTTTGAGCCAATCAATATTGTTTTGGCGAAAGCGTTGGTTGGAAAACAATTTGCGAAAAAATATGCGGAAGGAACTGATGAAGATTTCGCAAATTACACTTCTGAAAGCAAAGTTATTCCTTATCAAATATTAGCAGAATTCAAAGGTGCAGATTTGGTTGGAATTCAATATGAGCAATTATTAGATTACGCCAAACCTTATCAAAATCCGGAAAACGCTTTCCGAGTGATTGCCGGAGATTTTGTAACGACGGAAGATGGAACAGGAATCGTGCACACTGCGCCGACTTTTGGTGCAGATGATGCGAAAGTTGCGAAAGAAGCAACACCTGAAGTTCCGCCAATGTTGGTTTTGGATGACAACGGAAATCCGGTTCCTTTGGTTGATATGCAGGGAAAATTTTTATCGATTGTAAAAGACGACGCTTACGGTTTTGCGAATGAATATGTGAAAGGCGAATATTTGAATGAAGAAGAAAAAAGCACAGAATTCAATATTCAAAAAGAAAATTTAAAATCAATTATTTCTGATTTAAAAGCGTATCTTTCTGTTGATGAGAGAATTGCCTTAAAATTAAGAAAAGAAAACAAAGCCTTCAAGGTTGAAAAATATGTTCACAGTTATCCGCACAGTTGGAGAACTGATGAGCCTTTGTTGTATTATCCATTAGATTCTTGGTTCATCAAAGTAACTGATGTGAAAGACAGAATGTTCGATTTGAATGAAACCATCAACTGGAAACCAAAATCTACAGGTGAAGGCCGTTTCGGAAATTGGTTGAAAAATGCCAACGACTGGAATCTTTCACGTTCGAGGTATTGGGGAATTCCGTTGCCGATTTGGAGAACTGAAGATAAAAAAGAAGAAGTTTTAATCGGTTCTGTTGAAGAATTGTACAACGCAATTGAAAAATCCATCGAAGCTGGTTTCCAGAAAGAAAATCCTTTCAAAGATTTCGAGATTGGAAATATGTCTGAGGAAAATTATGCTTTAGTCGACCTTCATAAAAATATTGTTGACCAAATCACTTTGGTTTCAGAATCCGGAAAACCGATGAAGCGTGAAAGCGATTTGATTGATGTTTGGTTCGATTCCGGAGCGATGCCTTATGCACAATTACATTATCCGTTCGAGAATAAAGAGCAAGTTGATAACAACAAAGCTTTCCCGGCAGATTTCATTGCGGAAGGCGTTGACCAAACTCGTGGTTGGTTCTATACTTTGCACGCGATTGCAACGACAGTTTTCGATTCTGTAGCTTATAAAAATGTCGTTTCAAACGGTTTGGTTTTGGACAAAAACGGGCAGAAAATGTCGAAACGTCTCGGAAATGCCGTTGATCCATTCGAAACACTTTCGATTTACGGACCAGATGCGACGCGTTGGTATATGATTTCCAATGCGAATCCTTGGGAAAACCTGAAATTTGATATTGAAGGCATTGATGAAGTGCGTAGAAAATTCTTTGGAACGCTTTACAATACCTACTCTTTCTTCGCTTTGTACGCCAATGTTGACGGTTTCAAATACCTGGAAAGCAACATTGAAAACCGTCCGGAAATCGACCGTTGGATTTTATCTGAATTAAATTTATTAATCAAAGACGTTAAATCTTTCTACGAAGATTACGAGCCAACAAAAGCTTCAAGAGCAATCAATAATTTCGTTAATGACAACTTATCGAATTGGTATGTAAGACTTTGCAGAAGACGTTTCTGGAAAGGCGATTATTCTGATGACAAAATTTCTGCATACCAAACTCTATATACTTGCTTGGAAACTGTAGCGAAACTTTCTGCGCCAATTGCGCCGTTCTTTATGGACCAATTGTTCCAGGATTTGAATAAAGTTACTGGAAAAGATTTGGTAAACTCTGTTCATTTGACGGATTTCCCAGTTGTAAATGAAAGCTTGATTGATCAGGATTTGGTTGAGAAAACGCATTTGGCTCAGCAAATCACATCGATGGTTTTTTCATTGAGAAAGAAAGAAAACGTGAAAGTTCGTCAGCCACTTCAAAAAGTAATGATTCCGGTTTTGGATAAGAAAACTGAAGAGCAAATCCTAGCTGTTTCAGAGTTAATTAAACAAGAAGTGAATGTGAAGGAATTGCAACTGATTAATTCCGAAGAAGCGTCGCATCTTATTGTAAAACAAATCAAACCAAATTTCAAAACCTTGGGCGCGAGATTAGGAAAAGATATGAAAACTGTGGCTGGAGAAATCTCCAATTTCACTTCTGAGCAAATTGCTTCCTTAGAAAAAGAAGGAAAAGCAACTGTTTCCGGATACGAAATCACCACTGAAGATGTAGAAATTTTCACAAAAGACATTCCGGGATGGACAGTAGCAAGCGAAGGAAAAACAACTGTGGCATTAGATTTGACGCTGACGGATGAGTTGAAATCGGAAGGAATTGCGAGAGAATTCATTAATAGAGTTCAAAACCTTAGAAAAGAAAAAGATTTTGATTTAACGGACAGAATATCAATCCAATTGGAAGAGAATTCGCCGTTCCAGAAAGAACTTATTAACAATGATGCATATATTTCTGAAGAAGTATTGTCAGATAAAATAGAATTTGTAAATTCACTCTCGAATTTTGACGAAATAGAGATAGATGAAGAAAAATTCAAGGTTAAAGTTGAGAAAAAATAAACGATTTTTTATTATTGTTAAGAAATTGTGAATTGATAACCCTTTATTGATATTTTTTAAATTTTATTTCTATAATTGTCAATTAATAAAAAAGCGTGGCTGCTGAAATGTAAAAAGCCAAAAAAATAAATTTTTGAACAATTAATAACAATGGAAATGGCCGACGAAAAATTACGATATAGTGATGCTGATCTGCAAGAATTCAAGAAATTAATCCAAGATAAAATTGATAAAGCGGAACACGACTTGGTGCTAATAAAAGAAAGTTTTATCAATGACCAAAATAATGGAACGGATGATACTTCACCAACCTTCAAGGCTTTTGAAGAAGGTGCAGAAACATTGAGCAAAGAGCAGAATTCTATCCTGGCAGGAAGACAGGAAAAATTTGTACGTGATCTGAAACACGCATTGATCAGAATCCAAAACAAAACTTACGGAATCTGCAGAGTAACCGGAAAACTGATCCCGAAAGAAAGATTGAGAGCGGTTCCTCACGCAACTTTGAGCATCGAAGCTAAAAATATGCAGCGATAAATTGTTGTAAAAAAGTATTAAGTACAACGTATAATGTAAAAACTCTAATACAAAGCATAAGGTGTTGCGGCACTTTTGCTTTGTATTTTTTTTATAAATATGACAGTCATTATTATTTTATTAGTGGTTATTTTGATCGGATTTTTTGTTTTTAAGAGTAAGTCGGTCAAGAATATTTTTCAACCGGAGCAGAAATATTATACCATTGATGACAAATTCAACGCAAAGCGCAAGGAACGACAGGACGAAATAGACAAACTGCTTAGTAAAATAGGGGAAAACGGATTGGATGATCTTACGGAAAAAGAACGCAAAAGGCTGGATGAATTGTCTAAGAAATAAGTAATTTGAAGTACATTTGCAAAAATTTTTCTTCAAGGAAAATTAATATGATCCTGATTTTAAACTAAAAAATATACAAAAATGGAATCCATAATTGTACACCCAAAAAACGCAATGGAACTAACTGCACTGAAAAGTGTCCTGAAAGATATGAACATTGAATTCGAAAAGTTTCACACGAAGAATAATTTTCATAATAAAAAAACAATCCAAAAGATCACGGACAGAAAGGATAAAAAAATCATCAGAACGCCCAAACCAAAAGGATTGTAATGAGTAAGAAAACAATTATCGCACTAGTCACATTATTGATTCTCATAATAGATCAAGCTTCAAAAATCTTTGTCAAAACCCATTTTTACCTTGGTGAAAGCGTGAATGTTTTTGGACTTAGCTGGTTCAAAATGACGTTTGTAGAAAATCCGGGAATGGCTTACGGACTTCATTTCGGAGGACTTTGGGGAAAATATGCCTTAATATTACTTAGAGTAGTCCTTGCGATTGGGATGGTGGTTCTTTTCAAAAAATGGCTGAAAGAAGGCGCTTCCAATTATCTCCTTATTCCAATGGCGATGATCTTTGCCGGCGCAATCGGTAATGTTTTTGATGGTATTTTCTATGGTGTGATTTTCGACAGCGGTACTTTTTATGACGCAGCTTCCGAAAGATGGATAGATTACGGCGGCGTTTCCAAATTGACGCAAATTGGTCACGGATATTCAGATTTGATGAAAGGCTGCGTGGTGGATATGCTGCACTTCCCTTTGGTTGATACCGTTTGGCCGGATTGGGTTCCTGTTTTGGGCGGGAACAGAATTGAGTTCTTCAAATATATATTTAACGTTGCAGACAGTTCTATTACTGTTGGAGCTTTGTTTCTTTATATTTTCAGAAAGAAGGCTTTTCCAAATGGTTTGGATTTTTAAATAAACACAGAAAACACAAATGAAACTATTTAAAAAATTAATCAAAATATTCCTGCTGCTTTTTGTGGCAGGATTTCTTTTTATCCTCTTTGCCAATTACACGATCAAAAACGAGAGTGATGAATTTCTCTACACTGATGTCAGCAAAATCCCAAGTTGTAAAACAGCCTTAGTACTGGGAACAAGCAAAACTTTGAGCAACGGAAATCCGAATTTATATTTTTCTTATCGGATCAAAGCCACAGCAGAATTGTACAAAGCCGGTAAGATTAAATATATTATCGTAAGTGGTGACAATTCGGTTGAAGGATACAACGAGCCCGAAGAAATGAAAAATGACCTTATCGCAGAAGGGATTCCGGCAGATAAAATCTTCGAAGATTTTGCAGGTTTCAGAACTTTGGATTCTGTTGTGAGAGCGAAGGAAATTTTCGGACAGGAGAAATTCATTATTGTTTCGCAGAGATTCCATAATGAAAGAGCTGTTTTTCTGGCTCAGAAAAATGGACTTACCGCTTATGGTTATAATGCTGCAGATGTGAATAAATATGCCGGAATTAAAACCAATCTCCGGGAATATCTTGCAAAAGCAAAGGTGTTTGTAGATCTGCTGTTTGGGGTCGACCCGACGTTTGGCGGAGAGAAAATTGAAATCAAATAAATCAATACTTTGCTAAACATTTAATCTTTCCTATTTTTGTCAACTGAATTTTATAAAATCTAAATCTTAATGTCTAGAATCCTTACCGGAATACAAGCCACCGGAACACCACATTTGGGAAATCTTTTGGGAGCAATTATTCCCGCTATCGAATTATCCAAAAAACCCGAGAACGAATCCTTTTTGTTCATCGCCAATCTTCATTCTTTAACGCAGATTAAAAACGCTGTTGAACTTAAAGAAAACACCTACGAAATTGCTGCAGCTTGGCTTGCCTGCGGACTAGACACTGAAAAAACATACTTCTACAGACAAAGTGACATTCCGGAAACCTGCGAACTTTCGTGGCATTTGTCATGCTTTTTCCCTTACCAAAGATTAACATTGGCACATTCTTTCAAGGATAAAGCAGACAGATTGAGCGATGTGAATGCCGGACTTTTCACTTACCCAATTTTGATGGCTGCTGATATTCTATTGTATGATGCTGAAATCGTTCCGGTTGGGAAAGATCAGCTTCAGCATTTGGAAATTGCAAGAGATGTGGCTTCCAGATTTAATAATCAAATGGGAGACGTTTTGGTTTTGCCTCAGGCAGAATTGCAACAAGACACGAAATATGTTCCCGGAACCGACGGACACAAAATGTCAAAATCGAGAGGAAACATCATTAATATTTTCTTGCCGGAAAAAGAACTGAAAAAGCAGGTAATGTCCATCGAAACAGATTCTACACCATTGGAAGATCCGAAAGATCCGGAAACAGATAAAGTTTTTGCAATCTACGCGTTGGTTGCAACGCCTGAACAAACGGAAGAATTAAGAGCGAAATATTTGGCTGGAAACTACGGTTACGGTCACGCTAAAAAAGAATTGCTAGATTTGATTCTAACAAGATTTGCGAAGGAAAGAGAGACTTTCGATTACTATATGAATAACCTTCCAGAGCTCGAAGCAAAACTTCAGGAAGGCGCTCAGAAAACAAGAAAGATCGCTACAGAGACCATTACAAGAGTAAGAGAAAGTTTAGGAATCTAATCCTACAAACTTCAACCCATAAAAAAAGCCTTTCAAATTGAAAGGCTTTTGTTTTATAAATATTGCTTGACTTCTGATAGATTTTTGATGACTTTCAGATTCTCTTCCTGAGGATTATCATTGTAAACATCAAAGAAAATAACATCGATTCCGAATCTTTGCGCACCTTTTACATCTGCAATCCAGTCGTCGCCGATCAAAATACTTTCAGATTTCTCAGCTCTCGCAAGATCTAACGAATGTTGGAAAATTTCGGGTCTGGGTTTTCTTACGCCAACAGAATCTGCACTTGTTATGGTTTCAAAATAGTCGGCAATTCCGGAAAGAATACATTTTCTTTCAGTCACTTCCTGGAAACCGTTGGAGATGATGTGCATTTTATATCCCTTAGCTTCGAGATAATCAAGTAAATCCGCTGCGCCGGGAACGAGTTCATTGTATTTTAAAATTTCATCAAGAAAATGATGTTCAAAATAATCTGCTAACACCTGATTATCAACTTCAAATCTTAAGAAGGTGTTGTAAAATCTGTACTTTCTTAGATGTTCCTTATCAATCTCACCATCGCGGATCTGTTCCCAAAGTTTTTCATTGATCTCGTGATAAGCATCGTGAAACAATTCAAAATCGATGTTATATTTTTCGGAAATTTCCTGATTTTTAAATAATTCTTTGATGGTCAAATATGCGTTTTTGCGGTGATCCCAAAGTGTATTATCGAGATCAAAAAAAATGTGCCTTATGTTTTTCATAAGGCACAAATCTAATCATTTTTGATCCACGTAGGAAAGTTCAATCATAAAAAATCAATTATTTAAAATCTAAAAATGCTTAGTTCTTCGAAACTAAAATGGTTTTTCTGTTCTTAGTTTTTATTGGATGAATATTCTTGGAATAGTTCATCAGAAAATCGATTATTTCTTTTTTCGGCATCAAAGCTTTCGTTGTTAAAGTGTCGTTTTTTTTCATAGGCTGACTTTTACAACAATAACGCCAAAAGAAAATCTTTATTATTAAATATTTATTATTTTGTCAAAATAATATTATGTTCTTCCATAATCTTTCTAAGGTTGATCAACGCATATCTTACTCTGCCCAATGTCGTATTAATACTCGTATCTGTATGATCTGCAATCTCTTTGAAGCTGAGACCATCGAAAAACCTAAGCTTTATCACCTCTTGCTGGTTCTCCGGAAGCATTACGAGCATTCTCAAAAGATCGTCATTTATTTGCTTATCTATCAAACGGTCCTCAATATTATTTTCCGGCTCTTTGATAATGTCAAAGATAGAAAACTCTTCATTTTCGTAAGATGTTTCGGATATTTTGATGTTTTTTGACTGGAGTCGGTAATGATCAATGATCAAATTGTGAGCGATACGTTTTGCCCAAAGGATGAATTTGTTTTCCTCTTTGTAGCGGCCTTCCTTCAGTGTCACAATGATTTTGATAAATGTATCCTGGAAGATATCATTTGCAAGATCCTCATCCATCAGTTTGTAATAGATAAAGCTGAAAAGATCTTTTTTGTGCCTGTTTATAAGTAAGGAAAGAGATTTCTCTTCGCCGTTTTGATATTGAAGAATCAGTTGGCTATCAGTCTGCGTTTTCATAATATTTACTTCTTTGATATAAAACCCAGCAGTTCATTAATTACATTAATAACTAATTTAGTCTGGCTCGGTTGATTTATTTTAAAAAAAGTAATTTTATTCTATACGCTGTAATTTAGGTTTGTAAAAGTAATAAAAAAGTCAAAACAAAACGTTAAGAGATTGTTAAACTTTCAAATTCTTTTAATTTGATGCAAAAAAAATTAAAAAGTTAAATCAATTAAGTACAACTAATGGGATATTTATTGTGAAATTGATATTGAGGCCTTTCAGCTCTTTGCCGTTAATTCCCTCTTTATCGATTGAAAAACCATAGCCTCCAGTTAAATCCAGAATCCCAAAAAGACTGAATCCTGCCTTCGGAGCAATATATTTATTAGTAGCTTCTGCTCCCAAAATGAAATAATGCGCGTGGTAGAAGTCTACATTTTTCTGAAAATTTAACAGGAAATCAGCATTTACTTTTGGCATGATTGCAAACTTATTATTTGCAGAACCCATTAATGCAGACGCTCCAACTCTGAAGAGAACATCGTCATTACTCAGGAAAAGCAACTTACCTCCTATTTCCCCAAAACTTTGGTTTTGATAGACATAACCTGCTGTGACAAACTTATGCATCGTCAATTGGGACTTTGCAAAACCACAGAAGGACAATAATATAATAAGGATATAAAGTTTTGATTTCATTTTTCTAATCTTATTTACGACAAAAATAACAAAACAGATGCTTGAAAGCGTAATTAATTAAAAAAACTGCTTCATCCCAAGACAAAGCAGTTTTGATTATAATTTTATAAGAATCAGATTAAAGTCCGAATTCTTTTTTGATGTCTTCTACTCGATCCAGTTTTTCCCAGGTGAAAAATTCCAAGTCTTTCAAAGTTAATTCATTTTTAAGACCTTTATTGAAGGTTTTATCAGCTACGTAATAATCTTTCCCCATATGTCCGTAAGCTGCAGTCTCGATATAGATAGGATTTCTTAGCTTAAGGTTTTTCTCAACGGCGTAAGGTCTAAGGTCAAACAATTGCTGAACTTTCTTAGCCAGCTCGCCATCGTTGATATCCAATTTGGAAGTTCCGTAAGTATTGATGTAAAGCCCACAAGGTTCTGCAACACCGATTGCATAAGAAACCTGAACCAAAACCTCATCTGCAACACCAGCTGCAACCAAATTTTTCGCAATGTGTCTTGTTGCGTAAGCCGCACTTCTGTCCACTTTACTTGGATCTTTTCCAGAGAATGCACCACCACCGTGAGCACCTTTTCCACCGTAAGTATCCACGATGATCTTTCTTCCCGTCAAACCTGTATCTCCGTGAGGACCACCAATTACAAATTTTCCTGTTGGGTTGATATGATATTTGATATCGCCATTAAACAAACTCTGAATTTCAGGTTTTTGCTTAGCTTTGATCTTAGGAATCAAGATTTCAACAATATCTTTTTTGATTTTAGCCAACATTGCTTCTTCGCTTCCGAAATCGTCGTGCTGTGTAGAAACTACAATGCTGTCTATTCTCACTGGTTTGTGATCATCAGAATATTCAATAGTCACCTGAGATTTTGCATCCGGACGAAGGTAAGGAATCGCTGAACCTTCTCTTCTAAGATCTGCCAATTCTTTAAGAATCTGATGTGCAAGATCTAACGCCAAAGGCATATAATTTTCGGTTTCGTTGGTTGCATATCCGAACATCATTCCCTGATCTCCGGCACCTTGAGCATTTGCTCTGGTTTCGAAATCAGTCTCATCCAATGTTCTGTCAACACCTTGGTTGATATCCGGAGACTGCTCGTGAATCGCAGAGATCACACCGCAAGAGTCACCGTTGAACATATATTCGCTTTTTGTGTAACCAATTTTATTGATCACATTTCTTGCAATCTGCTGAACATCAAGATAAGCTTCTGACTTCACTTCGCCGGCCAAAACAACCTGACCAGTGGTCACAAGTGTTTCGCAAGCTACTTTTGAGTTTTTGTCGTAAGCTAAAAAATGATCAATAAGTGCATCAGAGATCTGATCTGCAACTTTATCCGGATGTCCTTCAGAAACTGATTCGGACGTAAATAAATAAGACATAAATAAATTCCTTTTATATTAATTTGTTTAAGGATAAACTACTGATTGTAAAAAGGAACTAAAAAAGAAAAATCTGTTTTAGCATTTTTTATTGAGGTTGCAATCAGTCAAAGTTCTCCTCCGTTTATTCAAAATCGGATGCAAATTTACAAACTAAATTTTAGATTTCAAAATCAATTCCTATTCAGTTAGTATGAATTTATTCAGGTTTTATGCTGACGTAATTTTCTTCATCCTTATAGAAATTAAGTTTCTTCTCCATAGAGCTGCGGATTTCGGAAATCAATTCATCTATGATTTTCTGTTTGTAAGTCGGTTTGTAATAGATCAGGCTGATTTCTCTGTACGGAAACGGCTTGATAAATCTGGAAACTTTCTTTTTCTGCTCTTGCGACAATTGTTGAACTCCAATTTCTGACAAGATCGTAATTCCGCCCACTTTATCCACCATTTGAATTAACGTGCTCACATTGGAAGCCATAAATTCTAGATTTTTTGGTTTAAGAGAATTTTCTTTCAGATGACAGATATTTTCGAACTGTGTCCGCAGGCAGTTTCCTTCCTCCAGGAGCCAGACTTTATTCACATCAATATCTTCCGGAACAACAAAACAATCTTTCTTTTGTACCTCTTCCGCACCGGAATAAAGCATCAGCTCCTCATTAAAAAGGAAATCCTGATAAAACTCGTCAGCAGCACTATAAGGCGTTGAAATAATCCCGGCATCCAATTCTCCGGACTTCAGAGATTTGATAATACTGTCGGTTGTCATTTCCTTGATATTCAGTTCTATCTGAGGATTTTTGTTCAGAAAACTAAAAATCTCATTTGGAAGAATAAAAGTTGAAACCGTTGGGATGATTCCCAAATTGATTTTACCTGCCAGAATATTATTGAGAAAATTGGCTTTACTCTTGAGTTCCATCACGGCATCAATGATTTTTTGAGCCTCTTTGATGAGTTCTGCACCTGCATCTGTAGTCCTGATTGGATGCGTGGTTCTGTCAAAAATCTTGACATCCAGCTCATCTTCAAACTTCTGGATCATCGCGCTAAGAGTAGGCTGAGTGATAAAACACGCTTGTGCAGCTTTGCCAAAATGTTTATATTTATCAACCGCAATCAAGTATTCTAATTGTTGGATATTCACGGGTTCTAATTTATTTTATCTATGACAAATATAATTATTAATTTGTTTCATGAATAGGTTTTTTTATCGAATTTAGCTTTAAAATAACATACATCAATAAAATCTGAAATATGGAAAATAAGAAAAAACTCACCAATTCCGTTGGAGCACCATACTTTGAACATCAGGACTCTCAAACTGTTGGCCCACGCGGTCCGGTTTTGCTGCAAGACTTTATACTTCAGGAGAATCTTGCACATTTCGTAAGAGAAAGGATTCCGGAAAGAATCGTTCATGCCAAAGGTTCCGGCGCGTATGGAACTTTTACCGTTACCCACAACATCAGCCATTTGACAAGAGCAAAAATCTTCTCTCAGGTTGGAAACTCATGCAGAATGTTTGCAAGATTCTCTACAGTAGGCGGAGAAATGGGAAGCGCCGATACAGAAAGAGATCCCAGAGGTTTTGCTTTGAAATTTTACACGGAAGACGGGAATTGGGACTTGGTTGGAAACAACACGCCTGTTTTCTTTATTAAGGATGCTAAAAAATTCCCCGACTTCATTCATACTCAAAAGCGTGTTCCAAAAACAAATCTGAAAAGCAAAACGATGATGTGGGATTTTTGGTCTCTTAACCCAGAATCTCTTCATCAGGTTTTAATCTTAATGTCTGACAGAGGAATACCTCACGGATATCGTCATATGCACGGATTTGGCTCTCACACTTTTTCTTTGATTAATGAAAATAATGAAAGAACATGGGTTAAATTCCATTTCAAAACGCAGCAAGGCATCAAAAATTTCACAGATGCTGATGCCACAATAATGAAAGGTGAGAACCCGGATTTTTCTCAGGAAGATTTGGTAAATGCCATAGAAAAAGGAGATTTTCCAAAATGGAAACTTTATATCCAGACAATGACGGAAGAACAGGCAAAAGAATGGCGCTGGAATCCGTTTGACGTGACCAAAGTCTGGTTCCAAGACGAGTTTCCTCTTCAGGAAGTAGGTGTGATGGAACTGAATGAAGTACCTAGAAATTATTTTGTACACGTGGAACAATCTGCTTTTGCGCCAAGCCATTTGGTGGATGGGATTAGTTTTTCTCCGGATAAAATGCTGCAAGGCAGATTATTTTCTTACGCCGATGCCCACAGATACAGAGTTGGTGTAAATTCTCATCAGCTGGAAGTTAACAGATGTCCTTTTGCTGTCAATAATTTCCAGAGAGCAGGACAGATGGCAAGCGATTCTAATTATGGTGACCAGCCAAATTATTTTCCAAATAGTTTCAGCGATGTAGAACCTGCAGAATCTTACAAAAATCTGGAATACGACTTGGACAATTCCCGAGTTGCCCACTTTGACAGAAATCAAAATGATGATGACCATTACACACAGCCTGGATTATTCTATACGAAAGCTCTAGACACAGAAGCGAGAACATCGTTAGTAAATAACATCATTGGACATCTTGGCGGTGTAGACGGACCGAAACGTGACGAGATCATCAACCGTCAGCTTTGTCATTTCTTCCGTGCAAACATAGAACTTGGGATGAGAGTTGCACAAGGTCTTGGCGTAAACATCGATGCTAATGCGATGAATCACACGAAATAGATTTACAAATTATTATAAAACCTAAACCTTTCGATTTTTTCGGAAGGTTTTTTTGTTGACTTAAAATTAGTTCGTAATTATTTCTCTAAATTCGCTTTCCATTTTTAAATTGATTTATGACAAAATTTTTATTCTCTTTAGCAACGGCTTTTTTATCGATTTCAATATCTGCGCAACAGCAAAAAATATCTTTTGAAACTTCTGAAGGTTACAATTCTGGAACAATAGTCGGACAAAAAGAATGGATGGTAAAAACTGATATTCCCAATAGTAATTTCAAAGTTATCAACGGAAATTCTACAGACGGTGCAAATTCAGTTCAGGTTACAAGCAACGGAAATTATACCGAAAGCCTCTCCTATCTCTTCAAAAAAATCCCTGAATATAACAGACTTTCAATCTCTGCAGATGTAAAATTGGAGAATTTGGACAGTTCAGATTATTATATGTTGTCACTTTATTACAACAACAATGGCGTTTATTCCTGGGCTGGCGGATTTTATTTTGATTACGAAGGCGGAATGTATGCAGACAGCGATGAAGCCATCAAATACATCCAAGATTGGGAAGCCGGAAAATGGTATAATTTGAGAATAGAAATAGACCACCTGACAGATAAAAATGTGAAATATTATCTTGACAATCAATTGGTTTTCACAAGTCCACTGAGCAATAAAATCATAAGAACCAATGAACTGAATTTTGAATTTGATAATTACAACAGTGGTTATATTGTTGACAATATTATCATTAAAGATTTGGATCAATTATCAGTAAATGACATCAATAAAACCCAGGTCAGTGTTTTTCCAAATCCAAGTTCTGATTTCATTAATATAAAATCTGATGAAGAAATTAAATCCATAAAAATTTATGATATCAAAGGTTCATTAATTAAATCTGATAATATTTCAAAAGTCGATATTTCTACTTTCCCTAAAGGAAATTATATCATTTCGATTGAAACAAAATCCGGAGTTGAGACTAAAAAATTTATCAAAAATTAAGCGCAAAATTTTTGATTTTCAATACAGGCTGTCAATCAAATTGGTAGCTTTTTTAATTTCTTATCGATAAATTTTTCATTACTTTTGTAGCTATGAGTCAAAAATGGATCTATAAACCCGAGCCGGACGAAGAAATTGTTGATGGATTAATTTCTTCTATTGGTTTTGGAACTTTAGAATCCAAAATCCTGGTGATGCGAGGCATTGATAATTATCAGAAAGCCCGCGAATTCTTCAAACCAAACGGAACAGACATCCACAATCCTTTCCTGATGGCCGATATGCAAAAAGCGGTAGAACGCATTGCAACGTCTATAGAAAACGGCGAAAAAATATTGGTCTACGGCGATTATGATGTAGACGGAACCACTTCGGTGGCTTTGATGTACTTATATCTCAGCAAAATAGTTGACAAAAAATATCTTGATTTTTACATCCCAGACAGAAATGTTGAAGGTTACGGGATTTCTGACGAAGGAATCGACTTCGCAAAAGAGAACGGATTTTCATTAATCATTGCTTTGGATTGCGGGATTAAATCTGTGGACAAAATAGATTATGCCAATTCCGTAGGTGTGGATTTCATCATTTGCGATCACCATTTACCAGGCGACGAACTCCCTAAAGCGATTGCTGTTCTGGATCCGAAAAGAAAAGACTGCCGATATCCTTATAAGGAACTGAGTGGTTGCGGCGTCGGTTTCAAACTTTGTCAAGGTCTTAACACCATCTATAAAATTCCGGAAAGTGAATTGTTTGAATTAACGGATCTGCTGGCCATTAGTATTGCCTCGGACATCGTTGCAATGACTGGTGAAAACCGGGTCTTGGCAATGCAAGGTTTGAAGTTCCTCAGAAAAACAAGGAAGTTTGGATTAAGATTACTAATTCCAGAAGAGAAATTAGCACACTTCGAAATTTCAAATATTGTTTTTGATATTGCTCCAAAAATCAATGCTGCGGGAAGAATTTCTCATGCTAAAGCTTCGGTTGAACTGATGATTTCGGACAACCTGAAGCAAGCTCAGCAAATGGTTGAAAACATCATCAACTTGAATGATGAGCGCCGCGAGATGGACATCAACATTACGCAGTCAGCGATGAGCCAGGCTTTGGAAATGCACAAAAACCAACGATACTCCACGATTGTTTACGATCCAATTTGGAACAAAGGCGTGATCGGCATTGTAGCTTCCAGATTAATAGAAAATTACTTCAAGCCAACTTTAGTTTTCACTGAGGGAAATAACGGCGAAATGGTGGCTTCTGCAAGATCAGTTTCGGATTTTGACATTCATAAAGCCTTGGAGTTCTGTTCAGATTTGTTTATGAAATTTGGTGGACATCAGGCTGCGGCAGGACTTTCTATGGAAAAAGAAAAGTTTGAAGAGTTTAAAATACGTTTCGAAGATTATGTGAAAAGTAATATTCAGGAACATCAGAAAGAACCAACAATTTATGTTGACAGTATTGTAAATCCTGAAGATCTGAATCGGGAATTCATCAATTTCCATAGAAAACTAGCTCCTTTTGGACCTCAAAATATGAAACCGATTTTGGTTCTTAAAAATGTAAAAGTGAATGGCTATGTAAAATTGATGGGAAAAGAAAGCACGCATCTAAAATTCAATATTTTGCAACCGACGACCGGCAGAAATGTCGAATGTGTCGGATTCCGTTTTGGACAATTTGCTGAAGAGTTTAGAACTAAAACTTTCGATCTGGCATTTACCATTGAAGAAAATCATTGGAAGGGTAATGTTTCTCATTTCTTAAATATTAGAGATGTAAATTTCAGAGATTAAAAATTAAATTATAAAAAAACCCGATTCACTTTGAATCGGGTTCTTCGTTTTTATTCCTTAATGATTTTCTGTAATGTGGTGTCTTTCGAGGTTTTTATTTTCACGTAATAAGTTCCCCTTGGAGCATTTATATTAATTTTCAGTTCCTTGGAAGGCAGATTATATATTTGTTTTTGAATTAACCTTCCTCCAGAATCATATATTTCTATGGCATTAATCTTCTCGTCTGACATCATATTAATTAAGCCTGTAGTTGGAATCGGATAAATTTTTATTTCCGAATCTTTACTATTCTGCACACCCAACGTTGGAGATTGATAAACCATTTTATTAGCATACATCAATCCTGTAGAGCAAGAAACAATGGCATTCACATCCAAAGATTGTCTCACGGTAGAATTGTTTGAGTAAACCATAACTTTGATGTAGTATCTTCCCGGTGATAGGCTGTAATTATCCACTTTCGGACTTCTGCTATTGAGCCAACCTTTGAAACCGTCACTCATCCATTGCGTTCTCGTGATTTCTATCTCGTCTTCACTTCCGTCTGGATTTACTTTTACAAGATAAGTCCAGTTTCTTACAAAAGACAAGGATCTTAGATTTAGTTTAGCATCCGTTGCGTTGTCTGGGACTGTGAAATCTCTGCTTTTGTAGGTGTAATATCCTTCAAAATTGTTCAAAGAAATCCATTGGCTGTTGTTTCCATTTCCGATGTCGGCAAAACTCCATCCGGAAAAAGTCTGTCTTACTTTTGGTGTCATTTCTGTTCCGTTGATATCATAGCCTTTCCAGTCGTCATCGGCAGAGTCAATTGCAATGAAATTATTATCAGAATTCTTTCCTGTTGACAAATCTGCCACATTCCCTCCAACATTGAAAGTAATTGTCTGAGTGGATAAAGCATTATTTGAATCAAAAACAGTTAATTTAGCAGTGTAATTTCCCGGAACAGTGTAAGTCACTGTTGGTTTTACATTTGTGTTTGAGCTGACGGAAGGATTTCCTGAAAATTCCCATTGATAATTTGTAATATTTCCTGTACTTAGGCTTGCATCAAAATTGATCTTATAATTATTCTGGCTAAAATCTGATGCCGTATAATTGAGTTTAGCTGCAAGGATTGAGCTTGCATCATAGATCGTTGTGACATACTCATTGGTCTCAATCGGGAAATTATAATCGAAATAAATTTCTGCGATATTATTTACCGTATCACCTTCTACAAGGTCTGTTTTGGATCTCATCTTCAGCAAAACATTGCCATGACCACCACTTTGAAGTTTTATTTTTTTGAAAATAAATTCAACCTGATCTCCTGTGATTCTGGTTACTACATCAGCAGATGCGTTTTGCAGTTGTAATGTATTAATATCAAATTCAGTTGGATCAACATTCATTTTCACGACGATATTTTCTGCCTCGGCAGTTCCCGTATTTTCAAAATTGACCACATAATGGAGATATTTCCCAACTGCGACAGATGGAATCGTCTCTCCTTCCAGACAAACGATGTCATTCGGGTCAAAAGAGTTCACAACTGTATGATTGAAACCAAAATTGTTATCTTCCGGCGTAAGATCTGTGCTGTTTGGCGTAATCTGGGCATTGAAAGCCAAAATATCGCCCGAGTTTACCGGATTGGTTGAATTGGTCGGCGTATTGATTGTGAAAGTAATTTCCGAAGCTGTATTTTCAAATGGTTTCAGATTGGCATAATTAAATTCCAGAGTTCCACTGCTAGCCACAGAATATGGAAGCGAACTGTTTTGGAAAGTCATTTTGCTGGCGTCGTAGTTTAGAACTACTTTCCCGGAAAGTGTTGTATTTCCCTTATTTCTCCAAACCAACTTGTAAGTCGCATCAAATCCTGGTCTTGCATTGGTAAGTGGTGCTATCACGACCTCAGCGTCATTTTGATTTCCGTTGGCAGTGACACAAATATCTTGGGTAAAAACATTGTTGTTATTATCTGCAAAGCTCGTAGAAAAATTAGCAGGAGAAACAGTGAACAAAGCAGGATTCTCTGCAAGAGCTGTGATATTAAAATTACCCGATTGCGTGTAAAACTCGTATTTCCCATCGTTTTGGGCGAAGGTTTCTCCTGAGTTTGTTCCGTCATTTATTTTAAGTTTAAGGAATTCGAAAGCGTTGTCTGATGTGTCGCAACCGTTGTTATTTGCATCAAATTTTACCGTTCCGGAAATAGTGTTGTGGTTTCCGCCTGGTGTGAATGAGCAATAGGAGTTGACATTGGCATTTGCTAAATATGATTTTATTTGTTCAATTTCAGAATCGTCTGCACAGATGTATTTGAGGTTTGTATTATCAAACGCGCCTCCATATTCTTCAATATACTGCTGTTTTCCGTTCTTGATGAAAAGCGTTTCCAAATATGGATTATCCATAATAGCAATAACTTCTAATTTTTTATTTTGAGAAAAATCTAAAGTTGAAAATTTTGAATCCGGACAATACATCAATTTGAGATTCTCAAGAGAGGACACATCTATTGTAGACAATTTGTTTCCTCCAATCATAAGCTCTTCAATCTTAGGCGTATTGTCAAAGATTAAACTTTGCAGCTTATTACCTGCAACATACAAATTTTTCAAATTTGAACAATTTTTAATATTAAAATCATTCAATTCTGTTTGATTTACTGTGATTTGGGTAAGAGAGGAACAATTTTCAAAATTCAGTTTTTCAATAGCTCCTCCACCATAAAAAAAATGCAGGCAGAAATACAAATTGTTTTAGAGAAGTACAGTTTTTAAAATTAGCTTCGATTAACCCAGATTGTCCATCTACATTGACTTCCTCTAATGAGCTACAATTCTCTGCATTCAATTGATGTAGAAAATTGGTAGCAAAATCTGGTTGAGGATTAGCACCTAATTTATACCATACACTCGCTGAAAGTGTTTCCAAAGATTGCATTCCACTAATATCCAAATCAGAGATAGGTTGATTGTTTAGATTCAAGGTTTTCAGAAAAGCATTATTCTTAACTATAAGATTCCTCAAAGATCCAAATACATTATCATAAGGATTGGTTGAGTAGTTAAAATAATTAAAATTTAACACTTCCAAATTAGTTGCTGGCGTAGCATCAAAAGATTCACCAGAAAATCTCTCAACAGAAATGGTTTTTAGACTTGGAACATTGCTCGTTTCAAGAATGTTACAAGTATATAAATCTATCAAATTAAGCGATGGACAATTGTTTGCATACAATGCTTGCAGAAATTGTGAATCACTTTTTATTGTTTGCAAACTACTGCAATTGTTTGCAAGAAGTGCGCTTATTCCCGAATTATAATCTGGATTGGTCAAGTTCAAATCTGTAAGTAATGGGCAATCACTAACATCAAGTGTGCAAACTTGCAGAGGATTACCATAGTTATAATTTCCCTTTACGGACACCGATGTCAACTGATCACAACGACTGAGATCAATATTGTTAAATCCTATATTAGAGATATTAACTGATTTGAGATTGTTATGGTTGCTTAGGATTAATGTTTCAGAAGGATCAAAATAAATACTGCTGCTTGTTAGTGTAAGATATTCCAGCAAATTAGCATTCTGAATCTTTTCCAAAAATAAATTCCCTGATGAAGCACCATATTTCAAACTAAGACTTTTGAGCTGAGGAATGATATTGCTATCCATAAGCTCAATGCCTGAAATAATAAGTGATTCTAAATTAGGACAATTGCTTAACGATATTTTTCCTGGGTCAGAATTATAAAAAATTGCCGAAAACTGCTTTAAATTATTCAGTCCTGATATATTTAATTCAACATTGGGAACAGCAATTCTACTCAATACAATAGATGTGGCATTAACAAAAGCATTGACTCCTTCATAGTCCATAATTCTGTCCAACTCATTGAAAGCCGGTTCTTCAACACCACCAAAGCTAATCATTTTTGGCTGCACCTTTAGTTCACTTACAGCCTGTGCTTCTATGAAACTGATCTCCCCATCTCCATTAGCATCTATGGCAAAATAATTTCCGCTTAAGTTTTTTGCAACCGTATTGCTAGGAGAAGAAGCCAATAAAATTGCCTTAAAATTAGCATCCGGAATATTAATAATCTGTGCCTGCATTCCTATGGAAAGGAACACTAGCCAAAAAAAAAGTTTTTTCATCATTTGTATTTTCATTGTTAAAATTAGTTTGTTTTTTTTCTAAAATATTACATCATTTAGAATTCGGTTATTTTGAATGAGAATTTAAAGTTTACTGATCATTTCCTGTAGTCTTTCCTTTTTCCGCTGAGAAACCGGAAGCTGGGAATCGTCCGACATTACCACAAAGCCACCATCTTTTTTGATGTAGGATTTCAGTTCGTTTAGGTTGATGAGATGCGACTGGTGAATTCTTTCAAAACCTTGTTCTTTGAGGAGTTCCTCATATTCCTTCAAGGTTTTGGAGATCATTATGGTTTTGTGATTTTTAATGAAAAATTTGGTATAATTATCTTCGCTTTCGCAGCGGATAATGTCTTTGATCTCAAAAAGATGAATCCCATCCGAAGTAGAAAGTGCAATCTTTTTGAAACCGTCCGGTTTTTTTTGAATATTTTCCAGTAGCAAGCCAATGTTTCTGCTATCCCGATTTTGACTGATTACATTTTTGATTTTCTTCAAAACACTTTGCAGCTCTTCCGGATTTACGGGTTTCAAAAGAAAATCCAACGCACTGAACCTAAAAGCCTTAATCGCAAATTCTTCGTGAGCCGTAATAAAAATGATCTGCGAAGCCACGTTTCCGAATTTCTCATTCAGCTTTTCCAGAATGTCAAAACCGGTTCCGTCATTCATCATAATATCCAAAAAAACGATGTCGGGTTTTGCAGTTTCTATCAGCTCTGTTCCGGATTTCACACTATCAGCTTCACCCACGATCTGGATTTCCGGTGCATACAAATTGATCATCATCCTCATTCCTTCCCGCAGGTTACCGTCGTCGTCTATTAATACCGCTTTTATCATCTTAATCTTGTATATAATTCAGTGGAAGTTCCAGCGTAATTCTGGTTCCTTTGCCGTTATTATTTTCATCTTTCAATTCCTCAATTTTCAGATTTACTTTTCTGTTTTCCAGCTCTTCCAGGGTTTCCAATCTTTTTTTAGAAATTTCCAAAGCCATAGAATTGTGCACATTCACAGAGTTTTTCTTGAGTTCCCGGGAAGTGTTGATTCCTATGCCGTCATCTTCTATCACGCAAATGAGCTGGTCATCTTTCTGCGTAAAATCTATTTTAATAAAACCGCTTCCATCCTTTGGCGCAACACCGTGGATAATCGCATTTTCCACATAAGGCTGCAAAAGCAAAGACGGAATCGCCGTATCATCTTCAATTTCAGAATCTTTACTAATTTTAAAATTAAATTTCTGGTTGAATCTCAACTGTTCCAGCTCCAGATAATTCTGCAATGCCTCAATTTCTTTATCAATTGGGATTACAGATTCCTTAGAAAATTCCAAAGTCAAACGCATCAGTTTGGAAAATTTGGACAGATATTTCATCGCATCTTCCTTCCCATTTTGCATGATGAATGAGGAAATAGACGCCAGACAATTGAACACAAAATGAGGATTCATCTGCAGATGCAAAGCTTTGTGCTCAAACTCTACAAGTTGCTTTTGCAGCATCAGTGTTTTTTCCCGCTCTTTGTTTCGGAGGTAGACGTACAATCCTGCCAGGGCAGATCCAAGAATCACAAATCCTAATACTATTTTCAGTTTTTCTCTTCTCGCCGATTCTTTTTTCTCCAGCTGCAATTTTTCATAATGAAAATCGAGTTCTGTTTTCAGACGCTGTTGCTCGTTGATGATTTTTTCGAGATTTTCTTTTTCGAGGTTGTAATTTCTGAGATGCAGCAATGCCAATTGTTGATTTCCCTGCCTATCATAAATATCGGAAAGTAGTTTTTCAGAGTTCATTCGCGTTTCCGGAAGGTCTAATTCTTTAGCCATTTCCAGACTTTTCCCTGCAAACTCAAGCGATTTTTCCAGATTATTTTCATTGAAACTGACTTCTCCCAACAGAAAATAGGTGTCAGAAAGTCCGAATTTGTGATCGATACTTTGAAATGTTTCTTCAGCTTTCATCAAAAAAACAGTCGCAGAATCGTATTGATTTTCAGATATATAATACCGGGAATAATTATTATAAAGTTCGCCCAGACCTCGCGGATTTGGATTGATCTCAAAAGCTTTCAAACTCTCGTCAAAGTATTGTTTCGCTTTGTTTTTTTGATTTTGATTAAGATAGATTAATCCAATATTGGAAGCACTTACCGCAACTGCAGGATTGTTATCTTGTTTTTGCAGCCGGTTGGCTTTGAGAAAATATTCCAGAGCTTTTTTATCGTCATTAATGGATTTGTAAATCACACCAATGTTGTTGTAGATCTTGGACAGCTGAAGTTTATTGTTCAGATCTTCATAGATTTTCATAGCACGGAAATCATATTCCAATGCTTTTGCGTAATTGTTTTTTTCAGAAAATGCAATGCCTTTGCTTCCTAATGTTTTAGCCAGGATTTCTTTGGCTTCTTTTGAATGATCATTGTGATTAATGAGAATCTTTTCCGACGCATCAAAATTTTGTATCGCTTTGTCGTAATCACTTAGAATAATGTAAGAAATTCCAATATTTTGGAAGGCTTTTGCTTCCTGGATTTTGTGATCTGTTTTTCTGGAATTTGTAAGAGCAAGCTTTGCAAATTTCTGCATCGCAGTTGGGTCGGAAGGTTGATAGGCTTCAGAAATCTGGTTCTGAAGCTTTGTAATTTTGTCAGGATCTTTTGTTCTATTTAAAACCGACAGAAGAGAATCCGGAGCCGATTTTTGTGCAGAATTGATGACAAAAAAGCAAAATAAAAGGAGCGTAAAAAATGGTTTCATTTGTGTTTCGGATGCAAAATTAAACTATTCATTTGAAAACCAAAACTCTAATTGAGAAAATGCAGACTATGAATTAGAATTTGATTTCAGATTGACATTTTTATTCTCTAAATTTGAGGTTCAAACTTTTACAGATTTGGAAAACAATAAAAAAATCGGGCTTTTTTTTGGCTCTTTCAATCCAATTCATATTGGGCATTTGATTTTGGGAAATTACATTCTTGAAAATTCCGATATGGAAGAATTGTGGTTTGTGGTAAGTCCGCAAAATCCTTTCAAAGACAAAAAATCTTTGCTCAAGGATCACAACCGTTTGGATATGGTGCAGCTTGCCATCAAAAACTATCCGAAAATGCGTGCTTCCAATGTGGAATTTTCTCTGCCAGTTCCGAGTTATACGATTGATACGTTGACTTATCTGAAAGAGAAATATCCGGGTTTTTCATTTTCATTAATCATGGGCGAAGACAATCTGGGAAGCCTTCACAAATGGAAAAACTACGAATTACTTCTTGAAAATTATCAGATTATAGTGTATCCGAGAATTTTAGTTGAAGAAAAAAGAGACGAGGTTTTTGAGAGCAGCAGACAGAAAATAATACAACACCAAAATATCCATCAGATCAATGCGCCAATCATAGAATTGTCTGCGACAGAGATCCGCAATATGATAAAAGCCGGAAAAAATACAAGACCAATGCTACCACCGGAAGTTTTTGAATATTTGGATGGAAGTAGTTTTTATAAATAATGAGTTTAATCATTAATCGTTTTTCTTTGCTCTTTATTCTTTTATCTTTGCTCCAATATGAACATCATAGAAAAATACTACTCCAAATATCCGGAAGAAAAAATCATCAAATGGTTTAAGCAGATTTGTGTCGCAGAAGCTATTTCCTGGTTTTTCCTCTTCACAGCGATGGTTTGGATCCGCCTCGAGCCAGAAAGTGTTTTCGCAATCGTGTACATCAGTACCGTTGGGACTATTCACGGATTTTTTTTTACACTTTACCTCATCTTTCTTCCGGCGGTGAGGAAAATATATGCTTGGGATGATGAGGATTCTATATTTGCTTTGTGCGCTGCTTTTTTTCCGTTTGCAACCATTTGGGTTGATAAAAAACTGATGAATAAAAATCGGGATGAATGATGAAAATCAATCTTTAAAAATTCTTTTTAGCGACTGATTTTCTTAACTTTAAGGAATGAAAATCACATTCTTCTCTTCCAAACCTTACGACAAGGAATTCTTTGACAAAGTCAATCAGGATTTCAATTTTAAACTCGAGTATTTCGAAACACATCTCGGTCCGCATATTCTGAATGTCATTGACCATTCCGATGCTGTTTGCGCTTTTGTAAATGACACTTTGAATGCTGAAGTCCTGGAATCGCTTTCCAAAAAAGGGGTAAAATATATTGCCTTGCGCTGCGCAGGTTTCAATAATGTGGATCTGGAAGCAGCGAAACGTCTTGGAATGAGAGTCTGCAGAGTTCCTGCATATTCTCCGGAAGCTGTTGCGGAACATGCAATGGCGATGATTCTGACACTTAACCGGAAAATTCATAAAGCTTACAACCGCGTTCGTGAACAGAATTTTTCTTTGAATGGATTGATGGGATTTAATCTTTATCAAAAAACGATTGGCGTGATCGGAACTGGGAATATTGGAACTGCATTTGCAAAAATTGCTAAAGGATTTGGCGCGAAAATCCTTGCTTACGACATTACAGAAAGTAAGGAATTAAAAGATATGGGAATCCAATATATTCCACTTGATCAATTGCTTTCTGAATCTGATGTGATTTCACTTCATTGTTCGCTGATGGAATCTACACATCATCTGATCAACAAAGATTCTATCAATAAAATGAAAGAAAATGTGATGATCATCAACACCAGCCGTGGCGGATTGATCGACACAAAAGCGGTAATTGATGGTTTAAAATCCAAACATATCGGTTATCTCGGAATTGATGTTTATGAGCAGGAAGAGAAATTATTTTTCCGCGATCTTTCTCACACAATTATCGAAGATGATACAATCCAGCGATTGATGAGTTTCCCCAATGTTTTGGTAACAGCGCATCAGGCCTTTTTCACGGAAGAAGCTTTGCATCAGATTGCGACTTCTACTTTAACTAGTCTTTCCAACTTCGAAACCAATAAAGAATTTGAAAATCCGAATGCGGTTTTAATTTAAAATTTCATTTAAACTGAAAAAATATTTCGATTACAATGGTCGGAAAATTAAGCCTTTGCAAAAATTTGCAGAGGCTTTTTTACTTTTTCTCAATCTTGATGTAATAAAATTTGAGCTTCAATTGTCTAATCTATAAACTGAGACAAAATTTTTATAACTGAAAATCAACGCTTTAAAAACAAAACTAATTTTTATTTACTACTTTGTATTGCATAATACTAATATTATAATATATCTTTGCAATATCAAATAGTAAGAAAAGCCAACTACTTTAAAACAAACAATTATGAAAGCCAAGATCCTCATCGCAGTTATATTTTTCTCCGGAATGGTAACTGCTCAGCAAACGAAGATAGATTCCACAAAAACTAAAAATATCGAAGAAGTAAAACTTAGTAAAAAAGTTTTTCAGAAAAAATCTGACCGATTTGTTTACGATGTTGCTTCCTCTCCTATTGCAAAAGGAACCAATTCTTTTAACCTGCTGCAACAGACACCAATGTTGTCCAGTACAGACGGAAAGACTTTCAAAATAATGGGGAAATCCAACGTAGTTTTCTACATCAATGGAAAAAGAACATTGATGGATGCGGAAGCAATAACTGAAATGCTGAAAAATACACCTTCCGAAAATATCCAGAGAATAGAAGTGGTAACGGTTCCTGGAAGTGAGTTTCAGGTGGAGGCAAACGAAGGTGTCATCAACATCGTGATGAAAAAAAGCAAAACGAATGGCTACAACGGAACATTGAAAATGAATAACAGCCAAAGTTTTTACAATAATCCTTCTTCTGGTGTTGCCTTCAATGCGAGACAAAATAAATGGTATTTCAATTCCAACTTCAATATGGGAAGCTACAGAGAAAGAGAAAAATATACGCTGACCAACGGCGATTCAACTTTCAGTAACGAGTCTTACGGAACGATGGATGATCCGAACAAAAACTACGGTGGAAGTATCAATATTGATTATGAGATTAATAAAAAACAAAGTCTTGGATTCAGTTATAATATGCGTTACAATAAGAGTTTCGGTTCTGTACTGGATATGACGAATTTCGAAAACGGACAACTTTCCAACAGAACTATCAATCAGGAAGATGCTCAAACGAGAAACCATAATTTCAATCTTAATTATGAAATAAAGACTGATACGCTTGGAAGTAAATTAAGTTCAAACATTTCTTACCTATGGTTCAACAGAGATAAAGTAAGTCTTGGCGAGACATTTCCATTGTCTAATACAGGCACTTATAGCGCCTTTCAACAAGCTGTTCCTCAGGTTATTAACAACTACGCAGCAAATATTGATTATATCAAAAAATTCAGAAATGAAAGTACATTTGCCATTGGAACAAGTTATAATTATACCAATACGGACAGTGATACCAAACAAAATAATTTTGACGGAATCAATTTTATAGAAGACAATCTTCTTTCCAATCACTTTATTTACAAAGAAAATATCATCGGTGCTTACGCTACTTACGAGAGAAAATTCAGTGAAAAATTCTCCGGGAAATTAGGAACAAGATTCGAAGCTACAATCAGCACAGGTGAAGTTGTTGGAAAAGCAGATATTGGTTTTGAAAGAAATTATAACAATCTTTTGCCTTACGCCACTTTGAATTATGCTATTAATGAAAACAATAATATTACCTATAGTTTTTCCAGCAGAGTGAGAAGACCAGGATTTGGGCAGCTGAATCCTTCCAGAACTTACTTCACGCCGAGTAATTATATTCAGAACAATCCTTTTATGCAGGCTTCCAAGAATTATAATCAGGAGATCAATTATATGTACAAAAATGCTTTCTATGCCAATTTGAGTTTAAACTTTGCGGAAAATGCTTACAGCCAATTGCCTTTGCAGGGAATTGAAACAAAAATCCAAAGAGACGAAAACGGAAATCCTATCCTTGGACCTGATGGACAACCAATCAAAATAACCTCCAAATTCCTTAGATATATCAGAACCAATTATGGCAACAACAAACAGTTGGGATTGACTTTAGGAATGAATAAAGCGTGGTTCGGCGACATCTGGACAACCAATTATTCTGCAAATTTTGAATATGCAACTATATCCGGCGGTGTAACAAAAGATCCAACTTCGCAACTACTTCCAGGAGACACAGAAGAATTACAACCTTTTATTATTAATATTAAAACATTGAATATGTTCTTTCAGGCCAACAATATGATCAGATTATCATCGAAAAAAGATTGGTATGCGGGTGTTAATTACTGGATAATGCCGTCAAGAGAAATGGAAATTGGAAAGCTTCATACACAACAAAGTTTGGACTTAAATATCAAAAAAATAATGGGGAATTTCACATTCCTTGTAGAAGTGAATGACATTCTTAATTCAAACATCGATGACATCAGAACTATGCAGCCCAATGGAACTTATAATAGCGTAAGAAGCTTCAAATACGGAAGAGAACTGAACATCAATGTGACTTATAATTTCGGAAATCAAAAATTAAAAAAAGCCAGAGAAGTGAAATCTGCTAACGATGCTATCAGATCCAGAACTTAATCATTATCAAAACTTTAACTCTCAATAAATCTATTTATGAAAACTCTCAATACAAAACTACTTTTAGGATTAAGTATCGTCTCAGGAATCTATCTGAATGCTCAAGAGAAACCTAAAACAGATTCTGCTGCCACAAAAAACATTGAAGCTGTTACCATCACAAAACAAGTCTTCAAAAAAGAAAGTGACCGTTTCGTCTATGATGTTGCCGCCTCGCCAGTTGCAAAAGGAAACACCGCTTTTAATATTTTGAAACAGACGCCTTTGGTTTCTTCTACCGACGATAAAACATTGAAAATTATTGGGAAAAACAACGCGGTGATTTTCATTAATGGAAGAAAAACCAATATGGATGCTGAGTCATTAACTCAATTCCTGAAAAATACACCAGCCGAAAACATCCAGAAAATCGAGGTGATTACGCTTCCGGGAAGTGAATATCAGGTGGAATCTTCCGACGGAATTATTAATATCGTTCTGAAGAAAAAAATGACCGACGGACTGAACGGAAATATGAGAATGGGAAATTCCCAGAGTTACTACAACTCTTCATACGCCGGACTTTCCCTGAATTACAGAAAAGATAAATTGGGAATCAGTTCCAACATCAATACAAGCCAGAACATTCAGGAGCAATATTATATCCTGAGAAATGGGACAGCCACTTCCAGCAATCAATCGGAAGGAAGAGTAACAGATCCCAACAAAAATCTTGGCGGCTATTTAAACATCGATTATCAATTGAATGACAACAGCAACTTAGCCATGACTTGGAATTCCTGGGCAAACAGAAGTTACGGCTCTACCTCTAACCTTTTCAATACGATAACAGGTCCCAATGCAATAGGACAGCAAGAAACCAATTACAATTTTACCAAGAATCTAGAAAATTCTCGCTCGTACAACAATTCTTTGAATTTGAATTACGAATGGAAAACGGACACGCTTGGAAGTAAACTGAATTTGAATGCCGCTTACCTTCATTATAAACGTTTCCAAAATGCTGATAATAAAACTTATAACTCAGACATTTTCCAGACTTTGATCGGCAGTCCAATTACTCAAATTACACAAAGCACGCCACAGATCATTGATAATTTCTCTTTCTTAGGCGATTACATTAAGAAATTTAAAAATGATTTTACCGTTTCTGTCGGCGGAAACTACAACAAGACCAAAACCGACAACAATACACTTAATGAAACTTACAGAGTAGGCCAAGCACCGAAGATCAGTCCAAACTACTTTATTTATGATGAAAATATCTACGGTGTTTATTTAACACTTGAAAAGAAATTCTCTGACAAATTCTCCGGGAAGATCGGATCCAGATATGAGATCACAAAAAGTGTCGGGACTTCTGACAATTCTGAAAACCCCGAACTTAACAGGTTCGAAAGAGACTATAATAATTTTTTGCCTTACGTAAGTTTGAACTATGCGATCAATGATAAAAATAATATCTCATACGCTTTCTCCAGTAGAATGAGAAGACCAAGCTTCTGGGAACTGAATCCTGTTAAAAACTACCTGACAGATGTGAATTACACTCAGAATAATCCATTTGTAAAAGCCGCTTCGGTTTACACAAATGAAATGACCTATATGTTTAAGAATTCTTATTTCCTAATCTTGAATCATTCCTATACGAAAGATGTGATCACGCAGGTCTCTTTGATCGGAGCACCAGTTTCTACAACTGGAATTGTAGGACAGGATCAGCTGAGATACATCAGAACCAATTTTGGAGACAAACAAGAAATGTCCGCAATGATAGGGATGCAGAAATCATTTTTCAAACAATATCTGACGACCAACTTTAATATCGGAATGCAGCGAAATATCAATAATGGATTCCTTAATACCGATCCAATCACAGGTGAAGTTTTCCCGGATTATGTGAACAAGATCAAGTCTAACAGTTTACTCATCCAAACCAACAACACCGTAAGACTGGACAAAAAGAAAACCTGGTTCCTTGGCGTCAACTATTGGTATGTCGACAACCAGCAAATAGAATTGGGACAACTTAAATCATTAATGAGCCTTGACGCCAACATCAAAAAAGTATGGAACGACTGGACCTTCGCTTTAGAGATCTATGACCTTTTGAAAACAAACAAAGTGGTGATCAGCGATAATTCTCAAGCCGACGGAAAATATAATTACATCAATCAAAATCAATACAACCAAAGCGTCAACTTCAGCATCACTTACAATTTCGGGAACAAAAAAGTTCAGAAGATTAGAGATATCGACAGCGCAGACAAGGACATAAAAAACCGCACCAGATAACTACATTATATATCACGTTAAATTTTTCAAAAAGAAAATCCCGTCAAGTTTTATTACAAGACGGGATTTTTGATTTGTTTTTAAATCAATTTATTTCTTCGGCAGGAAAACCTCTGCCAACATACATCTGGCACTTCCACCACCGTTGGTTTCTATGGTCTCCAAGTCAGAATAAATGATTTCTGAATATTTTTCGATGGCAGAAACTTGTTCCTGCTTCAAAGATTTGTACGCACTTTGGCTCATCACCAAGAATCTTTCTCCAAAATTATTTTGAACCTGAAGCATATTTCCAGCAAAATGCTGCATTTGCTCTTCGGAAATCTCTACCAATTCTTTTCCCGAATTTTTGATGGATTCAATGACTTTTTCTCTTTCTAGTTCGTCATCGATACAATCTAAGCAGATTACAACAAACTTGTCTGCAACACACATCATTACATTGGTATGATAAATAGGCAATCTTTCTTCACCCGCAGTTTGATACGAATGAAAAACGACAGGTTTGAAGCCGAATTCACTACAGAACTTTCTGAAAAGTTCCTCATCCAATCTCAAAGAAACTGATCCGTAAGCAATTTTGTTATCGTGGTCAAAGATCATACTGCCTGTTCCTTCCAGATATTTATTTTCCTTTTCAATTTTAGAATAATCGATAATTTCTTTGACATCAAACTGTTCTTTGACTTGATTGATAATGTCATTGCGTCTTTCCAAACGTCTGTTTTCCGCAAACATCGGATATAATACAACTTTTCCATCCTGATGAAAACTCACCCAGTTATTAGGGAAAATAGAATCCGGCGTTTTCGGATCAATTGTATCTTTTATGGTAATGACATTGATGCTTTTCGCTCTCAATTTTTCAACAAAAGAATTGAATTCCTCAAGTGCTTTTTCCTGCACATTTCCTTCCTGCTGAACCTGAAAATAATTGTTAACCGCCGTTTGCTCGTTGAATCCGAAAGCAATTGGCTCTATCATTAGAACTGTATCTGTAGTCTGCATTGTATTAATTAAAAGATTAAGAAATTTAGATTGAGAAATTATTCTCTTACCAAAGGCAACGTTGAACATCTCAAAAGTCCACCCATTTTGGAAATTTCACGGTAAGGAATTTCTTCTACGGTAATTCCCCATTCGTTGCGGAAATGGTCATTCATTCTGGTGAAAGCTTTGTCGGAAACTACGACGTCTGGTGCAAGTGAAAATACATTCGGGAACATCTGGAACATCTCTTCGTCATTGACATTGAAGCAATTTTCTTCACCAAAAATATCGAGAACCAATTGGTAGTCATCTTCGTCTACAAATCCATTTTTGTAAATCACACATTTGTCCTCTCCAATCGGATTGAAGGTACAATCTAAATGCAGAATGCCTTCATAAGGTTTGGTATCACTTTTCTTTAAATCCAAATCGATAATTCTCTTTTTAGGGAAATATTCTTTTAGAATTTCAATCGCATATTCGTTGGTTCTGGCGGTCTTTAGATTTCTGTAATCCGGGCTGTAACTCGTTCCTACAAAAAGGAATTCTTCCCAAACAATAACGTCGCCGCCTTCTATGTGTGCTTTTTCCGGCAGGTTGATGACGTTTCTCCAGGATACTTTATCAATGATATGTCGGTAAGCTTCCTGCTCATCTGCACGATCCGGAATAATGTTGGAAATGATCATTTTGTCTTCGATCACAAAAGCAACATCGCGGGCAAAAACCTGATTGTAATCTTTGATAATTTTCGGACGGAAAACCTCGACATCATATTTTTTCAGAACTTTCTCAAATTCTGACATTTCAAAGACGATATCTTCTTCTTTCGGATAGATATTATTTTCGATGGTGTTGTATGATTTTGCATCATAACTTTCTGCAAGCGTAGGAATTGGTCCATTGGATTTTGGTTGACCAAGAACTACAGATTTCAGTTTACCGGTTTCGTTTTTAATATTAAGATTAATTGCCATAAAAATGTAAGTGTCGCAAATATAATTAAAGCTTTGCAATAACCGAAGATTCAGGAATAATATCTGTTTATAATCTTTATCAAGCGTTTTAGAATTCTGATTTAAAGGTGTGGCCAAAAAATAATCCCCAAAAACAATGTTTCGGGGATTATTAATTTTATTTAAGAAAGATATTATCTGCTTTTGATATCCAAGTAATCTCTTTGCTGAGCACCTTGGTAGATCTGTCTTGGTCTTCCAATCGGATCACCTTTCAGTCTCATTTCTCTCCACTGAGAGATCCATCCTGGCAATCTTCCTAGTGCAAACATTACAGTAAACATTTCTGTCGGGATTCCCAAAGCTCTGTAAATGATTCCTGAATAGAAATCTACGTTTGGATACAATTTTCTTTCGATGAAGTATTCATCTTCCAAAGCTACTTTTTCCAATTGCATAGCAATGTCTAGCGCTTTATCCTGAATTCCTAACGAGTTTAAGATATCATCTGCCGCTTTTTTGATGATCTTCGCTCTTGGGTCAAAGTTTTTGTAAACTCTGTGTCCGAAGCCCATCAAACGGAAACTGTCTTCTTTACTTTTCGCTTTTTCCACCCATTTTGTAACATCACCGCCATCTTTTTCGATCATTTCCAACATCTCGATCACTGCCTGGTTTGCACCTCCATGAAGTGGTCCCCAAAGTGCTGAAACACCGGAAGAAATAGAAGCAAAAAGACCTGTATGAGCGGAACCAACCATCCTTACTGTAGACGTAGAGCAGTTTTGCTCGTGATCTGCATGAAGAATCAGTAACTTATCCAAAGCTGCAACCACAACCGGATCCATTTGGAACTCTTGATTAGGAAGTTTGAACGCCATTTTGTAGAAATTCTCTACATAGTTCAGGCTGTTGTCTCCGTGGTTGATTGGTAAACCTTGGGTTTTTCTGTAAGTCCAGGCACAAAGGTGAGAGAATTTTGCAATCATTAATTCTGAGGCAAAATCCAATTCTTCTTTTGATTTCACATCTACCGCTCTTGGATTGAAAGCTGTAAGCGCAGAAGTCAGAGAAGATAAAACGCCCATTGGATGCGCAGAACGTGGGAAAACATCGATTAGTTTTTTAAGCTCATCTGCTACAAAATTATATTTTTTAATATTATTTTCGAAGCTTGTGAATTGCTCTGCTTTTGGTAATTCTCCGTGAAGCAAAAGATACATTACCTCTGTGAAATTGGATTTCTCAGCAATCTGCTCTATAGGATAACCTCTGTATAATAATTCCCCTTTATCACCGTCTAGGTAAGTAATTTCACTAATTGTAGCACCTGTGTTTTTGTAACCAAGATCCAAAGTAATCAATCCTGTTTGATCTCTCAGTTTGGAAATATCAATTCCTCTGTCACCGATAGTACTATCTACGATTGGATATTCGAAACTTTGTCCGTCGTAATTTAATATAACTTTGTTATCTGACATTATAAAAATATTTATGTGTTAAATATAGGAATTTAGGTTTAAATGGTCAACTGACAAAAGTCATATCTTGTAATTGATTCTATTAATATTAATAATTGAACTAATTAAATGATTTGTTACAGAAAATACATAAAACCAATCCATTGATTTACAATTAAATAAAACAAAAAGACATTTGAATTTCTTCAAATGTCTTTTAATATTTATTTTAGGTCGATTACTTTTTGAACTTAAAAGCGTCCATCCCAGGGAAAATTGCAGTTTCTCCAAGAGCTTCTTCAATTCTTAATAATTGATTATATTTCGCCATTCTGTCAGATCTGGAAGCAGAACCGGTTTTGATCTGTCCACAGTTCTGCGCTACAGCAAGATCTGCAATTGTAGAATCTTCTGTTTCACCGGATCTGTGAGACATTACGGTTGTATATTTGTTATGCTGAGCCATTTGTACAGCTGCCATAGTTTCGGAAAGAGAACCAATCTGGTTTACTTTTACCAGGATTGAGTTAGCAATTCCTTCATTGATACCTTTAGAAAGTCTTTCAACATTGGTTACGAACAAATCATCTCCAACCAACTGTACTTTATCACCGATTTTCTCAGTCAGTTCTTTCCAGCCTGCCCAATCGTTTTCCTGCATTCCGTCCTCGATAGAGATAATTGGATATTTTCCAGCCAATTCTGCAAGGTAAGAAACCTGCTCGCTGCTTGTGAATTGAGCTGCATCCGGAGTCTGGAATTTTCTGTAATCATAGATTCCGTCTTTGTAGAATTCTGAAGCTGCACAATCCAAAGCGATCATAATATCGTCTCCCGGTTTGTATCCAGCTTTTTCGATAGCTTGCAATAGAGTATCCAAAGCATCTTCAGTTCCTTTGAAAGTTGGTGCAAAACCACCTTCGTCTCCTACAGCTGTAGACAATCCTCTTCCGTGAAGAATAGATTTCAGGCTGTGGAAAATCTCAGTTCCTTTTCTAAGAGCGTGAGAGAAAGAATCAGCTTTTACAGGCATTACCATAAATTCCTGGAAAGCAATCGGCGCATCTGAATGAGAACCACCGTTGATCACGTTCATCATTGGAACAGGAAGCGTGTTGGCGTTCACACCACCTACATATTTATAAAGAGGCATTCTAAGTTCGTTAGCAGCCGCTTTCGCAACAGCTAAAGAAACACCAAGGATCGCGTTTGCACCTAGTTTTCCTTTATTGTGAGTTCCATCAAGATCGATCATTACCGCGTCGATAAGATTTTGTTCGAAAACCGGAAGCCCGATCAATTCCGGAGCAATGATTTCCTTCACGTTCTCAACAGCCTTCAAAACACCTTTTCCAAGGAATTCCGGCGCGCCGTCTCTTAGTTCAACTGCTTCGTGCTCGCCTGTAGATGCACCAGAAGGTACCGCTGCACGCCCCATTGCTCCACTTTCCGTGAAAACATCTACTTCAATTGTTGGATTCCCTCTGGAATCTAATATTTGTCTTGCTTCGATAAATGAAATGTAACTCATTGTCTTGATGTTATTTTTTAAGATTTTTATTGTTTACTTTTTTAAAGCATTGCAAATTTAAACATTTTAAATATATTATGTGTCGAATCAGTTTATAGTTTCATATACATGATATTAAGGATTATCTCAAAATCCGGTATTTCACTTTTACAATTCCTTCATTCAGGTTGGCGATTTTTTTGAAAGCACCCTGGCTGATGTCAAATTCTCTCGATGGTTTCAACGGTCCGCGGTCATTTACAGTAATGATGACGGATTTATCATTTTCAACATTGATGATTTCTACCCGTGTCCCAAACGAAAGCGATTTGTGTGCGCCGGTCATTTTGGAATGTCTGTACGTTTCGCCACTCGCCGTTTTATTCCCATTAAATTTATTGGCATAATATGAAACAGTCGTCGATTTATACCCTGAATTGTACTTAGAAGAACTTCTGCCACCACAGGAAAACAGAAAAAGCACAAGTAGGGATATGTATATTTTAAATAGATATTGAGGTATTTTGAATAAAGTTTTCATTATAATAATTTACAAAGGTTAATAAAAGACCATTAAAAATGTTAATTATTCATTAATATTTTGTTTATATTGCATAAATTTCTAAATTAGTTCTTTAATAAGTTTAGAGATTAATATATAATCTCCTATTTAAATGAATTACGAAAGTATAAAAATAACGATAGACAGAAAAATCGCAGTTGTAACAATCAACCGACCAGAAAGCTTAAACGCCTTGAACACTCAGGTTTTTAATGATCTGGAAAGTGTGTTTGATTTTCTGGAAAACGAAAAAACAGTTAACTGTATTATAGTAACCGGAAGCGGAGAAAAATCATTTGTTGCTGGTGCAGATATTAAGGAATTTTCAGATTTTAGTCAGGAAAAAGCAACTGACCTATCAAAAAGGGGACATTTTGTTTTCAATAAAATCGAAAATCTAAGCAAACCTGTCATTGCAGCGGTCAATGGTTTTGCCTTAGGCGGTGGATTGGAATTAGCAATGTCCTGCCATTTAAGATACGCTTCTGAAAATGCTAAACTTGGCCTGCCGGAAGTAACTTTGGGATTAATTCCCGGCTACGGCGGAACACAGAGATTGCCAAAATTAGTGGGTAAAGGAATTGCAAACGAGATGATTTTCTCTGCAAAAATGATTTCTGCAGAAAAGGCAAAATCTATTGGTTTGGTAAATGAAGTTTTTTCTCTTGAAGAATTACTTACAAAAACACAGGAGTTGGCCGAGCAGATTGTCAAAAACTCGCCGCAGGGCATTGCAAAAGCTATAAAAGCGGTCAATGCAAGTGACAAAGAAAATGGAATGGAGAGCGAGATTAATTCTTTCGGAGAATTATTTGCTCAGGGAGATTTTAAAGAAGGTGTTTCGGCTTTTCTTGAAAAAAGGAAACCGACCTTCGGTTAAATTAGAAGAATGAATTATAATAAATTCGATATTGCTTATCTTAAGATGGCGTCTGAATGGGCAAATCTATCTTACTGTAAGCGGAAAAAAGTAGGAGCACTTATCGTGAAAGACAGAATGATAATCTCCGACGGATACAACGGTACGCCTTCCGGTTTCGAAAACAACTGTGAAGACGAAGAAGGGAAAACAAGTTGGTTTGTGCTGCACGCAGAAGCTAATGCGATTTTGAAAATAGCAAGCAGTACACAATCCTGCAAAGATGCAACGCTGTACATTACAATGTCGCCTTGCAAAGATTGCAGCAAACTGATACTACAGGCAGGCATCAAAAAAGTAGTGTACATGACGGTTTACTCCGACGATAGCGGATTGGAGTTTTTAAGAAACGCAGGAATTGAAACATTAAATATAACTGAACAAGAATTATATAGTATATGATAGAATAATACATTTTTATAAACAATTTTAAAAAAAACACAAATATGAACTGGTCCGAAAAAATTACAGACTTCTCAAATTTTCTCAAATTTGAGAAAAGTTTCTCTGACAACACACTTGACGCTTATGTCAGAGACATCAAAAAACTGGAAAGCTTTGCTACAAATGATTTGGGAGAAATTTCCCCACAAATCATCAGTTATGAAAACCTTCAGGAATTCATCTATCAATTATCTAAAAAGAAAATCAGCGAACGTTCGCAGGCTAGAGGAATATCTTCTATCAAAGCGTTTTTCAAGTTTCTTTTGGAAGAAGAATATAGAGAGGATAATCCTGCTTCTTTATTGGAAGGTCCAAAACTTGGCCTTTACTTGCCTGACACTTTGAGTATTGATGACATCGACAGAATCATCAGCAATATTGACAAACACACAGATATTGGCAAAAGAAACCAATGTATCTTGGAAGTTCTATATGGTTGCGGATTGCGTGTTTCGGAATTAGTAGATTTGAAAATTTCCAATATCAATTTTAAAGAAAACTTTATCATCGTAGAAGGAAAAGGTGAAAAAACAAGGCTTGTACCTCTGGCAAAATCTACAGCAGAATGTATTTTAAATTACATTAAAACTGTGAGAGGTGTCAACAAAATAAATAAAAAATACGAAGACATTCTTTTCCTGAACACAAGAGGAACCAATATGTCCAGAGTAATTGTCTTTATCATTATTAAAGAATTGACGCAGAAAGCCGGAATCAACAAAAGTATTTCGCCGCACACATTCCGTCATTCTTTTGCGACTCATTTATTGCAAAATGGTGCAGATTTGAGATTCATCCAGGAAATGTTAGGTCACAGCAGCATCACGACGACTCAGGTTTACACGCATTTGAAAACGGAGGAGTTGAGAGATGTTATCATCCAATTCCATCCGAGAAATAGAAAAGTGGTTTAATATTTAATCACAAAAATACTTTTAAGGCCACATAGAAATTAATTTTTATGTGGCTTTTTCTTTTAAAAAAGGTTTTTATTTCAGTAATTTTATCCAATGGAAAATTTGAAATTCTGCCCAAAATGTGGACACGAAACGTTGGAATGGAATAATGTAACAAAATTTAGTTGCAGCAACTGTGATTTAGTCTTGTATCACAATACAGCCGCAGCTGTCGCTGTCATCATCAAACACGAAAATGAATTATTTTTCACAGTCAGAAATCAAGAGCCGGGAAAAGGAAAATTAGATTTACCGGGCGGTTTTTGTGACCCAAAAGAAAGTTCCGAAGAAACCTGCGCCAGAGAACTTTATGAAGAATTAGAATTGAAAATTAATGTTCAAAAACTGAAATATCTGGGAAGTCGACCGAACATTTATCCATATAAAAACATCAGTTACAACACGATGGATTTATTTTATGAATATGAAGTTGATGAAAAATTTGAAATCAAAATAGAAGAATCTGAAATTTCTGAAGGCATTTGGATTCCGATTTCAGAAATTGATATTGACAAAATTGCCTTCGAATCCCAAAAGAATTTCATTCAAAATAATGTCGACAAACTTTAATTAAAAAACCCAGAAACTAATTTCTGGGTTTTCTATATTTTCAAAGCCAATAGCTAAAAGCAAAATGCCAAAAGCTGCTTATTTCCACTTGATGTTACAGCCTAAACTTGGTCTTTGGAAATCTTCTTGGTCTTGTCCGGCCAAATGATTTTCGAAAGCAATGACCAAATCTTCTCCAGTAATTTCTTTTTGATTTCCCGGTCGTGAGTCGTCCATTTGTCCACGATAGATTAATTTTAAATTCTCATCAAAGAAATAAAAATCTGGTGTACAAGCCGCGTCAAAAGCTTTTGCAACTTCCTGACTTTCGTCGTAGAGATAAGGGAATTTCAATGCTTTTTCTTCTGCAAACTCCACCATCATCTCTGGAGAATCAGCTGGATATCTGTCAACATCGTTGGAATTAATTCCGATAAATTCAATTCCCTGAGATTTGTAATCTTCATACAATTCCTCTAAAACATCGATGATGTGAAGCACAAACGGACAATGATTGCACATAAAAACCACCAAAGTTCCCTTCTTTCCTTTCAGAGATTCCAGACTTTGGATTTCGTTATTTTTCACAGGATTCGGAAGGCCGAAATATGGCGCTTTCGTTCCCAGAGCCAACATATTTGATTGTGTATTTGACATATTTATTCTTAATTAAATGATTAAAAAATTAATTATTAAAAAATTAGCGAGTAAAAAATTAAGATTGAATTTATTTTAAATAAAGTAATTTTTTAATCTTTGAATCCTTTAATTTTTTAATATTTCCAGCAAAGATAATGCTTCTTCCACAGAATCATCATAATTGACCCAATTCACATTTTCCAGTTTCCTGTTCCAGGTCATTTGGCGTTTTGCATATCGGCGGGAATTTTTCTTGATTTCAGAAACTGCGAAATCCAAATCCCATTCTCCGTCAAAATATTTGAATAATTCCGAATAGCCAACCGTTTGTAACGCCACTTTATCTCTGTCAGAAATTAATCCTTTGGCTTCATCAAGCAAACCATTTTCCATCATAATATCTACACGTCGGTTGATTCTTTCATAGATGATTTCTCTTGGCGCCTGAATACCGATTCTAAACGATTCAAAATCACGTTTTGGTTTTGGTAAACTAAGATTTTCGGTGTAAGTTTTTCCTGTCTGCCAAATGATATCGATTGCTCGCAATAATCGCCTTGAATTATCTTTATCAACAACCGAATAATATTCCGGATCAAGTTCTGAAAGTAATTTTTGCAAAGGTTCAATGCCTCCGTTTTCAAAAATAGAAATGAGTTTTTTTTGATTGGCTTCGTCAGCTTCCGGCAAATCGTTCAATCCTTCGACTACAGCTTTTTCGTACATTCCGCTTCCTCCAACCATTATTGCAACATCTTTTTCAGAAAAGATCTCATCCAATTTTTCCAATGCTTCGTGTTCATATAAACCAATCGAATAATAATCGTTGATACTAAGATTCCCAACAAAGTGATGTTTTGCCTCAGCCAATTCTGATTCGGTCGGCATTGCTGTTCCGATTTTCATCTCTTTATAAAACTGACGGGAATCGCAGGAAATAATTTCCGTGCCGAGATGATTTGCCAAATCAATAGCCAATCTGGTTTTCCCGATTCCTGTAGTTCCGACGATGGAGATAAGACGTTTCAAAAAATTATTTTTGCAAATTTACGAAATGTGAAATTTCTTCCTATGTTTAAATCATCGAAAATTAAATCTTTAAATCTAAAATTTAATTCGCAGATTAAACTGATTTGCAGGTTTATTTTTCTCAAAATCTGCTTAATTTGCTAAATCAGTGCGATAATATTTTAGTAGATTTTCTTTTAGATTTAAAATAATTATTACTTAATTTTACCATCATTATGGCTTTAAGATTATTTGCATCCAAACTTCCGGACGTGAAAACCACAATTTTTACAGAAATGTCTTTGTTGGCGCAACAGGAAAATGCCGTCAATCTTTCTCAAGGTTTTCCGGATTATCAAGCTGATGAAAATCTTCTCAAATATTTGGGCGATTTTGCGAAAGAAGGTTACAATCAGTATGCACCGTTATCTGGAATTAAGGAACTTAGAGAACAGATTTCGAGGAAATTCGGTTCTCAATATGAAATTGATTACCATCCGGATTCTGAAATTAATATCACTGCTGGCGCAACGCAAGGAATTTTCAATGTCATTTCTGCTTTTGTTGAAAAAGATGATGAAGTGATTATCTTCGAACCGGCTTACGATTGCTACGAACCTGCGATTATTCTGAATGGCGGAATCGTGAAAAATGTCAAAATGCTTTATCCGGATTACAAAATCAATTGGAATGAAGTGAAAAATCTGGTTTCCGAAAAGACCAAAATGATTATCATCAACAATCCCAATAATCCTTCCGGAAAAATATTGAAACAAAATGATATTGAGGAATTAATCAAGATTGTAAAAGATACCAACATCATTATTCTCAGCGATGAAGTTTATGAAAATATCACATTTGACGGAAAATCTCATTTGACATTAGCCAAATATTCAGAGTTGAAAGAACGAACTTTTGTCGTTGGCTCATTTGGAAAACTGCTTCACATCACGGGTTGGAAAATTGGTTATATACTTGCGCCTGAACAACTGATGAATGAGTTCCGAAAAGTCCATCAATACAATGTTTTTTGCGTGAATACGCCTGCGCAATTTGCGATTGCAAAATATCTTCAAAACATTCAAAATTTTTCTGAAACCTCAACATTCTTTGAAGAGAAAAGAAATTATCTGAGAAATGCTTTGAATGAAACACCATTTGAATTGTTAGATTGTGAAGGAACTTATTTTTTGTCCGCTAATTTTGGTTCGATTTCCGATATGCAAGACAAGGAATTTTGCTATTGGCTCACGAAAGAATACAAAGTTGCAACTATTCCATTTTCAGCATTTTATAAGGATAAAACCGACGAAAATGTGATTCGATTTTGTTTCGCCAAAAAACAGGAAACTTTAGACAAGGCCATTGAACAATTAATAAAAATAAAATAGAAATAATAAAAACTTATGAAAAATTTAATTTTAGCGGCTTTTCTATTAATAGGTGTTAGCGCTTATTCTCAAGCCAAATTGGACCCAACAAAACTGAATTATTTGTCAGCAGATGCAAGTCCGATGGATGCAACCTATTATCCACTTCAGGCGCTTTCTTCAAAGTCAGAAACTCCGAAAGTGAAAGTCGTTTATTCAAGACCTCAGAAAAAAAACAGAGTTGTTTTCGGAAATCTTGTGAAATACGGAGAAATCTGGAGAATGGGTGCAAATGAAAATACTGAAATCAAATTTTATACGCCTGTAAAAATTGCCGGAAAAGATATTCCTGCCGGAACTTACAGTTTATTCGCAGTTCCGAATGAAAAAGAATGGACGATTGTTTTGAATTCTGATATCGATAAATGGGGTGCGTATGCTTATGACAAAAGCAAAGATGTGGTGAGATTCAACGTGCCGGCCGAGAAAACGGATAAGGTTGTTGAGAATTTTTCCATCACTTTTGTACAGACAAAATCTGGTACAGATCTATATGCTGGTTGGGATAATACACAAGTTAAGTTCCCGATTGAGTTCAAATAATCTTCAAGATTTATAAAAAAATGGAAGCCTTATCAAAATTTGATAAGGCTTTTTACGATTAAAGTTTTAATAGATCTTTGAACGTTTCAATTTGATATTCAGAGTTTTCTATTTTTCCGAAACCATAAGCGGCATAAATAAAATCGACACCGGCCTTGTCCGAAGATTCTTTGTCCCAAACTGTATCACCAACATAAACTGGATTTTGAAGATCATTTCTATTGACAATCAATCTGATATTTTGGTCTTTTGGCAAACCACCATTTCCAAAACATTCAAAATCCTCGAAATATGAATTGAGATCGTAATAATCCAGAAAACTCTCAATATAGCCGGAAAGACAATTGCTGACGATGAAAAGACGATGCGTCTTACTTAGCTTTTCTAATGTTTCTATGACTTGCGGGAACAATCTTCCGCCAGATTCATTGAGATATTTTTTCTCTCTCGTACTGTAAATATCTTCAAAATCCTGAAGTTTTTCTTTCGGAATAAAATTGAAATGTTGAGCAAAAATATCGTCCATCTTCATTCCTGAGAAATTTCTGATTTCCAAAGAACTTAGATCGATGTCAAAACCAATTTCTATGATGCTATCATTAAAAGCTCTGACAACCGTTTCCGAAGCATCCCAAAGCGTCCCATCCAAGTCAAAAATAATGCTGTCTCTTTCTTTTATCATAAAATTGATTTTCCGTTGATGTAAACTCTGGATGGAGCCATACTCCCCTGATTGTACAGAATATTTTGAAAATTATCTGTTTCGTAAGTGATGAAATCTGCTTTTTTTCCTTTTGCCAAAATCCCTCTATCTTCTAAACCCAAAGCGTAAGCTGCGCGAAAAGTAATTGCTGCTAAAACCTCAGCAGTCGATAATTTTTGGTAAGTTGCTAAGATTGAGGCTTGCGTTACGAGATTTCCCATCGGTGCCGAGCCGGGATTCCAGTCAGTTGCGATGGCGAGGATTCCGCCTTTGTCAAGGATTTTTCTGGCTGGCGAAAATGGTTCGCCTAATCCTAAACTTGCGCCTGGCAAGGCAATTGCCACAGTATTTGAATTAGCCAGAAATTCGATATCTTCATCAATAGTTGCTTCCAGATGGTCGGCAGATTTTGCTCCGACTTCTACTGCGATTCTGGAACTTCCAGCTGTAAACTGGTCGGCGTGAACGGTGATTTGGAATCCCATTTCTCTAGCTTTTATTAAAAAATCTTTGCTCTCTGCCGGTTGAAAAGCTGATTTTTCTATAAAGATATCGACTCTGTTTGCGAGATTTTCCTCTTTAACTTTGGATAAGATTTCGCCAATGATATAATTGAGATATTCCTGAGAAGTTCCCTCGAAATCTTTTGGTTTCAGATGTGCTGAGAGACAAGTCGGAATCAATGTTGCTTCGGTTTTAGCCTGAGCTTTTTTAATTGCTCTGAGCATTTTCAGTTCCTCGTCAACATTCAGTCCGTATCCACTTTTTATCTCAATGGTTGTAATGCCTTGATTTAACAAAATATTGGTGCGTTCCAAGATTCCATCAATCAAATCTTCCTCAGAAGCTTTTCTGGTGTGTTGCACAGAACTCCAGATTCCACCGCCAGATTCTGCAATCTCGAGATAGGTTTTTCCGGCATTTCGCATTGCAAAATCATTAGCCCTATTTCCTCCGAAGCAAATATGTGTGTGCGCGTCTACAAAGGAAGGAATCGCAATCTGTTCATTTTCAATCAAATCAATTTCAGAATCAGGGAATTTTTGCTTTAACAAATCGAAATCTACTACTTCGAGAATAATTCCATTTTCCATCAAAATTCCTCCGTTTGAAATGATTTCTAAGTTTTCATCATTCAACTTTCCTTTTAATGAAAGATGATTAAGTGTGACTATTTGTTTGAAAGGACCGGATAATTTCATATTAAATATTGAATTGTAAAATTAAAAAAAGAGATGCAAATCGCATCTCTTTTGTTTTAAAAAACTTCTCTTCCAATTTTCAGAATATTATCACTTTTCCCCATCGAATAAAAGTGGAGAACAGGAATGCCAAAATCCAGCAACTCTTTGCATTGATTAATCGCCCATTCTATACCGACTTCACGTACATCGCTGTTGGTTTTGCATTTCAAAACTTCTGAGATTAAATTCTCAGGCAAATCGATTTTGAAAACTTGAGGCAACATTTGCAGATGGCCTTTAGTTGCAATTGGTTTGATGCCTGGAATAATTGGAACATCTATTCCGATTTCTCTGGCTTGTTTTACGAAGTCAAAAAATTTTTGATTGTCGAAGAACATTTGAGTGACGATGTAATCTGCGCCAGCTTCCACTTTTTTCTTCAACATTTGAAGGTCGTAATTCATAGAAGGTGCTTCAATATGTTTCTCTGGATAACCAGCAACGCCAATACAGAAACTACTATTATCATCAGAGACAATTTCTTCGTGAAGGTATTTTCCGGTTCCCAAATCGTGAATCTGTTTTACCAAATCCGAAGCATATTTGTGTCCGCCTTTTGACTGCTCAAAATATTTTTCGCCTTTCATTGCATCGCCTCTTAAAGCGACAATGTTATTGATCCCCAAATACATACAATCTACCAAAAGATATTCGGTTTCTTCTTTTGTAAAGCCTCCGCACAAAACGTGTGGCACTGTATCTACATTATATTTATTTTGAATTGCCGAACAAATTCCCAAAGTTCCAGGACGCATTCTTGTGATTTTTCGCTCCATCAAACCATTTCCTCTTTCAAGAAAAATATATTCTTCGCGGGAAGTTGTTACATCAATAAAAGGCGGTTTGAACTCCATCAATGGGTCAATATTTTTATACAAATCTGCGATTCCGACGCCTTTTTGTGGCGGAACGATTTCAAAAGAGAAAAGCGTTTTTCCGTTGGCGTTTTTTATATGGTCAGTAATTTTCATTTAATAGTTTTAAAATAATTTATAGAATTAATCAGCCAAATTCGGGCTCAGCCATTTTCTCGCATATTCCAAATCGACATCTTTTCTTTCCGCATAATCCTTCAATTGGTCTTCATCAATTTTTCCGACTCCGAAATATTTAGATTTCTCATTTCCAAAATAATATCCTGAAACCGCTGCGGTTGGCCACATTGCAAGACTTTCTGTCAAAGTCACGCCAATTTTTTCATCCACTTTCAGCAAATCCCAAATCGTCAACTTATCCAAATGGTCAGGACAAGCCGGATAGCCTGGAGCGGGACGGATTCCCAAATATTTTTCTTTAATCAAATCATCATTGGTCAAAGTTTCATTTTCTGAATAACCCCAATATTCGGTTCTGACTTTTTTGTGAAGATATTCTGCAAAAGCCTCTGCAAAACGGTCGGCCAAAGCTTTTACCATTATAGCATTGTAATCGTCCATTTTATCTTCGTATTCTTTAGCCAATTCATCCGCACCAAAACCTGTACAAACGCAGAAAACGCCGATATAATCCTGCTTCCCAGAATTTTCAGGAGCAATAAAATCTGACAAAGCAAAATATTCTTTACCCTCGGATTTTTTATGTTGTTGTCTCAAAGTTCTGAAAGTCGAAATCACATTTTGATTATCATCATAAACCAAAATATCATCACGCTCAGTCGCATTCGCAGGGAAAATTCCGAAAATACCTTTTGCTTTAAAACTCTTTTCTTGAAGGATTTTCTTAAGCATTGCTTTGGCTTCATTAAACAAAATCGTCGCTTGCTCGCCAACCACATTGTCCGTCAAAATATCTGGAAATTTCCCAAACAATTGCCAGCTTCTGAAAAATGGCGACCAGTCGATAAATTCAACCAATTCAACCAAATCTTGGTCTTCGATAATTGTGATTCCTAATTTATTTGGCTTGTGAATCTCTTCATTCTCCCAATCGATTTTGAACTTCTGTTTTCTCGCTTCCTCGATTGTCACGTATTCTTTATCAACTTGTCGGTTCAGGAATTTCTCACGGAAATCGTCGTAATCTTTTTTCAATTCCAAAGAATAAACGCTGGATTTATCTTTATTTAAAAGTGAACTTACGACACCAACTGCTCTGGAAGCATCGTTCACGTGAACAACTGTATTCGCATATTTCGGAGCGATTTTTACCGCAGTGTGCGCTTTGGAAGTTGTGGCACCACCAATCAATAATGGGAAACTAAGATTTCTTCTTTCTAATTCCGAAGCCAAATGAACCATCTCGTCCAGACTTGGTGTAATCAATCCGCTCAAGCCGATGATATCCACTTTTTCATCAATCGCCGTTTGGATAATTTTATCTGCCGGAACCATCACGCCGAGGTCAACGATGTCGTAATTGTTGCAACCCAAAACCACACTCACAATATTTTTTCCGATATCGTGAACGTCACCTTTTACGGTTGCCATCAAAATTTTACCATTGGCAGGTCTAGTTCCGTCTTTTTCAGCTTCGATGAATGGTTGAAGGTAAGCAACGGCTTTTTTCATAACTCTTGCGGATTTCACCACCTGAGGCAAGAACATCTTTCCGCTTCCAAAAAGGTCGCCGACAACGCCCATTCCAGTCATCAGATTAACTTCGATGACGTGAAGCGGTTTTTCCGATTGCAATCTGGCTTCTTCAGTATCTTCTTCGATAAAACGGTCAAGTCCTTTGACTAATGAATGTGTGATTCTATCTTGCAAAGGCATTTCTCGCCAAGCCAAATCTTCGGCTTTTTCTTTTTTTGTGGATTTTACTCTTTCGGAATAATCCAACAATCTTTCAGTTGCATCGTCTTTTCTGTCGAGCATTACGTCCTCGACCAATTCCAGAAGTTCTTTCGGGATTTCGTCATAAACTTCGAGCATTGTTGGGTTTACGATTCCCATATTCATTCCCGCTTTTATGGCGTGGTAAAGGAAAACAGAGTGCATTGCTTCACGAACAGAGTCATTTCCTCGGAAAGAAAATGAAACATTGGAAACGCCTCCACTTACCGACGCATAAGGAAGATTGGTGCGAACCCAACGCGTCGCCTCGATAAAATCGATAGCATTTCTGCGGTGTTCTTCCATCCCAGTTGCAACAGGGAAAATATTCAAATCGAAAATAATATCTTCTGCCGGAAAATCCAGTTGATTGACCAAAATATCATAAGAACGTTTGGTAATCTCCAGTCTTCTCTCAAAATTATCAGCTTGCCCAACCTCATCAAAAGCCATTACAATCACCGCAGCGCCGTAACGTTTGATTGCTTTTGCGTATTTGATAAACTCTTCCTCTCCTTCTTTTAAACTGATGGAATTGACCACCGCTTTTCCCTGAACAACCTGTAATCCCGCTTCCAAGATTTCCCATTTCGAGGAATCAATCATAATTGGGATTCTGGAAATGTCCGGTTCTGAAGCAATTAAGTTCAGGAATTTTATCATCGATGCTTTTCCGTCAATCAATCCGTCATCGAAATTGACATCTAGGATTTGTGCGCCACCATCTACCTGATGACGGGCGATATCGAGTGCTTCGGAAAATTTTTCTTCCTTAATTAATCGAAGAAATTTTTTTGAACCGGCCACATTGGTTCTTTCCCCAACATTGATGAAGTTGGATTCCGGCGTTATAATTAGAGGTTCTAGACCTGATAATTTTAAGTATTTCATATTTTTTAATGCATCAAATGAAAATACATCAATCTAACAATTTCAATAACTGTTAAATTGATGTATCATTCAGTTGACCAATTTTTCTAGGTTCGTAGTTATTTGCCAAATCAGCAATCTCTTTGATATGTTCCGGCGTCGTTCCGCAACAACCGCCGATAATATTGATTAGTCCTTTTTCTAAATATTCCTGCACCTGCTCAGCCATTTGACTCGCAGTTTCGTCGTATTGACCGAAAGCGTTCGGTAAGCCGGCGTTTGGATAAGCCGAGATTCCGAATTCTGACTGAGAAGAAATCGCTTCCAAATAAGGCGTGAGTTGTTTTGCACCCAAAGCACAGTTGAATCCTACACTCAATAAGTTAAGATGAGAAACAGAAATCAGGAAAGCTTCGGCGGTTTGTCCGCTCAAAGTTCTTCCGGAAGCGTCGGTAATCGTTCCGGAAACCATAATCGGGATTTTGATATTTCTTTCTTCCTGAATTTGGTCGATGGCGAAAAGTGCTGCTTTTGCATTCAATGTGTCGAAGATGGTTTCTACCAAAAGAATGTCTGAACCACCGTCCAGCAAAGCTTCTGCCTGTTGTTTGTACGCAATCCTCAGTTCGTCAAAAGTGATGGCTCTGTAACCTGGGTCATTCACGTCCGGACTTAAACTCGCTGTTCTGTTTGTTGGTCCAATGGAACCTGCAACAAATCTAGGTTTGTCAGGGTTTTGAACTGTAAATTCGTCGCAGACTTTGCGGGCGATTTTGGCTGATTCGTAATTCAGTTCGTAAACCAAATCTTCCATATGATAATCCGCCATCGCAATCGTGGTTCCGGAGAATGTGTTGGTTTCGATGATGTCTGCGCCAGCCAAAAGGTATTTTTTGTGAATTTCTTCAATCGCTTCGGGTTGCGTCAAAGAGAGCAAATCGTTGTTTCCTTTGAGTGAGGATTCCCAGTCTTTGAAACGCTCGCCGCGATAATCTTCTTCCGAGAAATTGTAGCGTTGAATCATTGTTCCCATTGCGCCGTCGAGAATCAAAATTCTTTCGGAAATGGCTTTATATAATTGTTCTGAATTTTTCATTATTTCCATAGGTTTTTACCAACGGTTATTTATATTGAACCCTGTCGGATTCTGATTTCTTTGTTCTTTTACCATAGGTTTTACCTACGGCTACTAATATTGAATCCTTCGGATTCGTTGTGTTTTTATTTTTTTCTTCGATTGAAAGAGTAAACCTCAACATAGCCCCGATGGGAACGGCATCCTTTTTTTGCTTTGACTTAATTTTCTTTTTGATGACCAATCGGCGTAGCAAAAAAAGATATAGTGGACAGCGGGTGGGAATCTTGCTTCGAAGCTGAAAACTTGTTGCTCCAAATATTTTTTCCGCTAGTCCAAAGCTTGTTTCAAATCGTTGATAATATCATCTATATTTTCTAATCCTACCGAGCACCGCACCAATCCGGCGGTGATTCCAACCTCGTTTCGCTCGTCATCGGAAAGCTTGGAATGCGTTGTGGAAGCAGGATGTGTGACAATCGTTCTTGTATCGCCTAAGTTTGCGGAAAGAGAACACATCTTGATCCGGTTGAGGAAATTTCGTCCGCCCTCTATGCCGTTTTTGACTTCAAAAGCGACGATGTTTCCACCTAATTTCATTTGTTTTTTGGCGATTTCGTAGCTTGGATGAGATTTCAGGAATGGATATTTTACCAATTCGACATTCGGGTGATTTTCCAGAAACTCAGCCACTTTGAGCGCATTTTCGCAATGTTTCTCGACACGAATCGCCAACGTTTCCAAGCTTTTGCTCAAAACCCAAGCATTGAACGGCGACATTGCAGGACCTGTGTTTCTTGCGAAAAGGTAAATCTCGCGAATCAAATCTGCCTTTCCAACGGCAACGCCACCGAGCACACGACCTTGACCGTCAATGAGTTTCGTTGCGGAGTGAACGACAATATCTGCGCCGTATTTAATTGGCTGTTGCAAGTAAGGCGTTGCGAAACAGTTATCTACGACAAAAATTAAGTTATGCTTTTTTGCAATTTGTCCAAAAAATTCTAAATCTAATATTTCGATTGCTGGATTTGTCGGCGTTTCCAAGTACAGGATTTTTGTATTTGGTTGGATGTAATTTTCAATATTCTCGGCGTCTTCTGCTTTGAAATAAGTGGTTTCGATGTTCCATTTTGGGAAATATTTCGTGAACAAGGTATGTGTGGAACCGAAAACCGACTGACAGCTCACGATGTGGTCGCCCGCGTTGAGCAAGGTCGCAAATGTGGAATAAATCGAAGCCATTCCCGTCGCAAAAGCATAACCAGATTCTGCGCCTTCCATTTTCACGATTTTATCTACGAATTCTGTGACATTTGGGTTGCTGAAACGGCTGTAAAGATTCTTGTCTTTTTCTTCCGCAAAGCTCGTGCGCATATCTTCCGCATCTTCGAAAACGAAGCTTGACGTGAGGTATAAAGGCGTGGAATGCTCGTCAAACTGAGTTCTTTCGGTTTGGGTTCTGATGGCTAATGTTTCAAAATTTTGATTTTCCATTTTTTATTTTTTCTAAGGGTTGGAATTGTTTGTTCCATTTTTTGTTATCGTTGGAATGAATTCCAACGCTGTAACATCGGTCGTTCCTGTGGAACTCGAAGACTTCCAACTTCCTGCTTTTTATTTTGTTTCGCTTAATCTTAAAATGTCTCCAAAAACGCCTCGAGCAGTTACTTTTGCTCCGGCTCCGGCACCCATAATGACGATTGGATTTTCGCCGTAACTTTCTGTGTAGATTTCGAAAATGGAGTCTGAACCTTTGAGTTGTCCGAGTGCGGAATTGCCGGGAACTGAGATTAATTTTACGTCCAGTTCTCCTTTTTCTTCCTGAAGGTTTCCGTGCAAATCCCCGACGTAACGCAGAACGTGGTCGGGTTTCTGGTTTTCTTTGATATTTTGATATTCTGAATCTAATTCTTCCAATCTGAAAATAAATTCATCTTTGTTGATGTCCAAAAGGTTTTGTGGAACAAGATTTTGAATGTTAATATCTTGGAATTCATTAATTAAATCTAATTCTCTAGCCAGAATCAATAATTTTCTCGCAACATCGTTTCCTGATAAATCTTCACGCGGGTCTGGTTCTGTGAAACCTTTTTCCATCGCTTCTCGGATGATGACAGAATATTTGTCATTTCGAAGAGAAAAATTATTGAAGACATAACTCAGAGTTCCGGAAAAAACACCTTTGATTCTGGTGATGTTTTCGCCTGAAAGATGGAGAAGTTTGATGGTGTCAATCAATGGTAAACCTGCACCGACATTGGTTTCATACAGATATTTCTTTTTGTTTTTTTCTAATAATTTTCTGAAATCGCGGTATTCTGAAATTGGTAAGGTGTTGTAAATTTTGTTCGAGCCTACGACGTCAAAACCATTTTCAACAAAAGTCGGATAATGTTTTACAAAATCTTTGCTCGCTGTGTTGTCCACCATCACAAGGTTCTCCAAGTGATGTTCTTTAGCAAACTCAACTAATTTTTCTACACTCGAGTCTGTTTGAGAAAATTTGATTTTCTGTCTCCAATCGCTTCCGAAACCGGCTTGGTTGAAAGCAATTTTTTTGGAATTCGCAATTGCAACGATTTTCAAATCCACTCTTTTTCTTTTTAAGATATCGTAAGCAGAATCGAGGATTTGCTCTACCAAAGTTCCGCCGACATTTCCGTGACCAATCAAAGCGAGATGAACGGTTTTTGGTTTTCCGTAGATTTCGGTTTCGATGATGTTTTTGGTGATTTCGGTTTGGTTTTCGGTCACCACAATGTTCACTCTTCCAGCAGAAGCGATTTGACTTAATAATAAAGGAAAAATCTTGTTGCGTTGAAGTTCAGATAAAATCTTATTGTAATTATCCGAAACAAACCCGATAACGCTAAGACTATCAATACTATAAATATTATTAACGTAACCTTCCTTCGTTTCCTGTTCGAATTCTTTTTTCAGAAATTTAACCGCATCTTCTGCATCAACTTCATCGACAAGGACAGAGATTCCATTTTCAATCGCTTGCTGGGAAATAACACCAACGCTTATTCCGCCTCCATTTAAAGCTTGGAAGATGCGTGAATCTACACCGATTTGTCCGAGGAAATTTTTCCCTTCGAAGTTGACCAAAGCTTTGTTTCTATAAATATTAATTGCGTTCTTGTCTGTCATCGGTTCAAAAATAGAGGTGTTAAAATATTGTTTAGTTGTTCGTATTCCATAAGGAAAGCGTCGTGTCCGTGGATGGATTTGATTTCGTGATACTGAACATTTTTGTTTTTATGTTGTAAAAAATCGTAAGTATTTTTAATCTCAAAAGCCGGATAAAAAAGGTCTGAGTCAACCGAAACCAAATGGATTTCTGCATTGATGTTTTCCAGTTCATTTTCCTTTCCGTTGATGTTCATCAGAAGGTGATTGACAAGTCTGTAGGCTTTTAAACTAAATCTTTCGTTTAATCGGTTTCCGTGAAAGTTGAGCCAGTCGTGGGATTTTAAAATTTTCTTTTCAGAATCCGTTTCTCTTTTGAATCTTGAGTTAAGCGATTTCGGTGTTCTGTAGCACAACATTGCGTGAACTCTGGCTTTTTCTAATGGCTTATCTTCTGATTCTAAAAGATATTTCTGAACCAGACATTGCGAATGCAACCAATCCGAAGTTTTGAAATCTGTTGCAATGGGAATAAATCTTTCTGCTAAATTATTTTCCAAAGCCAGCATTTCCCAACCAATAGAACCGCCTACAGAACCGCCAACCAAAGCGAAAAGTTTTTCGATTTTTAAAAGCTTTAAACCTTCGATGAAAATTTTTGCAATGTCCTGAACAATGAAATCTTCATAATTATCAATGAAATAGCCGTCGAATCCATTTCCTGGAATATTGAAACAGATTACTGTAAATCGGTTTGTGTCGATTACTTTTCCGTTCCCGACCAGAACTTTCCACCATCCGTTTTCGCTGGCAACATCGGAATTTCCAGTTAGTGCGTGGTTTATCAGAATGATTGGAGCAGAATACAGTTCTTTTCCAAAAAGCTGATAGCTTAATGGAATATCATAGACCTTTCCGGCTTGTGTCGTGAAATGTAATGTCTGAAGATGTTGTAACTTATTTTCCAATTTTCTTAAATGATAAAAATTGAAAATGCTACGGGGAAATGTAGAATAAATGTTTGGTTATCTTTTCCCGACTAATTCGGGATAGAATTTAGCACCTTCTTCGTTTCCGAAGGGTTGCCAAGGTTTCACAGAGTCTAATCTCTCCACCTTTCTCGATAACATTTTCAATATGTAAATGAACAATTCTGACTGCAAATATACTTCACAAAGTTTACTTTTTCCAAATTTCGCCTGAAATTTCTAAAATAATTATTTGTTAATAATATATTTTCCCAGAACTTGCGTATCATATTTGCTTTAAAAAAAAATTATGGAAATCAATCTTAATAAACAAGTCGCCATTGTAACAGGTTCCAGCAGTGGAATCGGGAAAGGAATTGCTATTAGTTTGGCAAAATCTGGCGCCATTACCATCATAAATCATTCATCGGAACATTCTCGTCCGGAAGCGGAGGAAACTTTGAAAACCATTGAGGAAAATGGTGGCGAAGGTTTTATTATTCAATGTGATGTGAGCAAGGAAGACCAGGTTCAGGCAATGTTTCAAAAGACAATTGAAAAATATGGGACTGTAGATATTCTTATCAATAACGCTGGTTTGCAACAAGATGCGTCTTTCATTGATATGACTTTGGAACAATGGCAAAAAGTGATTGATGTCAATTTAACAGGACAATTTTTATGTTCGAGAGAAGCCATCAGAGAATTTTTGAAACGTGGAATGAACGACAAATCCAAAGCTTTGGGGAAAATCATCAATATCAGTAGTGTTCACGAGACGATTCCGTGGGCTGGACACGCGAATTATGCGTCCAGCAAAGGTGCGCTGAGAATGTTGATGCAGACTTTGGCTCAGGAATATGGAAAGGATAAAATCCGTGTGAATAATATCTGTCCGGGCGCAATACAAACGCCAATCAACAAATCTGCTTGGGATAATGAAAAATCTTTGGATGCGCTGATGACGCTGATTCCGTACGACAGAATCGGGCAACCGGAAGACATTGGAAATTTAGCCGTATTTTTGGCGAGTGATTATTCGGATTACATTACGGGAGCGAGTATTTATGTGGATGGTGGAATGACAACGCTGGAGAGTTTTGCGGATAACGGGTGATTAATTATTAATGATAAATTATTAATTATTGATAGTTTTTTAATTCGTTGATAGAATGACAAATCTTCAACATAGCCCCGATGGGAACGGCATCCTTTTTTTGCTTTGAGAAAGTTTTCTTTTGGATGACCAATCTTCTGAGCAAAAAAAGATATAGTGGACAGCGGGTTGGACAGTTCGAACAAAAGTCGAAACGTGATGCTCCTAAATTAAAAACGAATAATTATCCAAAAAATAATTAGAAAAATATGAACGAGGAAGAAAAATTGAGGAATCCGCGTTGGAAGAAATGGGGACCTTATGTGAGCCATCGCCAATGGGGAAATGTGCGGGAAGATTACAGTACAAACGGTGATGCGTGGGGATTTACAGGCCACGACACAGCAGAAGCCTGGTCCTACAGATGGGCCGAGGAAGGCATCGCAGGAATCTCGGATGAGAAGCAACAGATGTGTTTCGCATTCTCCTTTTGGAACAAAAAAGATATTAGAATTAAAGAACGTTTTTTCGGACTGAGCAATTATCAGGGAAATCACGGGGAAGATATAAAGGAGATTTTTTATTATTTGGACAATACGCCGTCTCACAGCTATATGAAGATGGTTTACAAATATCCAATCAATGAATTTCCGTACGAAGAGCTCATCAGCGTGAATGGTCAGCGTTCCAAAAATGAGATGGAATATGAGCTGATTGACACGGGAATTTTCGATAACGATGAATATTTTGATATTTTCATTGAGTATGCAAAAGCCGGGGAGGATGATTTTTTAATCAGGATTGATGTTCATAACCGTAGCGACAAACCTGCACCAATCGTGGTTTTGCCAACGGTTTGGTACAGGAACAATTGGGTTTGGGGTTATAATGATTACAAGGCGAATCTTGGTTTTTCTAAGCAAGGAGAAATTGATATTCATCACGACAGCATCAGCATCAAAAAGTTATATTCCAGAAACAGAAATGTGGAGGCTTTGTTTTGTGAAAATGAGACGAACAGAGCGAGATTATTCAATACACCTAGAACGGAAGGTTTTTTTAAAGACGGTATCAATCAATACATTACGAAAGGATTAGACACCATTAATCCTAAAAAAACCGGAACCAAAGCGTCTTTGCATTGTGAAGAAATCATTGAAGCGCACAGCAATAAGGTTTTCGAATTCCGATTGTCTCCGCATATTATGGAGGATGCATTTTGGGATTTTGATGAAATCATCAACCACAGAAAGCAGGATTCGGATAATTTCTATGCTAATATTCAGAAAGACATTGAAAATGAAGACGAGAAAAATGTTCAAAGACAGGCTTTTGCAGGTTTGCTTTGGAACAAACAGTTTTACCATTATAATGTTGGGAAATGGCTGAAAGGCGACCCAAATTTCCCAATTCAAAGAAAAGGCTACGTCCGAAACAGCGATTGGGAACATCTTCATAACAAAGACATCATCTCGATGCCCGACAAATGGGAATATCCTTGGTATGCAACCTGGGATTTGGCTTTCCATTGTGTTAGTTTTTGCGTGATTGATTCGGAATTTGCTAAAGACCAATTGATTACGCTGACCAAAGAATGGTATATGCACCCGAACGGGCAGATGCCGGCCTACGAATGGAATTTCGATGATGTGAATCCGCCTGTTCACGCTTGGGCAACTTTCCGGGTTTTTAAAATTGATGAAAAAAATAATGGGAAGCCGGATTTGGCTTTTCTGGAAAGGGTTTTTCAAAAATTATTACTGAATTTCACTTGGTGGGTCAACCGAAAAGATTACAACGGGAACAACCTTTTCGGAGGCGGATTCTTGGGGCTTGACAACATCGGAGCCTTTGACAGGAATATGGAATTCAATGAAGGTGAACATTTGGAACAAGCCGACGGAACCAGCTGGATGGCAATGTATGCGCTGAATATGATGAGGATTTCTATGGAATTAGCGATTCATAATCCAGTTTATGAAGATATGGCCATCAAGTTTTTCGAGCATTACCTTTATATCGCAGAAGCGATGGAAAACATTGGTGATGGGAAGCAAGGGCTTTGGAATGAGGAAGACGGATTTTTCTACGATGTGCTTCAGCTTTCCAATGGAGATAGTGTGAGTTTGAAACTTCGAAGCATTGTTGGATTGATTCCGATGTTTGCGGTCGAGGTTGTGGAACACAGTATGTTGGAGAAATTGCCACAGTTCAAAAAAAGAATGGAATGGATTCTGAAAAATAAGCAAGACCTCACGAAACTCGTTTCCCAGTGGTACGTGGAAGGTGAAGGAAACAAACACCTTTTGAGTATTCTAAGAAAAACAAGATTGACAAAAGTTCTGACAAGATTGGTTGACGAATCAGAATTTTTGAGTGATTACGGAATCCGGGCGATGTCCAAAGTTTATGAAGAAAATCCGTTCCGATTTACTGTTCACGACCAGGAACACGTGGTTTATTACACGCCTGCAGAAAGCGACAGCCGAATGTTTGGTGGCAACAGTAACTGGCGTGGACCAATCTGGTTTCCGATTAACTTCCTGATTGTCGAGAGTTTACAGCGTTTCCATTTCTTTTTCGGCGATGCTTTGACGATTGAATATCCGAAAGGAAGTGGCGTTCAGAAGAATCTTGAGGAAGTTTCCAAAGACATCAGCGACAGACTTTGTGGTATTTTCCTGAAAGACGAAAATGGGAACAGAGCGTTTAATGGTGGTGTTGATAAATTCAATAACGATCCGCATTTCAAGGATTACATTATGTTCTTCGAATATTTCCACGGTGACAATGGCCGAGGCGTTGGTGCTTCCCATCAAACCGGATGGACTTCGACTGTTGCGAAGTTGATTCAACCGAGGTTGACGCACAGATAAAATTATAATAAAAACCTTATCAGATTTGATAAGGTTTTTATTTATTCTACAACTTCTCCATTCACGCTCACTTCGTAAGTGATTTCCACATTTGGCTCCAGCGTTTTGGAAACCGAACAATATTTTTCAAAAGATAATTCTGCTGCTTTTCTTGCTTTTTTCGGGTCGATATTTCCTTGAAGAAAGAAACTTACTTTTATTGTTTTAAATGGTTTTGCTTCGTCCACCTGAACTCTTTCGCCATCCACTTCGGCAAAAAAAGAATCGATTTGCTGACGTTGTTTTTTTAAGATTGAAACCAGATCAATTCCGCTGCAACCTGCGACTGCCATCAAAAGTGACTGCATTGGCGAAACACCTTTTGCGCCAGGTAAAGTTGTATTATCAAGTAAGATCGAATTTCCCTGTTCATTCGTACATTCGAAAAGGAAATCGTCGTTAAGTCTATTTAATTTTATCTTCATTTTTCTTTTAATTAAATTCAAATTTACAAAATTCCTCTTGCTTTTATCTCCAGATATTTATTGATGACATCTATGTTGAGGTTTTCTGGCAATGTATAAATGCTGTAAATTCCGTATTTTCTGAGTTCCTGAATAATCAGTTTTTTCTCGAACTCGAATTTCTCTGCAATAATTTCGTCATAGATTTCCTGCATATTTTCCGGATTGGTATTCAACAGTTTGTGAACTTCGGAATTTTTAAAAAATATAACAACGAGAAGATGATTTTTGGCAATTCCTCTCAGATATTTCATCTGGCGATTCAGTCCATCCAAAGTTTCGAAATTGGTAAATAGTAAGACTAAACTTCTTTGATTTAAATGAAATTTAGTTTCCTGATAAAGCCTTCCAAAATCACTTTCGAAGAAGTTGGTTTGAACATTATAAAGAGCTTCGGAAATCTTTTTCAGTTGTCCTGATTTGTTGTCTGCAGCGACTTTATTTTCGGGTTTTTTGGAGAAAGTCATCATTCCGGCCCGGTCGCCTTTTTTCAGAATAATGTGTGACAACGCCATTGTCGCATTAATGGAATAATCCAGCAAGCTCAATCCGTTGAAAGGCATTTTCATCGTCCTGCCTTTATCGATGAGCATCATAATTCGCTGAGATTTCTCGTCCTGAAATTGATTGACCATCAATTTGCTAGATTTAGAAGTCGCTTTCCAATTGATGCTTCTGATGTCATCGCCCTGAACATAATCACGAATTTGCTCAAATTCCATGGTATGTCCAAGCTTTCTGATTTTCTTGATTCCGCCGAGCATAAATTCATTTTGAAGTGCCATCAATTCATATTTTCTGAGATGAATGAACGATGGATAACTTGCCAACATTGCATCTTTCTGAAAAGTAAATCTTCTGGAAACCAAACCGATTGGCGAATTAACGTAGATATTCAGATTTCCAAAACTGTATTCGCCACGCTCTTTCGGCTCGAGAATATATTCGAAAAATGTATTGTTTCCGCTTTCGATATTTTTCTTAATCAGGAAATCCCGCTTTTGAAACTGAAAGGGAATTTCGTCGATAATTTTTGTGTTAATATTAAAATTGTAATTATTTCTTATATCAACTTTCACCGAGTTTTCATCGCCGTTGGATAATTTTTCGGGCAAAATTCTTTGGGCGTTGACGCCTTCTTTATTAATGAAAAGAATCAAACCATCAATCGCTGTCAACACTAAAACAAAAATCAATAATGAGTTGGCAATCCACATCATTACCGGAAAGAAAAATGCCAAAACATAGCAGATCCCCATGCCGAATAGGGCGAAGAAGAATTTGTTATTTAGGTATAAGGATTTCATCAAGGTTTTAGGTTGTAGGGTTTGAGTCTTTTAATGAATTAATTAAACCATTAATCATTTTAGAAATTTCAATAATATTAAAACTAAGGGTTTCGAAAATAGTGTCGTCTATAAATCCTAGATTTTTAGAAATGATGATTTGAGTTTCTATTTCGCTACAACTTCCTCTCGCTATTCGTAAAAATTGTAGATAATCGGCTTTACTTCTTCTTGTGTTTCCTTCTGCAATATTGCTTGGAACAGAAACGGAGGCTCTTCTTAATTGTGAAGTCAATCCATAAATCTCGTTTGAAGGAAATTTCTCAGTAATCCTGTAAATTTCTGTCACTAAATTTATTGACTTCTGCCAAACAATTAATTCTTTAAAATGAGCCATAATCAACGAAACTAAAAACTACCACCTAAATTCTACTACCTAATTACTATCTCGGAACTTCAATGCTTTCCAGAATTTGGCGAATGATTTCGTCTGCCGTCAAACCTTCCATTTCACGTTCCGGAGAAACAATTATTCGGTGTCTTAATACCGCAAATGACGCTTCTTTGATATCTTCAGGCGTTACAAAATCTCGACCTCGGATTGCGGCAAAAGCTTTACTCGCAGTCAACAAAGCCAAACTTGCTCTCGGCGAAGCTCCCAGATATAAAAACTGATTCTCTCTTGTATTGACAATGATTTTCGCAATGTATTCCAGAAGGTTTTGTTCAACGATAATTTCTTTTACCAACTGCTGATATTGCTTTAATTGCTGTCCGGAAATTACGGTTTGAACCACGTCGGTTTTATCTTCTAGCCTATTGTTATGTTGGTTTTTGATGATTTCAATTTCCTGCTCCAGATTTGGGTAACCAACTTCTATTTTGAAAAGGAAACGATCGAGTTGCGCTTCCGGCAATCTGTAAGTTCCTTCGTGCTCGATTGGATTTTGAGTAGCCACAACCAAAAATGGTTCTTCCATCTGATATTTTACGCCATCCATTGTAATTTGACGTTCCTCCATTACTTCAAATAAAGCGGATTGCGTTTTAGCAGGCGAACGGTTGATCTCATCAATCAAAATAAAACTCGAGAAAATCGGTCCTTTTTTGTATTGAAAATCTGCTTCCTTAACATTGAAAACGGATGTTCCCAAAATATCGGAAGGCATCAGATCCGGCGTAAACTGGATTCTGCTGAAATCTACAGAAATGGTTTTCGCCAATAATTTTGCAGAAATGGTTTTGGCTACGCCCGGAACGCCTTCAATCAAAACGTGTCCGTTCGAAAGAAGGGCCACCAGCAGATGCTCAATCATATTTTCCTGGCCGATGATGACTTTTCCTATTTCAGCTTTTACGCGTTCCAGATTATTTCGTAAGTCCGCCATATCCAGCCTAGACTGGAATTCTGGTGCTTTGTCTTGGTATTGTTCTTCCATAGTTTCGTTAAATTTTCTAATGACCTCAAAAGGTGTATTTATTTTAATCAATTTGGCGAAGCTCCGTCGGAGCTAAATGTTTGTAGCTTATTATCACTCTCTCCTACGGAGCTCCGTAGGAGCAGCACTTTAATCGTTATAAAAATCAAACAAATATTTCTCATCATATTGAATTTCAAATTTATTCAAAAGCTCAAGATATTCCTCCCGAAAACTTTTCTTTTTGTGATGTTCTTCCTGATTGTTAATATAATTAATGACCTTATCAATCTGACTTTTCGAATATGAAAACGCGCCGTAACCTTCTTGCCAGTTAAATCTTCCATCGAACCAATTTTCTTCATTAATGAATCTTGATGAATTTGATTTGATATCACGGACTAGATCTGGAATTTTGAAATTCAAACTATTAAATCCAATCAGGAGATGAATGTGATCTGGATTTGCATAAATTGACAGTAGTTTTTGATTATTATTTTTAATGATTCCCGCAATGTATTTTTGTAATGATTCTCTTTTTGTTGGATGGATGAGATTTTGTCTTCCCTGTACAGCGAAGACAAATTGAATATAGATTTGAATGTAAGTGTTTGCCATTATGTATTTTGTGTCGCTCCTACGGAGCTGATTAAATTATGATTGCGTTTTCTACAAACATTTCGTTCCTACGGAACTTATTATTCTCATTTTAAATTTGATCCAAAAGCTGATTCATCCTGATAAGATCTTCCTTCATCACACTTGCATACGGATCTTGACCTTTCTTTACGAGCTCCACAGCTTCTTTTATCAGTTCTATATTTTTTCCGGTTTTAAGATGGAGTTTATTGATGAATTGATCGTCCAGATTATGTGTGTCAATCATCAGATCCATTCTTATTTTATGTAAGAAATATTGTGTTTTTTTCGCCATCATCTCGTGGAAGTCGCCTTCCTGTAAATAGAGATTTCCAATACTTTTGATGAATTCTACAGAAGTATTTTTTAAAGGTTCCACAATCGGAACGATGCGTTGTTTCCTTTTCGCATTGAAAATAACAAATATGATCAACCCAAATAGTAGCAAATACCAGGCATATTTGAGTGGCGGATTGCTATGGATAAATCTCAGCGGAGACATCGATAAAGGCGCGTCATTATCCATAAACCAAACTGTTTCCCGATTTGGCAAGTAAGACAAAACACTTTCCAGATATTTGTTTTTCGAATTTAAAAGATAATAATTCGTAAGAACCAAAGGCTCGGAATGCACATAGAAATGACCTTCCCCAAAAGGAACTTTGATGAAATCTACATTGATGGAAGTCTGATTATTGTTTTCTTTTCGCATTGTTTTTCCTAAAACTTCGATGTCATTTCTGATGTAAGAAAAACCTTTGTTGTCAGGAGATTTATCAATAAGTAAATTGTTGTTAATCAGTTTTTTATCTGTCAATTGCAGATGGTAACTTTTTTCATAACTCACTGTTTTGAATCTGAAACCTAAAGTGTCTCTCAGTGCCGCCGTAGTTTTGTCTGTGAACCAAATGACATCCGAGCCGTAAGAAACTTCATCCATAATGTATTGCCAGGAAACATCGTCCAGTTCTTTCTGAATAATCAGAATATTATGCGGCTCTTTCTGATTGTTTTTCTCATAATAATCATAAGGCGAGATTCTAACTTTTTCTAATTTTTTATTGAATAAATTATTGGATTCCTGATCAAAAATATAAAGTCCAAAAGGAGTCTTTTTTTCGATATTGTAATTCTTCCGCCAATCCAAAACCGGCTTTTTGTTTCTCCCAAACATAGCCACCACAATCAGAATGATGATGAAAATAGCAGCGTATATTTTGAATGATTTATTCATTGATTTTATTGGATGAGATAATTTTATTAGAATTTATTAAAATATGTTTTATAATGTTGATAATCCTTTTCTTGCGTATCGAATTCGCCGTACCAGATGTAATCATAGATGTAAATAACACGTCTGAAATCCTCTTGTAAATTTTTGTTTTTCAGTTCTTTAAGGTAATCCTGGTTTGTTTTTTCAGGATTCCAGTTGATGAGGTTTTTATCGGTCAATTTTTTGATTGAATAAAGAAAATGATAACGAATCGCTGAACGATAATCTTGCTGTTTTTCCAATTGCGAAATTCTTTCAGGAAAATTAATCTCGTGAATATTTTCTTCGATGTCGTGACTGGTAATTTTAATCTTCCTATTCCTTTTTCCAAGTAAGAAATTACCGTCTTTTGACATCAGATATCGGATCAGAAAATACAGTAGAAATCCAACAATAGCAATTCCAAAGAACCTTAGAATATTGGTTGTGTAATAACCGACTTTATTAGGATCAATATCTTTGAAAATTTTGGATAACAATTGTCCAATTTTTCTTTTGATCAAATCCCAAATCGATTCTTTTGGTTTTGCAACTTCGTATTTAAAATCGTCTCCTTTATATTTGTTTTTGAAATTTGGAGTGAAGTTTTTTGGGTAAAGGACGTTATCTGTTGAATAATTGGTCTTAACCAGAGAATCAGACTCCATGAAGGTGTCTGTGTCAGCCGAATCTACAACCACAACTTCCTCTACCTGTTCATATTGTGAAAAAGCAAAAGTGCTAAATAAAGAAAAAAACAGAAAAAGGAAAACTCTGAATCTCATCTATTTTAAATAAAAATTATCAGATTAGAGAATTTTCGGTTGTGAAATAATTGCATTTTGGTTTAGTTTTTTGACGATAATATGAGGATAAATAAAATAATAAAAAGCAATCACAGATAAGGTTCCGAAAATGATAATAATGTTTAAAACCAAAGGCATTGTCTGCGCATATCTTGTGACAAAACCTTCGATCAATCCGGCAAATATGGTGAATGGAACTGTACTTAGATAAATTTTAAAACTATTTCGGAAACCAAGTTTGAAAGATTCTAAACGTGATAATGTTTTTGGAAACAAAATTGAGGCACCCAAAATCAAACCAGCCATTGCTTCCACAACCATTCCGAAGATTTCAAATACGCCGTGAAGCCAGATTCCCTTTGCACTTTCCAGCAAAGCATTATGTGTTTTGAAGAAAAACTGAAACGCGCCCAACATTATGCTGTTCTGCATCAAAGCGTACAAAGTCCCCAAGCCTCCTAAAATTCCGTAGATGTAAAGTTTTGCGCCAACCACTAAGTTATTAACAATAATCATTAATGAAGTACTCCAGCTTGCACTGGAACCGTAAATTGCCGTTGCATCGCCTTTCTTTATATTTTCCAAAGTCTGATTTACATAGCCTTCGCCCAAAATCAATGTAGCAAAATCCTTATCATAAATAGAAGAAATCACACCAATTCCTACAAACAAAATAAAAAACACAAACGCATAATGAAGATAACGCCGGTATTCATAAACTGTGAGCGGAACTTCTGTGGTGAAAAAATGTCTGATTCGGTTTTCCTCTATTCTTTTGGTTTTATAGATTTTCTGGAAAATCTGAGAAGAGAGAAAATTGAGATAAACGGTGGTTTTACTTTTCGGATAATAAGTCTGAGCAAAAGAGAGATCATTGATCAGATTGATGTAAAGTGACGAAAGATCATCTGGATTTTTTTTTATTTTTCCATTGACAACCTGCTCAGTTTCCAACCATTTTGCTTTATTTTGCTTTATAAAAGCCACTTCTCTCATAACGCTAAAATAATAAAAATATGGATCAAATCGCCATCAATACTTCACAAAATGTAAACGTCAGTTTTACGTTGGCAGGAATTGGGAAAAGAATCGTTGCATTTTTTATTGATTCGTTGATCAAAGGGTTTTATGTTTTCATACTTTCCTGGGCGATGCGTAATTTTTTCGATTATGATAATTTTATCCAAGGGATGGATAGTTGGTCTGTTGGCGCTTTCATCTTCATCATCACATTTCCCATTCACATTTACACTTTGGTTTTGGAAAGCATGATGGAAGGGCAGACTTTTGGAAAGAAATTAATGAAGATAAAGGTTGTCAAAATCGATGGTTATCAGGCAGGTTTCGGAGATTATCTGATGCGGTGGATTTTCCGTTTGGTAGATATTTTTGGTAGTTTTGGATTAGTGGCATTCATCACAGGATTGGCTTCAAAAAACAATCAGCGTTTAGGCGATATTGCAACTGGAACTGCGGTTATTTCTCTGAAAAATAATGTCAATATTTCTCACACAATTCTGGAACAATTAAAAGAAGACTACGTTCCGACTTTCCCGCAAGTGATTTTATTAAGTGATAATGATGTGAGAATTATCAAAGAAAATTTCCAGAAAGCTTTGAAATCCGATGACCGTGAAATCATCAATAGATTAACGAAAAGAATTGTTGAGATTCTAAAATTGGAACCTGAATCTATACAATTCACTCAAAGACAGTTTATTAGCGTTGTTATCAAAGATTATAATTTCTATACCGGAAAAGATTAATAAAAGCAAAATCAATTCTACAGTCATTTTAATATATTTGACAAAACTTTTAACCATTAGAAAATGAGAATCTTTCTATTGATAGCTACATTATTGATAAGCAATCCTGCTTTTTCGCAATCCGGAACTACTAAAACAGCAATTACAGAAGATTCTGTAGCCGAATTTCCCGGTGGACAAACTGCTTTCCGGAATGAGTTTATGAAAATGGTTCACGCTTATGTGGATATTACTGCTTACGCTGTAAATGGAAAATTTACTTTTGTTTTGACCATTGATGAAAAAGGAAAAATGAGCGAACTGAAAATCTACCCCAAAGTCAAGTTTGATGAAGAATTCAAGCAGGATATAAACTTCGCTATGAAACGTATCAAGAAAAAATGGAAACCTGCCATCAAAAATGGAGTTCCCGTAAGTTCCAATATTATCTTCGAAATCAATTTTACGTCTGACCATTCGGATGAGGAATATTAAAATTATGAAAAAATTTTACCTTCTTCTATTATTAATTCCGGGTTTATTTTATTCTCAGGTTTTAGATGAATACCCAAAAAATCAAACTTTCTACAAAGATGGTATTATAAATTTTTATAAAGAAGCGCACGAATTTCTGATAAAAACTAATGCAAAAGAATGTGATGAAAAAGAAATTTATGTTCCAAGAATATTAGTAACAGCAGAAGGAAAGGTAAAAGTTGTACAGGATAATGATACGCTTAATATTTCCAAAAATAAATGTGCTTTTGACTTATCAATGCAAGTTTTGAAAGGATTGAAAAATTGGAAGCCAGCAGAAGTGAAAGCCGGAAAATTTGCAGCAATTACTGATTTTATTTTTTACCCAAAAGATCTAATGAGTAATTACAAAGAGAATTATAATGCAAATAATAATGTGAAAAATGCTGTTTATTCTGGAGGGAAGGAAAAATTTGACAAGGACTTTCACGACAATTTCATGGCATTATTTCAGGATTACCATATTAATGGAAATATTAATATTGAATTTTACATAAACGAAACTGGAGAGATTATAAATGCAAGAATTTATCCTGCGATAGACAATAAGGATTTTAACAAGGATTTTTTCAGAACCTTAAAAAGATTGAAGAAAAAATGGAATCCCGGTTTGTATTCTAACCTTCCAATCAAACAACGAATAGCATTCCCTGTGAGATTTTTAATTAATTTTAACAAAAGATAAGTCTGCCATTCTGTCACAATATTTTGTATCTTTGCAAACTAATGTAATTTCAAATTCGCAATTCAAAATTTTGAATTCTGAACTTTGAATTTTTAATTGATTACCGTGCAGGAAAAATATATAGACGAAACCAAACAAGGCGAAGCTTTTGCAATTGCAGAAAAACCAGGGAATGGCAAAAAATTGTTTCTGGAAAGCTACGGCTGTCAGATGAACTTCTCTGATTCCGAGATTGTTGCATCTATTCTAAACGAGCAAGGCTACAACACAACTTTGAAAGTAGAAGAAGCTGATTTGATTTTATTAAATACTTGCTCCATTCGTGAAAAAGCAGAGCAAACTGTAAGAATGCGTCTTGCTCAATTCAAAAATCTTAAAAAGGAACGTCCAAATATGACTGTTGGAGTTCTTGGCTGTATGGCGGAAAGATTGAAAACCAAATTTTTAGACGAAGAACAACTCGTAGATTTGGTGGTCGGTCCGGATGCATACAGAGATCTTCCAAACCTTCTCAAAGAAACCGATGATGGTAGAGATGCAATCAACGTAATCCTTTCAAAAGAAGAAACTTACGCTGATATCAATCCTGTTCGCTTGGGTGGAAATGGCGTAACTGCTTTTGTGACGATTACAAGAGGATGTGATAATATGTGTACTTTTTGCGTCGTTCCGTTTACAAGAGGTCGTGAGAGAAGCCGTGATCCGCATTCTATCATTGAGGAATGTCAAAGTCTTTGGGAAAATGGTTATAAAGAAATTACACTTCTTGGTCAAAATGTTGACTCATATCTTTGGTATGGAGGTGGTCCAAAAAAAGATTTTGCCAAAGCTTCCGAAATGCAAAAACTGACAGCTATTAATTTTGCTCAGTTGCTTGATATGGTTGCAGTTGCAGTTCCGAAAATGAGAATCAGATTCTCAACTTCCAATCCACACGAGATGACGGAGCAGGTTTTCAGAATGATTGCAAAACACGATAATATTTGTAATTATGTGCACCTTCCGGTTCAAAGCGGAAGCGACAGAATTCTTCAGTTGATGAACCGTCAGCATACAAGACAAGAATATTTGGATTTAATTAAAAAAGGAAAAGAAATTGTTCCCGATATTTCGTTTTCGCAAGATATGATTATTGGTTTCTGCACGGAAACTGAAGAAGATCACCAGATGACAATGAGCCTGATGCGAGAAGTGGAATATGATTACGGTTATATGTTTTCCTATTCCACAAGACCGGGAACTCCGGCTCACAAGAAATTGGAAGACGATATTCCTGCAGATGTAAAACAGCGTCGTTTGGCAGAAGTAATTGCACTACAAGGCGAACTTTCCAGAAAAAGAATGGAGGGTTATGTTGGCAGAGTTCACGAAATTCTAATTGAAGGAACTTCCAAAAAGAACCAAAACCAATGGAAAGGCAGAAATTCCCAAAATGCAGTTTGTGTTTTCGATAAACTGGAAGGACAGAAACTGGGCGACATTGTGTCTGTTTTTGTTCACGGAAATACGCAGGGAACGCTTTTGGGGAAACGGTTTGATAATTCATAACCATCGAATTCTTATTTTGAACTAAGATTGAAGAACATTTTTTACATATTATTTCTTTTACCCAATTTGTTTTTATCTCAAAATGCAAAATGGAATTGGATTGGAAATATAGCTTTTGATGAGAAAATTGATCGGAAAGATTTTGTTTTATGTAATGAGAATCAGATTTACCAATATTTTAATGATTCTAAAGGTTTTCAATATAAAGGCGAAAAATTAGCTGTTGAAGAAGAGTTTCAGAAGATATATAAATCTGAAAATGTAAAAAAGGAAAACGGTTGGATAAGAATTCGTTTTGTTGTGAATTGTAATGGAGAATCCGATAGATTCAGAATTCTGACAGCAAATTACGATTACGAGCCAATAGAATTTGACAACAATATTACTTCGCAACTATTAAATATTACAAAATCTCTGACTGGATGGATTCCAAAATCAGTCAATGGTAAAAAAGTCGATTATTATCAATACTTAATTTTCAAAATCAAAGATGGAAAAATCGACGAAATATTGCCTTAGTTTTCAACTGATTTTAGTTGCATTTTTCACTTACGGTCAATCCTTGAACTGTAATGCTTTCCGCTTGGAAGGCGATTCCTTAAAATATAAAGCCTGTGAAAAAGCAACTCAAACCTTAAAAAGTTTTTACCAGTTCGATCAGCGTTTCCATGATGGATTATCTGAAGCAATAAAAATAGCTCCAAATTTTGATTATCCTTATAAAGAACAATCTGTTGCTTATCTTAAAAGCGGCGATTTTGTTTCCTGGAAAAAACTGATTGATAAAAGTGTAGAACTCAATCCTAAAGGAAATCTTGGTTACAGAGGCTGGTGCAGATATCAGTTTTTCCGAGATTACGAAGGTGCAATTCAAGATATTGAAGCCTTAGAAAAAATTTATCCAACCGGATATTTGGGATATTCCGTCAACGGCGATTATGAGCTGCAGATTGCAAAAGCACTTTGCTATTCGGCAATCGGACAAAAAGAAAAGGCTCTTTCTATCATAGAAAATCAGTTGGCAAAAAAAGACCACAATGTTGGTCTGTATGATTATTACCAGCTTGGTGTCACTTATTTTGAATTAAATAAATACGACAAAGCTTTAGAAAACTTCGAGAAACAAAGCAAAGTTTATGATTTTGCAGAAAATATATATTTTAGAAGCAAAGTTTCTAAAATCAGAAATAAAGATTATTTGGATTTGAAAAAGGCAGCATTAATTGCCTATGATGATGGCAAAACAATGCTGGAAGGCTACACACATCATTTCAACAAAGTTTACAGAAAACAAATTACGGAACTGTAAATTTTAATCATTTAATTTTTTAATCATTTAATAAAAAAATGGCAGACTTACAATCTATAAAAGCACGCTTCGGAATTATCGGAAATTTCCCGGCACTTAACCGGGCTTTAGAAAAAGCAATTCAGGTAGCACCAACAGATATTTCGGTTTTAGTAATGGGCGAAAGTGGCGTTGGGAAAGAATTTATCCCAAAGATTATCCACGGCGAATCCAGAAGAAAACACCAACCTTATATTGTCGTAAACTGTGGCGCAATCCCGGAAGGAACAATCGATTCAGAACTTTTTGGGCACGAAAAAGGCGCGTTTACGGGCGCAACTTCTACCAGAAAAGGTTACTTTGAAGTGGCTGACGGCGGAACGATTTTCCTTGATGAAGTAGGAGAGTTACCACTTCAGACACAAGTTCGTCTCTTGAGAGTTCTTGAAAGCGGCGAATTTATGAAAGTCGGTTCTTCTCAGGTTCAAAAAACAAATGTGAGAATTGTGGCGGCAACCAATGTGAATATGATGAAGGCAATTGGTGACAATCGTTTCCGTGAAGATCTTTATTATCGTTTGAACACTGTTCAGATTGATATGCCTGCTCTTCGTGAAAGAAAAGGCGATATTCATCTGTTATTCAGAAAGTTTGCAATCGATTTTGCAGAGAAATACAGAATGCCGGAACTGAAATTGACCGACGATGCAGTTTCTTATCTTGAGAATTATGCTTTCCCGGGAAACGTTCGTCAATTGAGAAATCTTGTTGAACAAATGACTGTCGTGGAACAGAACCGCGAAGTGAATTCTACGAAATTGGCAGAATATATTCCGATGAATGCAAATCTTCCTGCAGTGATCTCCAAAACAAATGGAGCCGGAACTTCCTCAGATTTCAGTTCAGAAAGGGATATTATGTACAAAATCCTTTTCGATATGCGAAGCGACATTAATGATTTAAAATCCTTAACTTCGGAACTGATAAAAAATAAGGGAAATACGGATCTCAGCCTGCAGGAAAAAAATCTGATTAACAGGATTTATACACCGGAAACGCAACAGGCAACAAGTCCGAATTCTTTGCTTTATTTTGAAAATAATCAGCAGAATCAAAATCAGATTCATCATCCGACAATTGTTTCTGATGACGAAGATCATCACTACAACGATGTGGAAGATATTGAATTGGAAGAAAGCAGACCGGAATCTCTCTCGCTTCAAAATAATGAAAAAGATTTGATTATTAAAGCTTTGGAAAAACACAAAGGCAGAAGAAACAGAGCGGCAGACGAATTGGGGATTTCACAAAGAACGCTTTACAGAAAGATAAAACAATATAATCTCGAAGAATAAAATGCAAGCTCAACTTAAACCAAGAAAAGTCAATTTCAAATTTGGAGAATATATTTCACAAGCCATTGATTTGATGAAAAAAGATTTCGGAGTGATATTCCTTTCTTTTCTTTGCTTAATGATTCTCTCCATAATTCCTTTCTGCGGAATACTTGCAGCAGGAAATTTCTACAAAATCTGTTACAAGGTTGAAAAAGGACTTCCAACAGGTGCTGGAGAGATTTTTAATTTTGATGATTTTGTACCATATTTTATTTTTCAATTATATATGATTGTAGGTTTTATCGCCGCATTTTTTCCTGTAGCATTTTTAGGAATCTTTGCAGATAGTGACGGAGTAGTTTCTGGCTTTGCAAAAGGTATTGGAATGGTTTATTTTTTGGCGGCATATTTTGTCATTATTTATTTGTTCTTACAGGCATTTTACATTCCTGCTCTGATAACATTTAAAAAAATAACAAACATCAAAACCGCTTGGAACATGTCGAAAATTATGAGCAAAGGAAATCTTCTGAGGATCCTTTTCTTTTCAATAGTTGTTGCTTTTCTTGGAGAATTAGGAATTATTCTTTGCGGCGTTGGGGTTTTTCTCACTTTGCCTCTTATAGGTGTCTCGCACTATTTTGCCTTCAAAGACGGACTTGCCCAAATAGAATATGACGAGCTGGAAGAAATTGGTCAAAAATATTAATTTATGAAAATGATGCTTTCGAAGTTGAAAAATAATATATCATTTGGCACTTGTTTATTTATAGTTGTTTCTTGTGTCTTAACCTCTTGCTACTCGTTCACCGGATCATCTCTGAGTCCGGAAATGAAAACAGTGAAGATCAATACTTTTCCGAATAACGCAGCGAATAATCTTCCGAGTTTGAGTCAGGAGTTTACGGTTGCATTACAAAACCGTTTTTTACAAAGAACCACCTTGAAGGGCGCTATTGAAAAGCCCGATCTTTTGATAGAAGGAGAAATTAGTGATTACAACATTACCCCAACCAGTATTGGAACGCCAACAACTACGGATCAGGGAAATACAATTCAGGCTTTGCAGAATAAACTGACCATCACAATAAAAGTGCATTACGAAAACAGCGTAGATCCGACTTTGAGTTTCGACAGAACTTACAGCGATGAAGCGGTTTTCAACAGCGATCTGGATATTAACACGATAGAAACTGCACAAGTCAGAATTGTAAACGAAAGGATCATCAATAAAATTTATAACGACATTGTCGCCAACTGGTAAAGGTATGAATACTAGAGTTTTAGAATTAATAAAGAATCCAAAAATCATCACTGAGTCTGATCTTAATATTTTAGAATCGGAGTCAGAAAAAATGCCTTATGCACAAAGTATTCGGGCACTTTACCTTTACGGGATCAATCTTTACAGATCAGAAAATTATAAAGAAAATCTTTCTAAAACCGCAGCTTACACGACAGATAAAAAGATACTTTTTCAGTTTATAAATTCCCAGAAAAATGATAAAAAAGACGAAGCGTTAGTTCAAAAAATACTTGATGAAGTCCCTGTAATCCAAGTTGCGAACGAACAAACAACAGCTAAAGACATCATCGAAAAAACGGAGGAAAATCCGCAGGAAATCGAAAACGCATCTGTTGTTCTGAATAAATTTGATATTGACAGAATCATAGAATCTGAAAGCGAGGATAACTCAGAATTTATAATTGTAGAAGGTGAAAAGAACCGTTTGCTTTACGAAGGTGAAGAAAATTTCCTGGAAGAAAAATCTCAGGAAATAGATCTGGAAGCAACCAAAGAATCCGGAGTGATCACCGTCAAAGATGATCTTGAAATTAAAGAAAATCTGATTATTAATGATGATAACAGATCTGAAGAGACGATTTCCGAGCATAGAAATGTTGAACAAGTCATAGAAACGCCTGTCGAAATAATTTCTGAAACTAAGATTGACACGCAAGTTCAAGATGAAGATTCTTCCGGAAATATCAGTTTTAATGGGATTGAAGATTTCCTGCCTCAAGTTAAATTCTCTGTTCCAAAAAATCATTTAGATTATCTGAATCCGCCGAAAAAAGAAGTTCAGAAAGATGAAATTTTGACAGAAGTAAAACCAGTTTCAAAATCAGAATATAAAGAACCTGCTTTGGAAGAAATTCCTGAAAACGAAATTAATAAAAATGAAATCAGCTTTGGGGATACACAATCTTTTGAAGTTTCAGAACATGCAAAAATTGAAGAAACTGAATCTCAGGCTTTAATTGAAATTGCTGAAGAAGATGCGAAAAACCAGATCAGTTTTGAGAATACCCAGACTTTTGAAGTTTCAAAATCTGAAGAAAATATAACTGAAAATCAAATTCCTGAGACAGAAGATATTAAAGTTGACGAAGAAGTCGTTGAAAATCCAATTTCCACTTGGAAGCCAATGTCTTTTTCGACAAATACACCGGACGCTTTAATTGGTAAAACACCGGAAATCGAAAAACCAAAACAAGAAATTATCACAGAAGAAAAAGTTGAAAAACAGGAAGTAATTGAGGAAACTGTCTTTGATGAAAAACCAATTGCGGAAGAAAAATCTCAGATTAATGAAAATGAAAGACCTGTGATGAATGTTTCATTTTTTGGTACTGAAGTTTCAAAAATAAAAGAAGAAAAAGAAATTCCGTCAATCCTTGATAAACCTGAAGCAAAAGAAACCGTTGACAGCAATGTTGGAACTTTCATCAACACCTGGCAAAGCTGGCTGAAAATCGACAGACCAAAACCAGAGGAATCTCCTGAAAAAACGATTGTCGTAAAAGAGAAAATCATTGATGAGTTCATAGAAAAAAACCCAAGAATTTCTCAACTGAAAGACGAGGTCAATTTTGTAGTGAAAGAGAAAAAAGACGACATCTCACATCTGATGACAGAAACTTTGGCCAAACTTTATGTTGAGCAAAAACTCTACTCCAAAGCGATAAAAGCGTACGAGATTCTCTCGGAAAAACATCCTCAGAAATCAGATTACTTTAATGAAAAAATTGAAGAAGTCAAGGAAATCAGAAAGTCATAAAAACAAAAATCTGGAAAATTAATTTCCAGATTTTTTATTTCAGTTCAATTGGATTGTTTCTGCTTTTCACTTCTGCCTCCATTCTTTTTTGGAATTCCTGCATTTGCTTTGGATCAATTGCCGGCCCGTTTCCGCCACCTCGTCCGCTATTTCTAGTAGCATTAATAAAGCTTGCTGGATCTTTTTGCATCTTCTTTTCCATATCTGCATATTTGGATTTGGAAAGTGTGATAACCTGCCCTCGGTTCAAAGGCTGATAAATCTCTGCTATTTTTTTTGTCTGCATCAAATCGAAAGAGTAATCGCCTTTTTCGTCTTGAATTTTCACGATCAATCCTGGCAAACCGGAGAATTTATATGGCCCATCTTGCAAAGGGACTTCTTGTGTAAACCATGCGTACCAGGTTCTTCCACCGAATTTCGTCTCTGCTTTCTGCGTTTGATAATCTCCAATTTTTACAGTTTCTGGTAAAATTTCCCATTCAAAAACAGGCGTTTCCGAATAAGAATAATTATCTCTTCCGATTCTGGATTTGTAAACCAAACTTTGATTTGATAGGTCTTTTTCGATAGTGAACTGAAGATTGCTTCTCAAATTCTGCATTTGCGTTCTGTCAAAATTTCTTGTGGCTCGCATTCTTTCCATCACAGAATCTCTTTTCATCGCATTTTCTGCGTAGAAAAAAGATTTCTTTCCATCCGTATCAAGATAAGCCAGCTCGGTTTTTTTCTCAACATTTGTGGAATCCGGCGTCAGTGTTGCCTGATAGATAAATCTGGTACTTTGCTGAGCCATGACGAGTGGCATTGCGAGCAGGCTTAGTATTTTTAAAATTTTCATATTTAATATTTATTAGTCAGTTCAATTGGATTTGTATTTCCGAAATTCATCACATTTCCATTATTTCCGGATGCGCTTCGTGGATTTCCCATCTGTATTTCAGGTTGTCCGTTTCCAACTTCGCTGCCCGGCATTCCGCCATTCATTCCGCCAGGTTGTTGTCCTCCGAATCCGCCATTCATTCCGTTTCTTTGATTCATTCGGTTGAAGCTGTCAAAGTTGATTTCGGGATCTTTATTTTTGACCATTTCCATTCTTACAGACTCCTTGTCACCGCGGAAATTGATCCTTGTCGATTTTCTTGCATCGGTTTTTATGATTTCGGAAAAAGAATTTGGAATATTTATTTTTTTGATAAAAGTAAATCTGTAATCGCCTTTATCATCTTCTAACTTTAATATTAATCCCGGAAGTCCTAAAAATTTATATGGCCCATCGGAGATTTTGATGTCGGGCGCGAACCAAGCGGTCCAGGTTCTTCCACCAAAAACCATTGTTGCTTTTTGAACTTTATAATTATTAAAATCTGAAACCTGTGTGGAAATGTCCCAATTCATTTTTCGGTCTTCCTGATAATAAACTTGCTTTGAACCGACGCTTTCAACAAAATTTACAGATTTTTCTTCCCAGTTTTTTGTGATGAAATAGTCGAAGAATGTTGGTTGGATTGATTTTCCGTTTGGTAATTTTGGAAATTCGGATTTATCTTTTTTTGATTTTTTAATTTCGGTAATTCCTTGTTGTCTCAAAACTGCAGTCAAAGAATCTCTCAAAAATTTACTTTCGCTGATGAATAATGACTGGTTATTTTTAACATCCAAAAAAGTATTTTCAACTTGCATATTCACAAGGTTGATGGTGTCTGGATTGACTTCCGTCTGGTAAATATATCTTTCTGTTTGACATAATATTTTACCTGAAAAAGAAAACAGAATCATCAAAATTAATAGCTTCTTCATAATTTAAAACTGATTGTTTGATTAACAAAATCAAGCAAAGTTAATTATTAGAACTGTGAGAATTAATATTTGTTCATTTTATGACAACAATTTAACATTAACAAACTGTTTTTCATTACCAAACGAATGTCAGGCTATACTGGAAAATCATCAAAATAGATGTCATCGATTTGAGATTGCGGAAATTAGTTCGTACTTTTGTAGACTAAAATCAGTCTAAATAAAAACAATGATACAAGTAAGCGATCAGGCAAAATCTAAGGCGGCTCAGCTGATGTCCGAAGAAGGCTTCAACCCTGAGACTGACTATATAAGAGTAGGCGTAAAAAGTGGCGGTTGTTCCGGACTAGAATACGTCTTGAAGTTTGATAATATAAAAAATGAAACCGACACGATTTTCGAAGATAACGGCGTAAGAGTCATTATTGAGAAAAAATCCATTCTTTATCTTGCAGGAACAGTCCTGGAATATTCTGGCGGATTGAACGGGAAAGGTTTTATTTTTAACAATCCAAATGCTGCGAGAACTTGTGGCTGCGGAGAGAGTTTCAGTCTTTAATTATTAAAAGATTATTTATTAAAAGATTAAAAAATTAGTGTGTGGCTAGAGAATTTGAAAAATTTGAGGTTTACGAATTAACAATTAATCTTACCAAGAAAATATACAATCTTTTAAACAAAGAGAAATTCACGAGAGAATTTGAACTTTGTAATCAATTAAAAAGAGCAGTCCTTTCAATATCAAATAATATTGCTGAGGGAAGCGAATATAATAACAACGCGCAGTTTATCAGATTTTTGAAATATTCAAAAGGTAGCTGTGCAGAAGTTAGAAATATGTTGAATCTTTGTCAAATTTTATACGAAGAAGATACAGAGGATTTAATTAATGATTCAAAAATTGTTTCAATTCAATTGTCGAAGTTTATTGATTATCTATCACGAACAGACAATATAAAAAGGCGTTAATTTTTTAATCATTTAATTTTTTAATCATTTAATTTAAATGGCAAAATATACAGAGGACGATTTAAGGGAAGACCTTAAAACAAAAGAATATGAGGCGGGCTTTTATACCGATATCGAGTATGATGATTTCCCGACTGGACTAAATGAAGACATCGTGCGCGCTATTTCTGCAAAGAAAGAAGAGCCGGAATGGATGACGGAATGGCGTTTGGAATCTTTCCGAATCTGGCAGAAAATGACAGAACCGGATTGGGCCAACATCAAATATGAAAAGCCTGATTTCCAGGCGATAAAATATTACGCTGCGCCAACTGCAAAACCAGAATTGGCAAGTTTAGACGAAGTTGACCCAGAACTTTTGGCAACTTTTGCAAAATTAGGAATCAACATCGAAGAGCAGAAAAGACTGGCAAACGTTGCTGTTGACATCGTGATTGATTCTGTTTCCGTTAAAACGACTTTTCAGGCAACTTTGCTTGAGAAAGGTGTTATCTTTTGTTCAATTTCAGAAGCGATCAAGAATCATCCGGATTTAGTTAAAAAATATCTTGGAAAAGTAGTTCCGAGAGGTGATAACTTCTACGCAGCACTTAACTCCGCAGTTTTCTCTGACGGAAGTTTCTGCTACATTCCAAAAGGTGTAAGATGCCCAATGGAATTGTCCACTTATTTCCGAATTAATCAGTCAGGAACCGGACAGTTCGAAAGAACTTTGGTGATTGCTGACGCAGGAAGTTATGTTTCATATCTGGAAGGTTGTACGGCACCATCCAGAGACGAAAATCAGCTTCATGCCGCAGTTGTAGAACTGATTGCGATGGATGACGCCGAAATCAAATATTCCACCGTTCAGAACTGGTATCCAGGAAATGCTGAAGGAAAAGGAGGTGTTTTCAATTTCGTGACTAAAAGAGGACTTTGTGAAAACAGAGCCAAAATCTCCTGGACGCAAGTAGAAACTGGTTCTGCTGTGACCTGGAAATATCCATCTTGTATCCTGAAAGGTGATAACTCAATCGGCGAATTTTATTCGATTGCCGTAACGAATAATCACCAATACGCTGATACAGGAACTAAGATGATTCACATCGGAAAGAATTCGAGATCGACAATTATTTCGAAAGGAATCTCTGCTGGAAAATCTCAGAATTCATACAGAGGTTTGGTAAAAGTAATGCCATCTGCAAAAGGAGCGCGTAACTTCTCCCAATGTGATTCACTTTTGATGGGAAATGAATGTGGTGCACACACTTTCCCTTACATCGAGATTAAAGATCCTACAGCACAATTGGAACACGAGGCTACAACTTCGAAGATTGGAGAAGATCAGATCTTCTATTGTAACCAAAGAGGAATCGATACAGAAAGAGCAATTGCATTGATCGTGAATGGATTCAGCAAGGAAGTTTTGAATAAGCTTCCAATGGAATTTGCGATTGAAGCTCAAAAATTACTGGAGATTTCATTGGAAGGTTCGGTTGGATAATTAGAAATAATGAAAAAGTTTTTATATCTATTTTTCGTCGTATTATTTACCAGTGTTTCGGCTCAGGAAAAAAAAGAATTTCAGCTTTCGAGCCATATTCTTGATATTACTGTTGGTCAGCCGGTCGAGAAAGTAGATGTTCAGTTGGAAAAGTTTGACGAGACTACAAAACAATGGGTTTCATTAGGCAAAAAGCAAACAGACAAGAATGGTAGAATCGCAGATTTCTTACCTTATACGAAAGACTTAAAAAGTAATTACGGAAAATATAAACTGATATTCTTAACGGAAGATTATTTTAAAAATAAAAAAGTAGAAAGCTTCTATCCATTTATTGAAGTGGTGTTCCAGATCAAAGATGACAAGCACTATCACGTGCCGATCACATTATCACCGTTTGGATATTCAACTTACAGAGGAAGCTAATATAATTGACATAAAGAAAAGTATAACTAAGGATGTTACAAATCAAAAACTTACACGCCAAAATTGAAGATGGCGCAGAAATATTAAAAGGAATCAATCTTGAGATCAAACCAGGCGAGGTTCACGCAATTATGGGACCCAACGGCGCCGGTAAATCTACGCTTTCATCTGTGATTGCAGGGAAAGAGGATTATGAAGTAACCGAAGGAAGCATCCTTTTCGAAGGTGAAGATATCGCTGAAGATGCTCCGGAAGAAAGAGCGCACAAGGGGATTTTCCTTTCGTTCCAATATCCGGTTGAGATTCCTGGCGTTTCTGTTACCAACTTTATCAAAGCAGCGCTTAACGAAACCAGAAAAGCAAACGGATTGGAAGATATGGGCGCAAAAGAAATGCTTGGATTGATTCGTGAAAAATCAGAGCAATTGGGCATTAAAAAAGATTTCCTTTCCAGATCTTTGAACGAAGGTTTTTCTGGAGGTGAGAAGAAAAGAAACGAGATCTTCCAAATGATGATGCTGAATCCAAAACTGGCAATTCTAGATGAAACCGATTCTGGACTTGATATCGATGCTTTGAGAATCGTTGCAGATGGTGTTAATAAGTTCAAGAATGAAGGCAACGCGGTTCTTTTGATCACACATTACCAAAGACTTTTGAATTACATTCAGCCAGATTTCGTACACGTTTTGGCAGACGGGAAAATTATTAAAACAGGAGATAAATCTCTAGCACTTGAATTGGAAGAAAAAGGCTACGATTGGCTTTTAAACTAAATACAAATCTTCTAACAGATGCAAAATCAAACCATTATAATGGCTTTATTTGAACAGACAATAGATCAACATTCAGATTTTTTGGGAATGCTTCGTCACAGATTTTTGGACGAGGACAGAAAAACGGCTCTTGAGGCTTTTGCTTTGAAAGGTTTTCCTACCAAAAAAGATGAGGAATACAAATACACAAACCTGAAAGAGATCACGGAAAAGGAATACAATTTTTTCCCAACAGAAGAGCACCACATCTCGAGAGAGCAACTGGATGCGCTTCATTTGGGCGAGGAAAACTTTGACCGAATCGTTTTCATCAACGGAAAACTTCACAAAGAATTTTCTAAGATTTCTATCGGAAATGCAGAGTTTCTTTCATTCAATTACGCATTGAATGATCCGGCTCACAAAGAGGTTTTTGATAAATATTTCAACACGATCGCCAACAAAGATCTGGCTTTCACGAACCTGAATTCTGCTTACTGCAAATTCGGATTCTTCTTGAGAGTTCCGAAAAATGTAGTGATCGAAAAACCAATCCATGTTTTCTATCTTTCTCAAAATCAGGAAGAAAACACGTTCTACAACACAAGAAATCTCTTGATCGTAGAAGAAGGCGCAAAAGTGGAGATCATAGAAAGTCATCATAACTTGGACGAATCTTTCGTGCTAACCAACTCTGTGACAGAGATTTTCACTTATCAAAATGCAAAAACCGACTGGCACAAATTGCAGAATGACAATGATACTTCTTATCTTGTAGATCACACATTTGCGAAGCAGGAAAGAGACAGTTTGACAACGGTAAATACCTTCACTTTTGGAGGGAAATTGGTTCGTAACAATCTGGATTTCATTCACAACGGCGAAAATATCAACTCGTTTATGAACGGCATCACGATCATCGGAAAAGACCAATTGGTGGACCATCACACTGCCGTGCATCACAACACGCCAAACTGTGAATCTTACCAGAATTACAAAGGAATTTTCAAAGACAAATCGCACGGTGTTTTCAACGGAAAAGTGTTTGTGAATAAGATTGCTCAGAAAACCAATGCGTATCAGCAGAACAATAATATTTTGCTGGACGAAGGCGCAACTATCGACACAAAACCTCAGTTGGAGATTTTTGCAGATGATGTAAAATGTTCGCACGGTTGTACTGTTGGACAGCTCAACGAAGACGCAATGTTTTACTTGAGAGCAAGAGGAATTTCCAAGAAAGAAGCGCGAGCATTGTTGCTTTACGCTTTCGCCAACGATGCGATGCAAAACATTGACATCGAACAATTAAAAACAAAAGTTTCCAAACTACTCGCTGAAAAACTGGAGGTGAATATGGAATTTTAAAACTTCAACATACACAATCTAAATCCCGGAATTTTCTGGGATTTTTTTTGGGTCGCTTTTTTTCCGCTTTTCGTTCCCTCCCGATTTTACATCGGGATCCGTTCAGCTCGGGGCGCAGCTTTCCATATATTTTGAAAATTTGCAGTTAAATTGTAAATTTGAATATCTTCAGAACAATTACTAAACACAAATGAACTACGAAAAACTACAATTCAACCTCAACGCTTACAAAGAAACCGGCGAAATCCTGGACGGTGCCAAATTCCTCATCCATCAATTCGATTTGGATGATGACAATTTTGCAGGATTTGGTTTCCGCGACGAATTAGAAAAGAACTCAATTCTATTAACCGCCAATGGAGAACTCGGAGAATTGCAACACGTGATGATCCCAAAAAATATTTTCGATTTTGATTTGACTTTGGTTCTAAATATGTTAGCTCACGAGATGTTGCACGTCCGCCAGAAATCTCCAAAGATGATGGTTACAGACAAAAACGAGCGAGAATGGCAGGCTTACCACGAAATGCTTTTCCACAACAACTTTCCGCAGATTCCGGAGCTTTCCGATTACTACAAAAAATTCTTCGGCGAAAAAGCTTTGATTTATTACGGAAGAATGGGCGAAGGAAGTGAACTTCAATTGAAATATGCTGATCAGAAATCGGAAGTTGAAAGACTTTTGGGAAATTTAACTATCAAAGAAAAATAAGCTTTTGATCTCAAGTTTGCCTGTGAAAAATGGGTTGGAAGTTAGGTAATCGAATTATTACTTAAGCAAACCGTCTTTCCAAAAATAATAGGAAAATTGAGAATACAATTTACGCTGATTGTCTTTATTTATCCATTGATATTTTTGAAAAATAATGTCTTCAAAGCGTTTTTCTAATTCAATAACAATTATAGAATCTCCTTTATAATCAACCAAATTCCAGCAATCATCTTGAATACTTTTACACAAATTTTTATGGTTCTCTATTTGTGAAATATTAAGCTGTGGAAACTTTTTAATCAGCTTTTCAGATATATCTTTTCCAAAATCATTGCCCCATTCTAATGATAACTTTAATGCAAAGTTTTCTATTTGGAACGGCTCATTTTTTCTGAATAATGAAAACATAATTTAATTCTAAATTTTATTTGATGAAAGTCTTTACTTCATCAACAATATCAAAAATCAAATCCATTGGCAAATCTTCTTCCATATCCAAAAGCAGGATTTTGAACTTCTTTCTGCCTTCTGATAGAAGTTCGGGATAATCCAATCTGTCGCCGTGATAAAAACTGAGATAATGTTTCTGATGCTGTTTGCTGTAGTAAAAATAGCAGAGCATTTTCTTTTTGTATTTCAGAAAAGGAAGTCCAAAACTTAAAGTTTCGGTAATCAATTCATCAGAAATTAGAATTTTCTCTCGAATATAAAGAAGCGAGCTTCTCGCAGGCTCATCAATCCGATAAAAATATTCTTGAATTGGATTCATAGATCATTAATCAAAATTCTGAAGCTCTACCAACTTGCGGTACGTTCCGTTTTTCTCCATCAATTCCTGATGCGAACCTTGCTCTATGATGTCACCTTTTTCCATCACGACAATGTGATCTGCTTTTTGAATGGTTGACAATCTGTGAGCGATAATTAATGATGTTCTGTTTTCCATCATCTTTTCCAAAGCATCCTGAACGTATCTTTCAGATTCTGTGTCTAAGGCAGAAGTAGCCTCGTCCAGAATCATAATCGGTGGGTTTTTCAGAACGGCTCTTGCGATGGAAACTCTTTGCTTTTGTCCACCGGAAAGTTTGTTACCGTCATCGCCAATATTAGTATGATAGCCGTTTTGTAGCTGAATGATAAACTCGTGGGCGTTGGCGATTTTCGCAGCTTCCATCACTTGTTCTTCGGTTGCATCAGGATTTCCCATCAGAATATTATTGTAAACCGAATCATTAAATAAAACAGATTCCTGAGTTACCATTCCGAGAAGTTTACGGTAATCTGTCAGTTTTAAGTTTTTGATGTTATGCCCATCAATTAAAATTTCGCCTTCGGAAACATCGTAGAATCTTGCTAATAAATTGGCAATCGTTGTTTTACCACTTCCAGACTGACCGACTAAAGCTACAGTTTTTCCTTTTGGGACAGTAATAGAAACATTCTTAAGAATCAAATTTGATTTCTCATAATAGAAACCAATATTCCTGAATTCGATTTTATCATTCATTTCAGAAATTGGAGTCGGATTTGCAACTTCTTCCACCTTCAAATCATAATCTAAAACTTCTGAAACTCTCTCCAAACTTGCCATTCCACCTTGTATTGCAGAAACTGCATTTGACAAGCGTTTTGCAGGATCCAAAACCTGAAAGAAAACACCGATAAATGCAAGAAAAGTAGCGGGATCTTTGTTGGTTCCATTGATGATTTCAGTTCCTGCATAGTAAGTGATAATTAACATCGTAACAGATCCAAGGAATTCGCTCATTGGAGAAGCTAATTCTCTTCTTCGGCTCATAGATATGGCGTGATGCTGCCATTGGTCTGTCGTTTTATTAAATCTGTTTTTGAGGATTTTATCGGCATTGAAAATCTTAATAACTTTTGAAGATTTCAAAGTTTCATCAACCAAAGAGAAAAGATTCCCTAATTCTTCCTGTGCAAATCTTGCCTGCTTTTTCAGACTTTTTCCGACCCAGGAAATGATCCAGCCCATAATCGGGAAGACGATTAATGAGAATAAAGTCAGTTTTGGAGATAATAAAAATAATGCTGTAAGAGATGATAAAATCATAAACGGCGAATTCACAATATCAACTAGAGACCCCATAATTCCGCCTTCTACTGCGCCAATATCATTGGAAATCCGAGACATCATATCGCCTTTTCTTTGTTCAGTAAAAAAAGATACTGGTAATTTCAAGAATTTGTCATACATCAAAGTTCTCAAATCTCTGGTAATCCCAACACGATAGTTGACCAATAAATAAGAGCCGAGATATCGGAAAATATTTCTGAGTAAAAAGGCTACTGCAGTAATTGAACAAAGTACAGCCAAAACTTTAATGCCGCCGTGCTCATCCATATTAATCTGAATCGTGTAATATGCCCAATCTTTGACGTAACCAAAATAATCCGCGATTCTGCCGCTCCAAACAGGTGCTTTTGAGGTATCAACTTTGTCGACAGTTCCAAACATCACACTTAGAATTGGCAACAAAGTCCCAATGGAAGCGATCTGAAGAAGAGAATAAAGAATATTGAAAAACATACTGCCCCACAAATATTTTTGATGTGGCTTGGCAATACTTATAATGCGTTGAAATGGTTTCATTCAAAAAAATTGAATTGCAAAATTACGGAAAATAAATAGCTTAGTTTATCAAGACGTTAGAAATCGAAATTTACTTTGTCGTTGTATTTTGGTGTGAAGTTTTTGGTATTCAGCTTCTCGATTGTTTTTGCAAAATTGTTGATGATATTGGTCAAATTATCTGTGTCTACAATTTTAATGTCATCATTTACAGCGTGATAATGAAAAGCTTTGGTCATATCGACTGTAGAAATAGAATGCGCGATGATTTTTTTCTTAACAAAATTCACATTATCTGATCTGTAAAAAAGCTGTTCGTTTTTGTAAGGATCCGGATAAACCTTAAGTCTGTTTACTGCGGTTGCATTAATTAATTCATCAAAATCTGAGAACTCATCTCCAGTCATAAATACTGCATTCTTCCCGAATTGAGATTCTGTCGCCAGCATTTCGAAGTTGAAAAGTGCAGAGATATTATTGAAAACAGGATTTAGATCTTTGTTTTCGGATAATGCTTTTGAACCTATTAATCCAACTTCTTCTGCATTGAAAGCCATAAAAACCAAAGAAAAATCTGTCTTTTTATTTTTGAAGTAATCTGCAATTCCAATTACGGTAGAGATTCCGCTTGCGTCATCGTCAGCTCCGTTATAAATATTGTCTCCAGAATTCGTGTTCGTTCCGATATGATCAAAATGTCCTGAGAAAGCCAAACTTTTCTCGGATTTTCCTTTCTTTATTCCACAGACGTTAAAACCTTTTTGCCCTTTATATTCAAATGGAATCAAATAAGAATCACCGAAACAATAGTCCAGATTATTTTTTTTGAATTCGCTTGCAATGTATTCCGCAGCTTTATCATTTTCCGGTGTTCCGAATTTTCTGCCCTTCATCTCATCAGAAGCCAAAGTGGAAATGATGTTCACAACTCTTTCTTTGGGAATGTCCTGACCAAAAGAAAATAACGACTGTACCAATAAAATTACCAAGCTTATTTTTTTCATAGAGAAATATTTTTGTTATTAAAATTTTAGGAAGTTGAATTTATATGATGATGAGTCATAGGTTGATCTGTTTTGTTACCGTGAGCTAATCGTAAAGGTAATATCTTTTGTAAATAAAGAAGACTTCGAATAAGATAAAAAAGATCAGAACAGAGGAATAATAGAATGTCTTTTTAGAATTAATGAAAATCAATGCGAAACTTAGCGGAATATGAGTTAAAATCCGAATGCCATACAGTGGCATCAATGATTCGAGATAATCTTTGCCTTTGTAAAGCGTATCTACAAGGTCCAGGCAAAACATAATTCCAAGAAATGCAAAAAGCCACTTTCTGCGGGAATAAAAATAATTTTTATAGTCACTATCATAATCCTTCAAATCTGTCGGATAGAGTAATGTACACAGAACAAAGAATAAAATGATATATGCAATTATGAATATGTATTGTGTAAAAGTCCACGATGTGATGGCTCTAAGGCGATATTCCCACCACCAAAAGTGAATCATCAAAATAAAAATATAGAAAACAAATAACAGATGCAGCCAAAATGGTTTGTTCCGTCCGGGATGTTGGATAAATCTTACGCTTCCGTTCAGTAAAGTTCCGATTCCCAAACTCAGGATAATACTGATGATCGTTTTTAAGTGATTGAATGTGTCCACGTTATTAACTTTCAACAAATCTATCAAAATAAAAAACAGCCTCCAAAAGGAAGCTGTTCTTACTCAAAAAAATCGTCGTCAAGTTTATCGAAGTCTGTCTACAGATTTTACGAGCCTCTCATCTTTCTTGATGTACACATTTGCCAGAAGCAAACACACAATCGCAATTACTGAGAAAACCGGCTCAATACCCTTCTCAGGAAACTGAATTCCTCCGGGTAAGTTTTGCAGCCAATAAATCAAAAAACCAAGCAACAAAGCGTTTATAAAAATACTGATGTTATTCAGCAAGATTTGTCTTTTGCGGTTTTTGAAACTGAAAATACTTAGCAATCCTAGTAATATTAATAAAACAGTAGAAATATTAATAATTAAGTTTCCACCTAATATATCAAAATCCTGAGCTGTAAGATTGAGGAACAAAGCACCTAATACAGCTAATAATATCCAGATTGTTTGTATTCTTTGTAACATTTTTTTCGATTAATTCCGTTTTGAATGGGAATAAATTGTCTGCAAAAGTAAAATAATTTTTGCTTAATTCAAAAATTAATGTAGATTTGCATTGTAATCACCTATTAAAAATGATAATCGCCTGATTTTCATTCTTACTTTTACAAAATTAATTTACTTTTTTACGCATTATATGTTTAATATTGAAACGCTAAGGTCAAAATCCGATGAGGAATTGTCCAAACTTTCTAAAGATTTAGGCGTCAATTTGGCAAAGAAAAGCTCTCCGGAAGAAACAGTTTTCGCTATTCTGGACTATCAGGCTTCTAATCCAAACATCATAAAAGATTATCTAAACGCCAATCAGGAAAATATGAATAAAAACACAGAAGATAACTCTGAGGAAAAAGCTGCTCCTGCAAAGAAACGAGGCAGGAAACCTGCAGAAAAACCCAAGCAGGAAGCAGAGATTCCAGTCACAGAAGTTGCAAAAGAAGAAGTTCCTGTAGCGGTAGAAACGCCGGTTGCAAAGGAGGAAGTCAAAAAACCAAATCCGCCGAAGAAAAAACAACCAAGAGCAAGAGTTGCAGCCAACGAAAATCAAGAAGTCGTATCAGAAGCTAAACCTTCGGAAACAACTCCGCCGGCAGAACCGATTCAGTCAACCGAAACTGCTCCTAAAACTGACGAAAAACCAGAGGAAACTAAGCCTCAACAAAGACAGCCTCAACAGCAAAACAACCGTCAGCAAAATCAAAAGACCAACAATAATAACAATAGAGGTCAGCAAAAAACACAAAATCCCAATTCTCCCCAACACAACAATCAGAAAGAACATTCCGAAAACCAACAGGACAATTCGCCAAAAAAAGAATTCAACTTTGATGGATTGATCACGATTGAAGGTGTTTTGGAAATTCTTCCGGACAATTACGGATTCCTTCGTTCTTCAGATTTCAGTTATATCTCTTCCCCGGATGATGTTTACGTTTCAACCAATCAGATCAGAAATTATGGTTTGAAAACCGGAGATACCGTAAAAGGAATGGTAAGATTACCAAAAGAAGGCGAGAAATATTTCTCTCTTTTGAAACCTACTGAAGTTAACGGACGTGATCTGGCTTTTATTAAGGATAGAGTTGCTTTTGAATATTTGACGCCGCTTTTCCCTCAGGAGAAATTTAATCTTGCAGGAAAAGGTTCTACGCTTTCCACAAGAATTGTTGATTTGTTCGCACCAATCGGGAAAGGACAAAGAGCAATGATTGTTGCACAGCCAAAAACCGGTAAAACGATTTTGCTTAAAGATATCGCAAACGCTATTTCTGCAAACCACCCGGAAGCTTACATGATGGTTCTTCTAATTGACGAACGCCCTGAGGAGGTTACTGATATGCAAAGAAGTGTAAACGCAGAGGTTATCGCATCAACTTTTGATGAAGCAGCAGATAAGCACGTAAAAGTGGCGAATTTGGTGTTGTCAAAAGCACAAAGAATGGTAGAATGCGGACACGATGTTGTCATTCTATTAGACTCGATCACAAGATTGGCAAGAGCTTATAATACTGTAACACCAGCTTCCGGGAAAATACTTTCTGGTGGTGTGGATGCCAATGCACTTCACAAACCGAAACGTTTCTTCGGTGCCGCAAGAAAAATCGAAAATGGTGGATCTTTGACAATCATCGCAACTGCTTTGATCGATACAGGTTCCAAAATGGACGAGGTAATCTTCGAAGAGTTCAAAGGAACCGGAAATATGGAATTGCAACTGGACAGAAAAATCGCAAATAAAAGAATCTATCCGGCTGTGGATTTGGTTTCATCCAGCACAAGAAGAGATGATCTTCTCTTGGACGAGGCTACGATGCAGCGTATGTGGATTATGAGAAAATATCTTGCTGATATGAATCCTATGGAAGCTATGGAATTTGTTCAAAAACAAATGAAAGCTACATTGAACAACGAGGAATTTTTGATGTCTATGAACAGATAAATTGATTGTACATTGTAAAAAGTACAATGTATTTTAAAAATAAAAATTCCGAATCAGATCAGATTCGGAATTTTTATTTAATTTATGTAATGGGATTTACATTATACTTTTTACTTAATACATTTTACAGTTTTAAGAAACCAAAATATCTTCAACATCATCCTTTCTACTAAGAACTGCGTGAGCATAAGAGCAATGTGCTTTTATTTTCCAGCCATTTTTTCTGGCAAATTCTACTGATTTTTCTACCAATTTTTTTCCGAGACCTTGTCCTTCAAATTTTGGGAAAACCATCACGTAGCTGACAATTAATTTTTTGAGTTCGGGAACGATTGTATAAGTCAACCTTCCGACATCTTCTATTCCATCTTTTAAAGTGATGTAACCACCGTTTCCGGATTTGTTGTTTTCAAAACTGAGATCCATAAGAATGTTTTATGGTTGGCATAGCGAAAATTATTCCAAACGACTTAAAACGGTTGCGATTTTAATACAAAATTATCTCACAGGTGTTCTAAATTCTCCATACCCAATCAACCCATCGAAGTTTCTTCCAAATGGTGTGTAATATAAAAAAGCTTGATAAAGATTTTCTGTCTGCCAGAAGTTTCCATTGATTTCGCCGTAATTAAGTTTTCCGTCAGAACCTTTTGTAGCGAGAATGTAACTGTAAAATCCCTGCTTCAGATAGATTTTAGCGATGTACTTCTGCGCTTTTTCATCGTAAAACATTTGGCTTTTTGCATCCGCTTTATAATCGTTGAACATTCCCAAAACATAAAATTCTTTATCTGATTTTTGACTGTCAAGTGCAAAAAATACCCAAGAATAATCGCCTTCTCTGTCAGCATCTCTTTCTATTCCAAGGTCATTTCTTCTGAAATAGAAAGCGCCATTCACATCTGGCTGGTACTGATAATCTCCCGGATAGGCCCAAACCGGATGCAGATAAGTGTAGTTTTTACCATCAATATTTTCCGTATTCGCAACCATATCCAAAGCCTGATTCATCACTTTATTATCAAAGTAATAAAACTCATTATTCCCTGGAAAGGCGAGTCCAAGCTGTTGAAACAACAATTGATTCCCTAAAGTCGAACTTGGACGGATATTGGTCAAAGAAATTCCCCAATTGTTATTTTGAATGACACTTAATGATAATGATGACAGATTATTGGTGATTCCCGAACCATTTCCTGTAGCCTGAATTTCAAGACGTTGTTTCGCATTTGGATTTTTTGCATCGATGAATCTGGTTACATTAATTCCGAGATTGGCGCCGTCTTCATAAATTGAAAACCTCTTTTTGAACAATGGCTTGTCCTGAGAGTCTTTATAAACAATGATCTCATAGTTCCCTGAAATTTTTGGCTGAATTTTTTCGTTCGGAAAAACCAACTCGTAATGCGTGTATTTCTGATAAGTGTTGAAAGAATATTGGAACTGATCGATCAAAGCATTCATACTTCCATTGGCATATTCTGTGAAAAAAAGTCCGTCCTCTTCCCAGTTTCTGTTGTAATGTTTGTAGGTATAGCGGTAGAGCTGGCTGGAGTTGGAAAGATCATCAAATCTTAAAATTAATTGTTGACCCTGAGCTATAACAGCCGTTTCATCATTGGTTTTGGGATTGAAAACCTGTACACTTCTGATTTCCTGAGCAAAAGAAATTGTACTTAAAAAAAGAAAAAATAGTCTGGTTAACTTCATATCGCTAAGTTAATGTTTTATATTTTTACAGTTAAATTAAAAAAATGTTACACGTAGAATCCTTCACCTTCAATCCCTTTTCCGAAAATACGTACCTCATTTATAACGATGAAAAGGAAACTTTTCTTATCGATCCCGGAAATATGCCGGATGCTGAGACAAAAGTTCTGGCAGATTTTATAAAATCCAATGAGCTTAAAATTCAAAATATTTTACTGACTCACGCCCATATCGATCATATAATTGGTTTGCAATGGGCTTATGATACGTTCCAAGTTCCGGTTTTGGTTCATCTTAATGAAATCGAGATCCTGGAAAAAGCACCTTTCACGGCAAAGAATTATGGTTTCTTTTTCCCAGCTTTTAAAGGCGAAATTCAAAATATAGAAGAAGGCGACAATTTAAAATTAGGTTCTGACATTTTTCAGATTTTTGATATTCCGGGACATTCGCCGGGAAGTGTTGCTTTTTATAATTCGGAGAATGAATTTGTGATTTCCGGCGACGCACTTTTTATGATGAGCATCGGCAGAACAGACCTTTACAAAGGCGATTATGACCAATTGATCACAAGTATCAAAACTAAATTACTAACGCTTCCGGAAAGCACGAAAGTTTTCAGCGGGCACGGAGAATCTACGACGATTGGCTTTGAAAAAAATCATAATTCATTTTTGAAATGAAAAAATCCTGCAAATTGCAGGATTTATTTTTATAACATACCAAGCTCAAACTTGGCTTCTTCACTCATCATTTCTTTGGTCCAGGTCGGTTCAAAGGTCAATTCTATTTTAGCAGATTTTACGCCTTCTACACCCCGTACTTTATCCTCAACTTCTACAGGTAATGTTTCTGCAACCGGACAATTAGGAGATGTCAATGTCATTGTAACCAAAACGTCTGCTTCTTCTGAGATCTGAACGTCGTAAACCAGTCCCAGTTCATAAATATCAACGGGGATTTCCGGGTCATAAACGGATTTCAGTTCCTTAATTATTTCTTCGCCTATATCTGCAATTTGATCGTCTGTAAGTTTCATTTTAATCTAATCTTTTTAATAAATCTTCCTGACGCATACGCCGGAAAATGTTTGCCAAAGTTAAGACATCTTTTTCACAATAATGAATGATTCTGTCTATATCACGGTCTTTGTAGTATATATCGGCAACCATACTTCCATCGATATCATCTTTTGGTGTTGGAATTCCGAAGATGTGAGCCAGTAATTCCAGCGAAACATAACTTTTCCAATCTCCGAATTTCCAAAGCTCCATTGTATCGATGTGAGGAATTTCCCAAGGTTTCTTTCCAAACATTTGAAATGGTGTTGGCGGTTGAATGCCGTGGACCAAAAGTCTTCTGGCTATGTATGGAAAATCGAATTCTTTACCATTATGTGCGCAAAGAATCACATTGTTCATCCTGGGAGAATTAAATAATTCACAAAATTCAATTAGTAAGTTTTTCTCTTCTCCAGAGAATGTTTTGATCTTTAGTTTTCCGGAATTCGTATCAATCATCCCAATCGATATGCAAATGATCATTCCAAATTCTGCCATTATTCCAGCTCGCTGTTCGTAGAAATCCGAAGCTTCTATTTCTTCTTTTCTTTGAGGTTTGGTTTTCTTATCCCAGAGATATTGTGTATTTGGATCTAAACTATTCCAAGAGTCAATTTGTGGAACGGTTTCAATATCGATAAAGAGAATATTTTCTATTGGAAGTTTATGAATCATTTGTTTTTTTATGTTTCCTTAAAATTAATAAAAAAACCCAACATCTCTGCTGGGTTTATACTGATTGTTCTAAAATGAATTAGAATGGATATTCGTAAATCTCTGATTCGTGGAAGAACGGATTTCCTGTCGGCATCAATTTTAGTTTGGATAATGCTGTCATTACAGCAAAAACAAATAGACCAACTACAAAAATAAATGAACCTAATACCAACAATGCCATTGGAAGATTGTTCCAGTAAGGACCTACTGTCCCAGGCATTACCATATTGAAATAATCTACAGCGTGACCAAAGATAACCAGGCAAGCCATAAATGTCACCACTTTATAATTTCTCTTGATGCTGCTGCTCACTAAAACCAATAGCGGCACTAAGAAGTTGATAACAAGCATTGGTAAGAAAACTGGTTTATAGTATTCAAATCTACCAAAGAAATAATTAATCTCTTCCGGTACGTTAGCATACCAATATAACATAAATTGACAGAACCACAGATAACTCCATAGCAAGCTTGTTGCAAAAAGGAATTTACCCAAATCATGAAGATGATTGTTATTAAATTGAGGATAAACACCTTTTTTCTTAATATAAACACTTACCAAAATGATACAGGCAACTGCAGTTGATAAACAGCTAACCATAGAATACCATATGTAAAGTGTAGAATACCAATGTGGATCTATAGACATCAACCAATCCCAAGCCCATGCAGCAGATGCAAATCCGAAGAATGCGATGTAACCTACGTTCCAGCTGTAAAGGCTAGCATAGATTTTTCTGTCTCCTTTGTTTTCATCTACTTTTTTGGAAAGGCTTTTAAGTTTCCAAACAAAGAATGATGCTCCTAAAGTATAGATCAAAGTTCTGATAAAATAGAAAGGGATATTAAGAAATCTTGATTTTTCATATAAAATAACATCAAATTCCGGTGAATTTGGATCTGTAAGTTCGGGATCCATCCAGTGGAATATATGTCCAACTCCGGTGATATTAAGAATCGTAAGAATAATTAAAAGTGCTCCTCCATACGGTATGAAAGACGCAACAGCTTCCATCACTCTTGTTACAATAATAGACCAACCTGCGTGAGCAGCGTGCTGAATACTGTAGAAGAACAATGCACAACAGCTAATTCCAAAAAAGAATACGGCAAATGTATGAATTGCTGCCAAAGGCTGATTGTGGATCTGATGTTTTGCATGCTCCAGATGAGCACCGTGATCCTGTGGTCCTACTAATTCACTGGAATGAGAAGGAGCCTCGTGACCTTTTGAATGAACAGACTCCATCCAATGAGAAATTGTAGCATCATCCAATCCATGGTTAAGAGCATAACCAATCCCGAATAAAACAACTCCTACAACAATGAGTATGATAGAATACAATTTTAATTTAGGTGAAAAACTATACATTTTTTTCTTTTTTTATTTAGCATTGGTTTTAGCTTCCGGTGCAGTTGCAGTAGAAGTTTTTTCAGTCGTAGCGTTAGCAGCTGGTGTCGCAGTTGCTACCGGAGCTGGAGCAGCAGTTCCTGCTGTCGGTGCTTTGAAGGTATTATAAACATACAAAGCTACTCTCCATCTATCTCCTACGTTAAGTTGTCCTGCATAAGAACCCATCGCGTTTCTACCATTAGTCAAAACATAATGTACAGAACCTATCGTAATGTCTCTATCTGCGTAATTTGGAACACCTGCATAGGCACCGCTTTTCACAATTGGTCCTTGCCCGTCTCCAGCAGTTCCGTGACAAGCAGAACAAGTATGATCAAATAAGATCTTTCCTCTCGCCAAATCCTTTTCAAGATTTTCAGGTTTCAGAGGCGAAGTAGTTATTAGTTTTGCAGCATCATAGCCAGCATTGTATTCGTCTACATTTTTTGGTAATGTCTCCTCACTTATGACTCCGTCTCTGTTTTGTGGTACAGTACCTTCTACAGGAGAAAGCCCTGTTGCCCCATTTCTGGAAACAAATGCAGGAATTTCATTTTCGTGATCGGAATAAGCATCCTTAGCCTTCATCAAAGGATCATAAGCCACAGGAAAATACATATCCGGAAAATATACCAAAGGCGGGTTATCTTTAGGTCCACCGCAAGAATTCAGTAAAACAGTAGTTAAACCAAAGATTGCCGTAATTTTTAATATACTATTCTTCATCTTAAGCATCTTTAACTGTTATTTCTTCAACACCTGTATCTATCAACAGTTGTTTTATCGTTTCAACATCGTCAGAAACAAACTCTATCATAAATTTGTCATCTGTAGTTCTTGGATCCGGATTCTGAGGTTTTGCACCAGGATACATTTTATTTCTTACAAGAAAAGTAAGAGACATCAGGTGAGCTGCACAGAAAACCATTAATTCAAACATTGGATCAATGAACGCAGGAAAATTATGCAACCAGTCAAATGATGGTTTCCCACCAATATTTTGTGGCCAGTCGTGGTTCATAATCCAAGCAGTCAAGGTAATACCAATCGTAATACCGTAACAAGCATAAATAAATGCAGCGTCCGAGATTCTGGTTTTCTTCAGTCCAAGTGCTTTGTCTAGTCCGTGAACAGGAAACGGTGTATACACTTCGTTTATACTGATTCCTTTATCCGTAAAGGCTTTCACGCCGTGCATCAAATCATCGTCGTCGCCGTAAAGTCCATATATAATTTTAGTGGTGCTCATCTCCTTCTTTTGCTTTATAAGTTTCACCGGAAATTTTCAAAATACTTTTCAATTCTGCTTGTGCAATGACAGGGAATGTTCTTGCATACAATAAGAATAATACTGAGAAGAAACCAATCGTTCCAAGATATACTCCAACGTCAATAATTGTTGGTTTAAACATTGTCCAAGATGATGGTAAATAATCTCTTGACAAGTTGATAACGATAATATCAAAACGCTCAAACCACATTCCGATATTAATGATCAATGCAATTACAAATGTCCAGAATATATTCGTTCTAACTTTTTTGAACCAGAATGCTGCAGGCACTACAAGATTACAGATAATCAATGCCCAGAATGCCCACCAGTAAGGACCAGTTGCTGCTCCTGGAGATAGATATGTAAAATCTTCAAATCTTGATCCGGAATACCAACCGATAAAATATTCAGTGGCATAAGCAACAGTTACCATTCCACCTGTTACTACGATTACGATGTTCATAATTTCGATATGGTACAAAGTGATATAGTCTTCTAGGTGACAAACTTTTCTAGCAACTAACAGTAATGTCTGTACCATCGCAAATCCTGAGAAGATAGCTCCTGCTACGAAATATGGTGGATATATGGTTGAGTGCCAACCTTTGATCACCGATGTAGCAAAGTCAAATGATACCGTGGTGTGTACCGAGAATACAAGTGGTGTTGCCAAACCTGCTAAAACCAAAGATAACTCTTCGAATCTCTGCCAGTGTTTTGCTTTTCCACCCCAGCCGAAGGCAAGGATTGTATAAATCTTTTTATTAAAAGGCGTTTTCGCTCTATCTCGGATCATTGCAAAGTCAGGAATCAATCCCATAAACCAGAATACCACTGATACAGAGAAATAAGTAGAAATCGCAAATACGTCCCAAAGCAATGGTGAGTTGAAATTAACCCAAAGAGAACCAAATTGGTTTGGCAAAGGGAAAACCCAATATCCAACCCAAACTCTACCCATGTGAATCACCGGGAAGATAGCCGCCTGGCAAACTGCGAAGATCGTCATTGCTTCTGCAGAACGGTTAACGGACATTCTCCATCTTTGTCTGAATAATAATAGTACGGCAGAGATCAATGTTCCTGCGTGACCGATACCTACCCACCAAACGAAATTGGTAATATCCCAACCCCAGTTAATGGTTCTGTTTAGTCCCCAGGCACCGATACCTGTTCCGATGGTGTATGCAATACAACCAAATCCGTAAACAAACAGAATTAAAGCGGCATACAATGATGCCCACCATAATTTCCCTGCGCGTTCTTCGATAGGTCTTGCGATATCCTCTGTGATATCGTGATAAGTCTTGTGACCAATAATTAAAGGTTCCCTTATCGGAGCTTCGTAATGTCCTGACATTTTTTACCTATTTATTATTTAAACTTTCTTTTCTGTTTCTGATTTTTGTATGATAGAAAACGTTTGGTTTTGTACCAATCTCCTCCAGCAATACATATTTTCTATTCCCGTTGAATAGACTTCTAACTTCGGAAGCTACGTCATTCATATCTCCAAATTTAAGAGATCCTGTAGAACAAGCTTTGGAACAAGCCGTCTGGAATTCTCCGTCTGCAATTCTTCTACCGTCTTTTTTAGCTTCAAGAATTGTAGTCTGAGTCATTTGGATACACATAGAACATTTCTCCATCACCCCTCTTGTTCTTGTAACAACATCAGGATTAAGAACCATTCTTCCAAGGTCATTATTCATATTGAAGTCAAACTTGTCATTCAATGCGTAATTGAACCAGTTGAATCTTCTCACTTTATAAGGACAGTTATTTGCACAATATCTTGTACCAATACATCTGTTGTAAGCCATTTGGTTTTGACCCTGTTTTCCGTGCGATGTTGCAGCAACAGGACAAACAGTCTCACAAGGTGCGTGGTTACAGTGCTGACACATTACCGGTTGGAAGATCACATCAGGATTATCTGCCGGATGGTTCAAAATACCTTCTGTGAAAGGGCCACCATAAAGTTGAGCGGCATTTAGACCTCTGTCGATCTGCTCTTTAGTTTCGATTTTCTCGATTGCAGAGTAGTAACGGTCGATTCTTAACCAATACATATCTCTCGACATTCTGATCTCTTCTTTACCTACAACAGCAACGTTGTTTTCTGCCTGACAAGCTACGACACAAGCACCACAACCAGTACAAGAGTTAAGATCTACTGACAAATTGAAGTGAGGACCATCTGTATCATCATAAGAATCCCAAAGGTCAACTTTCCCTATTGGAAGTTCACCTCCAATCGTGTGCATTGCCAAAGGCTTATTCCATTCGTCTACAGGTTTGTTGATGAAATCATCTAAAGAAACTTCTTTAGCAATCTCGTAACGTCCCATCAATGTATTTTGAAGCTGCATTCCTGCAAACTCGTAGTCTTCTCCGGTTTTCTCAATTTTTACATTAGTAAGAACTGTGTTGTAACCATCAAAAATTGGATAAGCATTAATACCCGTATTAGCAACTTTACCTGAATCTTTTTTACCATAACCCAAAGCCAGACCCAAAGATCCTTCCGCTTGTCCAGGCTGAATGAAAACAGGAACATCTTTCAATGTCACACCATTTACAGTCAGGTTAACCAAATCTCCGTCCAGCTGCATTCTTGCATTAAGGCTATTTTCAAGACCCATAGCTTCTGCATCTTTCGGAGAAATTGTCAAATAATTATCCCAAGACAATCTTGAAATTGGATCCGGAAGCTCCATCAACCAAGGGTTATTGGACTGTGTTCCGTCACCAATTGCTGGTTTGGTATAAAGTTGTAATTCTAATTGAGCAGGTTTGAAAGCTGATAATTCAGCAACAGCCTGAGCTGCGTTTCCGCCTGCGTAAGTCAATCCAGTTGAAAGACCGCCAGTTGAAAATCCGTTATAAAGGGTCTTATTGAAAGATTTCCCTTCATTCAGCGTTAAAGCATTTGCTTTAAGATAATCGTAATAATTGTTAGCAGGACTGTTTTTGCCATTTATCCAAACCAAAAGAGATTCCTCTAATTGTCTTGATTTGTAGATCTTTTGGATCGTTGGCTGCATCAATGAGTATGCACCAGTTTCCGGCGTGATATCTCCCCAGGACTCCAACCAATGTGCGAAAGGAATCACAGCTTTTGCAGCTTTGTACATTTCATTTTTCTTATCTGTAATAGCTACAGAATAAGGAACTTTAGAAATCGCAGCTTTAAGAGATTCTCCTTTTGCGTGAGAATAGATTGGGTTGATATTATTGGTGATGAGAACACCTACCTGACCGCCATTCAACCAAGATAAAAATTCGTTGAATCTAGCGTTGTCGTATTCTTTAAGGAAATTAGCTTTACCTGTAAAAGCTGTAGATCCTAATTTTTGATTAATTAAATGAGCTAAAACGTAAGCCGCTTTTGAACCATCAGCCAATACAACAGCGTTGCTGCCTTTTGCCTGAAGTTCTTTTACGATTTCAGAAGCCGCTTTGTCAGCAGTTCCGCCGTTCAGTCCGTTATAAACTTCCACCAAAGTTTTGAAAACAGCACTTGGCTTTAATCTAAATCTTGAATCGGCATTAGCGCCTGTCAAACTTAAATTAGACTCCACCTGAATGTGTCTCAACATTTCCGGTCCTGGTTTTCTTGCCGCAGCATAAGAAACTTCTAAGCTGGATGCGTTGTAATCTCCTAAGAAATCTGCGTTGAAAGAAACCACTAACTGAGATTTGCTGAGATCATAAACCGGCAAAGCTCTCTGGCCGAAAACTTCCTGAGCTGCGTCTAGTGCTGCAGCGTAAGGAATTGCATCGTAAGTGATAAGTTCTGCAGAAGGATATTTAGTTTTAAAGTCTCCAAACAATTTCTTGAAAGTTGGACTTGGATAAGAGTGGGACAAAACCACAATCTTCTTACCGCTTGCCTGAGATTCTGCTAAACCTTTCAGTATAAAATCATCAACTTTATTAAAATCGGTTTGCTCATCTCCATTCAGAGCAGGCATTTTCACTTTATCATTATCATAAAGAGAAAGTACACTTGCCTGTGCTCTCGCGTTGGTAGTTCCCAGAGAACCCGCAACAGGATTTGGTTCAATTTTGATTGGCCGCCCTTCTCTCGTTTTTACTAAAACACTTGAGAAATCGTAGCCATCGAAATATGAAGAGGCAAAATAATTTGGAATCCCCGGAATGATGTCATGTGGCTTTACCACATAAGGAATCGTTTTGATAACCGGTGCTTCACAAGCTGCCAATGTAACGGCAGCCGTAGAGAAACCTAATAATTTAAGAAAATCTCTACGAGAAGTCCCTGAATTATTATCAGCATCTCCCAAGAATTCATCTACCGGAATTTCATTCTGAAACTCTTTCAGCGCCAATTTCCCGTTAAGGCTTGGATCTTTTAGTTCGTGAATACTTCTGAATTGTATTTTATTTGAAGCCATTTATACTTCTAATTTATATTATTAATAATGACATTTACCACACTCAAGACCTCCAATTGCATCTACAGTGATTTTGGATCCTTCACCATATTGTTTTTTCAACTTATCGTGCAGATTTTTGAAGTACTCTTTATTGTAACCGTTGTTCATATCTACTTCTGTAGTTCTGTGACATTCTATACACCAACCCATTGTGAAGTTGTTTGCCATCTGAACGACGTTCATTGTATCAATTTTTCCGTGACAAGCTTTACATACGACATCAATTTTGTTGGCTGCATCTTTCTGCTTGGCGTTGAATCCAGTGATGATTGCCTGCTCTCCTGCAACAACGTGCTGAGCGTGATTGAAGTAAACAAAATCCGGCATATTGTGGATTCTTGTCCACTCAACAGGTTCTGTTTTACCTGTGTAAGCCTGTTTGTCAGCATCCCAACCTACGTGTTGATATATTTTTTGAATCTCACCTGTGTAGAACTCTCTGTCTTTTCCTGGCTCAAGATATTTTCCTTTGTACTCGGAAATAGAACGGTGACAGTTCATACAAACGTTAAGAGAAGGAATCTCAGAGACTTTACCGTATTTTGCACTTGAGTGACACAGCTGACAGTCGATTTTATTTTCGCCTGCGTGGATTTTGTGAGAGAAATAAATTGGCTGCTCAGGAGCGTATCCTTTGTAAACACCAATCCACATCAACCAGTTCCAAACGCCATAAACTGCGAATAAAGCCAACAAACCAATAAGTCCTTTTCCTACGTAGCTGTATTTCTCATACATCGCCGAATAAGAAACGACTCTTGTAGAATTAAGATCTGATAATTCCGGGGTCTGCTGTAATTTAACTAATTGACGAATTTTGATCAACAACCAGAATAATAAACCTGCAATAGCAATCAATGCTGCGATCACGATTTTAGAATTAAGCTGTTGTGCTTTTTGAGCTTCGATAGCTGCTGTACTGTCAACAGCACCTGCTGCCGATTTGTCGTCAGCTGCCGGCTCTTCTTTCGGCGGATTAGTCGTGTATTCCAAGATATCATCGATATCCTGATCAGAAAGTTTCCCTTCGAATACCTGCATCGCAACTTTTCCATTTTCTTCATAGATCTTGTTTGCGTATGCATCGCCTGACGCTCTCAGTTTCTCATTATTCGTGATCCACTTATGAAGCCAGTCAACATCCTGACCATCTTTTTTGACTTTCTCAACAACACCGCCAAGTGCAGGCCCTACAACTTTTTTGTCCAAAGCGTGACAAGCTGTACAGTTCGCTTTGAAAAGCTCCTGTCCTTTTTTCGGATCGCCTTGTGCATAAACGGAAGCGCCGGTTGACAACAATAAACTAATTGCTATCAGACCCTTTTTGTAATGCTTTCTCCAACTAATCATTTATATAATCTTGGGTTAGTAAATTCTATTGACTGTTACATTCAATTCCGCAAAAATAGTACTTTAACAAAAATTAAGAAGACCTTATCGTATGGTTTTTCTCAATTCTAATTAATTTGTAACAGTTCTAAATAACCAGGTTTGCGTTTCATTCAATTTATTTTAAATTTGCTGAAAATAAATATTAAATGAACAATCTGCTTAAGCTTTTCATACTCGTTACCGTGTTTTCTTTTTACCAAATTGATGCTCAGTACATTGTGAAGAAAGACACCATCTCCGGAACTGAGCTTTCCTTCTCTCTAGATGAACGTATAAATGATGCTTTGGAAAAGGTGAAAGGCAATTGCAACCGGTTTTCTGACAATCCTGTGAAAACACCTCCAAAAATTTTAGTTGCCAATAGAGAGCTTACAAATGCTGAGATCTGCAGGAAAAACCCTAAAATAATGGGTTTCAAAATCCAGGTTGTTGTGGTCAAAAGTAATGAGGAGGCTACTAGAATCAGTTCGGAATTCAGAAATAACTTCAGAAATCTGAAAGTTGAGAAAGATGCTTCACTCAGACCAAATTACAAGATTTTGGCTGGAAGTTATTTTTCCAAACAAAGCGCTTCTGATGATCTTCGTAATATCAAAAGAGTCTATCCAACGGCAACTGTCATTCCTTACGCTGTATTCTGCGTAGAAGCGAAATAAATTAAAATTAAATAATAGAAAAATGCCTTCAGATATTGAAGGCATTTTTTATTTGTAGTAAGTTTCCAGAAATTGATAAAACTCCGTCAATCGATAAAAATTATTGAACCCAAGATAAACTGTCAGAATTAGCAATATTCCGTACAAAAATGTCAATGGTAATTTACTTTCTTTAAGACTGAAAAACAGCCAGCCAATCAGCAAAGGATAAACGAAAACAAAATGTCCACCGTAAATGTACGACGTGTGAAGCCCGAATTTCAGAACACAATGGATCATAATATCAACCAAAAATGAAATTACCAAAATCCAGACAAGCTTGTTTATGAAGTTCCTGAAAAGGCTCCAAATGACCATTAATAGTATAATTCCTATGAAAATATAAGGAACGACAGATGAATAAACATCCATAAACAAAGCTTTGTAATAGAAGGTTTTGTCCTTGTTGTGATAATCTCTGATTTCATAATTGGAAAACAGAATATTGCCGCCGAAAAACCAGGAACAGATCATATCCCAAAGCGGCGTCAGTTTAGGTTTTGAGAATTTGTCGTATTGCTCTTCGGTTTTGGTAAAAAAATTCTGAATGTTAAAATCAAGTCTTAATAAAAATAAAAAGATAAAAACGCCAGCAGAAACAGCAATTTTCGAAACCGCAACTCCGATCTTCTTCCAGTTCCAGAAGATTTTATTCTCAAACAAAAACGGAATGTAGACTTTGACAATATTCGTGATTGTCAAACCGCCGATAAAAACCGAACCAAAGATCGTAGCTGCAAATGAAACAGGTTTCTCTTCATTGATTTTCTTCGCTGAATAATAATTGAATATCGATAAGAAAAGCAAAGTGTACGTGTAAGTTTCCGGTGTGAAACTCAACAGAATATTGGTCACAAACAAACCGTAAAAAAAGAGAATTAATAAACTGATTTTCAGCGGAAGTTGAATGATATTATTAAGATATTTGAAAATCTGAATATTGGCTAAACTGATAATTGAAGTAGAAAGCAATGCCAAAACCAATCTGAAAGTTGAATTATAATGGTTTCCTGAAATCCACATTGCAAGATCCCGAATCACATCAAAGAAATAGTTTGAAAGTGGATGCCGCTCAAAACCACCGCCAGTCTGCACAATCGCTCTGTTATCAAAACTAAAATAGCCGTCCCACGGAATTCTGTCATCATAGATAATACTGAAATTTTCAGCAATGAACCACGCATTTGCGCCGTATGCAATCACGAAAAACAGAAAGATAAAACCTTCGGTTTTGGTGGATGGGAAAACGATCTTTAGGAAGGATAAAAATTTGTTCAGGAGTTTCAAACTTGAGATATTTTTGCAAAAATAGAGTTAAAACTTAAATCTGGAAATCTATTTTGAACCAAAAAGGCTCGCCGATGAGCCAAAAAGGGTGGTTTTCCAAGCAATTAGGCTGGTTTTAAAATTTGAGAGAATCGAATTAATATAAATAACTACTAAGAACTACAAGACAACTGACTACTCCCCGTCTGATTATCATACTTTGAAGGTCGTTTTTTATTGAATTCCGGATACAGGTTTTCGTAAGAATTTTCTAGAGCTTTTTTCAGCTTGAAGAACATCTCATAATTCCCATTTTCTGCATCCTGAATTGCTTCGAACAAAAGATAATTTCTGAGAATGAATTTCGGATTTGTTTTGGACATTAATTCCAGAGACTCGGTTTCTAAAATATTATTTTTAAGTTTTCTTGCCTGATATTTTTCGATGAAATATGATAATTTTTTTAAATCAATTTCAGTCAGATTTCGGTAAAAAGAATCTTTGAAATCATCTCTTTTAATATGAGAAATTTGTTTTTCAAGCTGTTGGAAAAATAAAGAGTAATCCAAATTCAAATCCTGCATCATCTGCTGCCATTCTGTGAAAAAGCGTTCATCTTCTGCCAAAACCTCATCGAAACCAAATTTGTCTGCCAACATCCTGTCGTGTTTTACCCAAAATTGTTTCCTGAAATCATCTAAAATTTTTTCTAAAATATCAGCATCATTGATCAAAGGAAAAATGGCATTCGCCAAAGTCGCCAAGTTCCAATGTGAAATCTGGCCTTGTTTCCCAAAAGCATATCGCCTTCCCGGCAAATCTGTGGTGTTTGGTGTAAATTCCAAATCATAACCATCCATCATAGAATACGGTCCGTAATCTATCGTCAATCCAAGAATCGACATATTATCGGTATTCATCACACCGTGAACGAAACCGACGCGATACCAATCAATAATCATTTTTAAAGTTCTGTCGCAAATTGCCTGAAACCAATCGATATATTTACTTGGATTATTTTCTGAAGAAACTTCGGGGAAGAAATTTTCAATTGTGTAGTCAGCTAATTGCTTTAATAAATCCTCTTGTTTTCTGGCAGACAACAATTCGAAATGACCAAAACGAAGAAATGATTCTGCCGTTCTCACGACAACTGCACCTTGCTCCTTTTGCGGATTCCCGGAATACTGAATATCTCTGATTACATCTTCGCCCGTTTTTGAAAGGCTCAAAGCTCTGGTTGTTGGAACGCCGAGATGAAACATTGCTTCGCTCATCAGATATTCCCGGATTGATGATCGTAAAACCGCTCTACCATCAGCACTTCTTGAGTATGGTGTTGCTCCTGCTCCTTTCCATTGGATTTCTGTTTGTTTGCTTCCATTGGGGATTTCGCCTGCATAAATTGCCCTTCCGTCGCCCAATTGTCCTGCCCAATTTCCAAATTGATGCCCGGCATAAGCGGTGGCATAAGTTTCTACATTTTCCGGAAGATTCTGTGCTGCGAGGAAATCTTTATCCAATTGACTTTCAATTCTTCCAAGACCTATTTCCTCTGCAAGATTTTCATTAAAATCAATTAATACTGTTCTTTCAAAATCAGCAGGTTTCACAATGCAAAACATCACATCCGACGTTTGTCTCTGCATTGTATTTCCTGAGAAATCTCCGGGAAAGAGTTTCGTGAATTTCTGAGTAATTTGATTGAGTTTCATATTTACAAAAAACCCACATCAGAAATGTGGGTTATATTTTTTATTTATTAAAATCTATATCTTCTCCGGAATTAAGAGCTTCGTTGGAACGGTCTTCTTTTTTCACCGGTTTTTCGGGTACGATTTGTGTCGGATTTTTGAGCTCGTCTATTGACTGCAATCCGCCATCATCGCCGTATCCATTTCTAAGGTTATTAAGATCCGAACAACTACCTGTCCAGTTCGCAGGTTTTATAAACTTATCATCTGTAAGGATATTCAAAGCTTTGTCTGCAAATACTTTTTTCATAAAAATTGCCCAGATCGGAAGTCCCATTTTTGCTCCCTGTCCTTCTCCTGTACTCCAGAAGTGGGTTGCTCTGTCTTCCCATCCTACCCAGACTCCGGTTGCAAGTTTCGGAACAATTCCCATAAACCAACCGTCTGAGTTGTTCTGCGTGGTTCCTGTTTTACCTGCTATCTCTACAGTTGCCGGAATTCCGCGTCTTCTCAACTCGCCGGAAGCGGTTCCGAATTCTGCTACACCTTTCATCAGATCGATCATTGTGTAGGCATACATCTCGTTCATCACCTCTTTTACGACTGGTTTTACTTCTTTGATCACACGTCCGTTGGCATCTTCAATTCTCCAGATCATTTCAGGTTTTGTGTAATTCCCGAAATTAGCGAAAGTACTGTAAGCACCCAACATTTCATAAATCGTAATATCTGAAGTTCCCAATGCCATGGGCAAACTGGTGGAAATATCGGTTGTTACCCCAAGATCTCTTGCGGTTTGTATGACGTTTTGCGTTCCAGACATCTCTGCCAAACGTAACGCTACGGGGTTTTGAGATTGAGCTAACGCATTTTTAAGTGTCAGCATTCCGCCTCTTCCCGGAACGTGGTAAGTTCCTTTATTAAAACTTGCGTTGGAAACCGTAGAACATGGCGTCATCCCAAGATGCATAATGGCCGTGGCATAAACAAAAGGTTTGAAGGTAGATCCTACCTGACGTTTCCCTTGTTTCACATGATCGTACTGGAAATGCTGCCAGTTGATACCGCCGACCCAAGCTTTGATATCACCTGTCGCAGGTTCCATAGACATCAGTCCGGCCTGTGCAATCTGCTTGTGATAACGGATAGAATCCCAAGGCGACATCTCTACTTCCTCCTCACCTTGCCAGGTAAATCTTGACATTTTCACAGGTTTGTGGAAATCCAGCATAATAGAATCCTCAGACATTCCTTCGGCCTTCAGCTGTTTGTATCTGCCTGTTCTTCGTACAGAAGACATCATCAGCTTATTAATATCAGGTTTTGAAAGGAAATAATACGGTCTGTTTGAATTACGTCTCATTTCGCCATCAAAACTTCTCTGAAGATCTGTCAAATGTTCTTTGATTGCCTCTTCAGCATATTTTTGCATTCTTGAATCTAACGTTACATAAATCTTTAATCCATTTTTGTAAAGATTCAGCTCTTTTCCTGTTTCCTTTTCGTAAGTTTCAAGATATTGTTGAATTTCTTTTCTCAGATAAAATTTATAATACGATGAGAATCCATCCTCTACTGTTTCTATTTCATGGAAATCTACAACAATTGGTGTGGAAAAAGCTTTTTCATAAGTAGAATTATCGATGTATCCAGTTTCCAGCATTTGTTTCAAGACTACATCTCTTCTCACTTTTGCCTTTTCCGGATTTCTGTAAGGATTATTTCTCCTCGGCGCTTCCAACATTGCAACAAAAGTGGCCGCTTCCGGCAAAGTCAATTGATTGACAGATTTATTAAAATAAACCCTGGATGCCATTTCGATTCCTTTCGCATTGAAGAGGAAATCCATTTTGTTGAAGTATAATGCAATTATTTCCTCTTTGGTATAGCGTTTTTCTAGACTTACGGCAACGCTCCATTCCTTCAGTTTCTGAAAAATTCTTTCTATCCTGTTTTGAGAAGCATTCCCGGTAAACAATAATTTGGCAAGCTGCTGCGTAATGGTAGAACCTCCGCCTCTTTCGCCTCCGTATCTGATGGCTCTGGCAATAGACTTGAGATCTATTCCGGAATGTTCCTTGAAACGCTCATCCTCTTTTGCCTGCAATGCATACACCAAATATGGCGGTAACTGCTTGTAAGTCACCGGTTTGGTCTTTTCTTTTTCAAATTTTCCTAATAGAACATTGTCTGATGAGTATATCTCTGATGCAACGTAGATATCAGGATTTTCCAATTCCTTTACGTCCGGCATATCACCCACAAATCCTTGGGAAACGGCAAAAAACAATCCGGAAATTCCTAAAACTACAGCGAAAAATCCAATCCAAATGATCTTAATCCATTTTTTGATTCCGGATTTTGCTTTTTTCTTGTCTGGCAGAGGAAAAGTTTTATGTTCAGTTTTCTTATTTTCCATTAATAAATTATGGCTTTAAGTTTTGAATTTTAATTCCTATATCTTCTATTCCCGGCAAAACATTCTTCCTCATTGCCTGAATCACTTTGAAAGAATATTTACCGTTTTGCGGAAATTTATAATTGAGTTTATATTGAAAAACAATCTCTTTCGTATCTCCGAAACCTGTTCCTATCCATTCTCCATTTGGTTTTGCTAACACAAAATTAAGCGTATCGGTTGAGATCTTTTTTTTATTATTTTCAAGACTCGCGATCAGCCGGAGATTACTGTACGGATAATCATTATTATTCCGAACGACTATCATTAGATTCTTCTGATTCTGAGCATCTTTAATATCAAAATCAAATGTTTGAACGTCATTCTTTTTCCACTGATTATTGATGTCGTTTACCAAAACTTTTTCATTTTCGTTTTGACAGGATATCACGGATAAAAATAATATAAAAATAACAATCGATCTAAGCATTACCTTCATTTTTCGGCGGAAATTTCTTTTTCGGTTTTTTGAACGGTTTTTTGTGCGTTTTATTTTCCGCAGGCTGACCATCTGTAGTCTGAACATTCGGCGCAGCTACTTTATTTTCTACTGGTCTTTGTTCGTTTGGACGATTCCTGTTATCCGTTTGTCTTGGATTTTTATTGCCAGAACCTTGATTATTAGTCGACTGAACTTTTAATTCCGCAGTTTTATTTTCTACCGGCTTTTGATCATTCGGACGGTTTCTGTTGTCCACCTGTCTTGGATTTTTATTTTCCGATTGTGGTCTTGCAGTTCTGTTTTCCTGTTGTTTAGGATTTCTGTCCCTGTTGCTATTGTTGTTCGGTCTTGGTTTTCTATTTTTCTTTTCGAATCGGTCAACGCTGTTTTCCTGAATCAAATCAGAAGTAACCATACGATTTTCAATGACTTTGACGTCTTCCAGAGCCTTAGATTTCTCGCCTTTTTTATTGATGGCAATCATCTTTTGAACTTCATAGATATCGATATCGTACCAAGCCATCGAGTTTTCCACATACGCAAACCACATTTTCTTTTTGAAAACATCGATTTTGATACAGAATGCTCTTCCTTTTTCCGTATTCAGCACTGTACTGGATGATGGGAAATCTCTCAAAACATCGAGGTACGTATCCAATTCATAATTAAGACAACATTTCAGTTTACCACATTGTCCTGCTAATTTCTGAGGATTGATGCTCAACTGCTGGTATCTCGCTGCATTGGTATTTACAGAACGGAAATCCGTAAGCCAGGTAGAACAACAAAGTTCACGACCACAAGATCCAATACCACCAACTTTTGCAGATTCCTGACGGAATCCGATTTGCTTCATATCAATCTTAGTCCGGAAAGTTGACGCATATTCTTTAATTAATACACGGAAATCTATTCGATTATCTGCTGTGTAATAAAAAGTTACTTTTGATCCATCTCCCTGATATTCAACATCTGTGATCTTCATTTCGAGGTTGAGACCGTAAGCAATTTTACGGGCATCAACTTTGATGGCATTTTCCTTATTTCTAAGATCTTGCCAGGTTTCTACATCCTTTTGATTTGCAAGGCGATAGACTTTTTGTATGCTATCTTCGTGTACATTTTTCTTCTTCATCTGGATCTTCACGAGTTCCCCAGAAAGACTTACTACACCTATATCGTGACCCGGGCTGGATTCTACAGCAATGATACTTCCTATATGTAAAGGCAGGTTGTTGACGTTTCTATAATATAATTTACGTTCATTTTTAAAACGAACTTCCACATATTCTGAACTTTTTGAACCCGAAGGATTAACATCGGAAAGCCAGTCAAAAACACTTAATTTATAACTATTGCCACAAGTATCTACACTACTGCACCCACTGGCACTCTTCGTACCGCAAGAGTGGGAAGAATCGCCGGATGTTTTGCATCCACAACTCATATTTTATTTTTTTTATGTCTGATTGCAAAGTTAATATAAATTTTATTTAAGCTTGACGAATATATTTTTTAAAAATACTTTTTTGTTAATTTTAAGTTAATACACGATTAATATTGATAAATAATTAAATTATAAACACAAATTTTATGATATACTTAAAATGGATTTAACCGTTTTAGGATGTTTTAGGATGCCTTGTTTAAAATTAAACTGAAACATAAAAAAAAATGATAATTAACATAAACAACTACTAATCAAACAATTAATTATCTATCAAAATCAAACAATTATTCTTAGAATAGCAATGTTTAACATTTTTTGTGTTTTTTTATAATTGTTATCAAAATAATTATAAATTTGGAACATTAATAATAATCATATGAAAAGAATTTTAATGACTGCGGCCTTAGCAGCCGGTGTAATGGCATACGCAGGAGGTTTCCGGGTATCTCTTCAGGGCGTAAAGCAGTTAGCGATGGCTCATACGAGTGCTCACGCGGAGGATGCAAGTATTGCATTTTTCAACCCTGCAGGTATTTCTTTTATTCCTAACAAAGTAAGTGTTGTTGCGGGCGGTTTTGGAGTTTCAAATCAAATCACTTTCCAAAATACAAGTACTTTAAAGCAAACCGAAACAGATAATCCATTAGGAACACCATTTTATTTTGCCGCTGCTTATAAGATTGTAGACAAACTTTCAGTGGGACTAAGTATTACAACACCATTCGGCAGCACGATAGAATGGCCATCTGGATGGGAAGGTGCAGAAATGGTAGAGAAACTAGAACTGAAGAGTTTCTTCTTCCAACCAATGGTTTCTGTAAAATTAGCACCTTGGGCTTCTTTTGGGGCTAGCTATATCTATGCAAGGGGGAAAGTAGATTGGACAAAACGCGTAACTCAGCTTGGAGGATCTCTTAACTTACTGGATGACGAAGCGACAGGTCACGGTTTTGGATTTGGTTTCTACTTCCAGCCGGATAGTAAATGGGATGTGAGTGTAGCTTACCGTTCTCCTGTAGATATGAAGGCTGAAAACGGTAAAGCGACTTTCAATGTTTCTTCTGCATTATATCCTAATATTGGTTTGGCAGCAACTGGCGGAGTAGATACCTTCAAAGCGACTTTGCCTTTGGTAGATGAGATTACTTTGGGTGCAACTTACAAAGTGACGCCTAAGTGGTTGGTTTCTGCAGATTTTAATTATCACGGATGGGAAAGATATAATAAGCTGACTTTGGATTTTGCTAATGCGCCGGTTGGTAATCAGGCAGATCCTACAATATTGGTAGCTCCTAAAAACTTTAAAAACGCCAAGACTTTCCGCGTAGGAACACAATATATGGTTACGGATATGATAGCTGCAAGAGCAGGTTGGTATTATGATGAGTCTCCATATTCCGATGAAAACTTCATCCCGGAAACGCCGTCTTTTGACAATTACGTAATTACCGCCGGAGTTGGACTTAAGTTTAATAAATTGGGTGTAGATATTTCTGGTGCTTATGCAATGCCGGAAAGCAGAAAAGTTAATAATGCTTATAACAGTTTTTACGGACAGGCTAAGGCAAAAGTATTTTACTTTGGTTTAGGATTATCTTACAACGCATTTTAAAAAATAGAACTAATTATGAAAAAGATATTTTTATCAATTATAGCAGCTTCACTTTTATTCGCGGTAAGCTGTCAGACAGATTTCGATAACAGTACAGAAGATGTTGTTGTAACTTCCGGAGAAGCTAACTTCTCCAAATATGTAGCTTTGGGTAACTCTTTGACATCAGGATACAGAGACGGAACATTATATTCCAGCGGACAAAATGAATCTTATCCCCTGATGCTTGCTACTCAAATGAAACTTGCTGGTGGCGGTGAATTCAAACAACCTATGATGCCAAATGATGTTGGAGGTTTTAATGATTTGAAAGATGCCAACGGAAACATATTATATCCTGGTAAACTAACATTACAGGTTTCAAATGGCGCGCTTAGTCCGGTTTACTCTGCGCCCGCAGCTGCATTAGACAATGTAACTTCAGGTGGACCATATCAAAATATGGGGGTTCCCGGAGCAAAATCATTTCATCTGGTTACACCTGGATACGGAAGTGCTGCAAACCTATCTTTAGGACGAGCTAATCCTTATTTTGTAAGATTTGCAACTTCTGCTTCAACAACGGTTCTAGCAGACGCAATGGCTCAAAAACCAACCTTTTTCTCTCTTTGGATTGGTGCAAATGATGTCCTAAGTTATGCTACAAGTGGAGGAAGCGGTGTAGATCAAAAAGGAAATACAAATCCAGCAACTTATGGATCCAACGATATTTCTGATCCGAATGTTGTTGCTGCTTCTATAAAAGGAGTTCTTGACGGATTAAAATCTGTTGGCACAACCAAAGGAGCGATTTCTAATATTCCTTATGTTTCTTCTGTTCCTTATTTTACGACTGTACCTTATAATCCATTGACACCAGCTGCTTTAGGCGCAAACCTTACAGCTTTGAATTCAGGTTTATATGGTCCTCTTAAACAGGCTTTAACAGCTTTTGGGGCAGGAACAAGAATTAACTTATTATCTTCTACTTCCGCAAATCCTTTATTGATTAAGGATACTTCGCTTACGAATTTGTCGGCTCAGTTAACTGCTGCTTTGACTCCTTCTTTAGGTGCAGCTACAGCAGCGGCTTTTGGACAAATCTATGGTCAGGCGAGACAAGCAACTTCTGAAGACTTTATATTGTTACCTGCAAATACTATTATAGCAAAAACAAATCCTAATGCACCTGCCAGTATAAATGTATATGGCGTATCTTTTCCGCTAGATAACCAATACGTTTTAACTAAAACAGAATCTGCATTGGTCACAGCTGCTACAGACGCTTATAATGCTTCTATTACAAGCTTAGCATCAGCTTATGGGTTGGCATTGGTAGACTCAAAATCCAAAATGATAGAACTAAATTCTGCATCCGGAATACAATGGGACGGTGTTAAATACACCGCAAAATTTGTAACAGGAGGAGCATTCTCTCTAGATGGTGTACATCCAACCGGAAGAGGATATGCAATCATTGCAAACGAGTTTTTGAAAGCAATCAACATGAAGTATAGGTCAAATCTTCCAATGATAAGCCCTAACTCTTATTCAGGCGTTAAGTTCCCATAAGGAAAAATAATAATTAATATAGCCGTCTTGTTTGGAAAAACGAGGCGGCTTTTTTTATTAGAAATTAATATTATTTCCGAGTTATAAAATTTTGATTATTTTTACACTATGCTTTCAAAAAGAGTCAAATACGCCATCAAAACTTTGCTTTTCCTGAACAGGACAAACAATGCTTCCCTATTTTCTGCTAAAAAAATATCAGAGAATGAACGTATTCCGCTCAAATTCTTGGAGCAAATCCTTCGTGAACTGAAACAGAACAAAATTCTTAAAAGCGAACGCGGCGCAGAAGGTGGTTACACTTTTATGAAAGATCCTGCCGACATCAAAGTTCTGGATGTGATTAGAATTGTAGACGGACCAGTAGCGATGTTACCTTGTGCATCTCTCAATTTTTATGAAAAGTGCGCCGATTGTACAGATGAAGCCACTTGCAGTATTAGAAAATTATTAATCAACGTTCGTGATAATATGCTTCCTATTTTGGACACAAGCATCGCAGATATGACAAAATTGGAAAAGACCCCTGTCTAAATATTCACAAACTAAGATTTTAAACAATATACAATCTTAAAAAACTAATAACATTCATGAAAAAAACCATTAGCCTTCTTGCCCTGGCAATTTTAGGCATAACCGGAATCAGTGCACAAACTGAAAATCCCAACTCAACTTCTGAACGAAAAAATGATGTGATGATCAGCCCTATAGAACTGATCGCCACTCCTCTCCTTAATATTTCTTACGAAAGACTGATCTCGGAAAATATGGGAGTCGGAGTCAATGGAATGTTTTATTTCGGAAATAATGATGACTTCGACGACACAGGATTTACCCAAATTTCACCTTACTACAGAATGTATTTCGGGAAAAAATATGCCGCCGGTTTTTTTGTAGAAGGCTTTGTTCCAATCACATCTACAACAGATTATTATTACACCTACACCAACTCTGCTCCATATACTTACTCGGAAGAAATAAGAAGAACAACCGTTGGAATCGGAATTGGGCTTGGTGGTAAATGGATTACCAGAAACAATATCGTTTTTGAAGTGAGCGGAGGACTTGCAAGAAGATTTGGAGGCAGTAAAAACAACATCGATTTCTATGACGGCGATAATCTTACCGGTAAAGGAATGCTGGGAATTGGATATCGTTTCTAGAACATAGATTTTATCATTAATGAATAAAAAGGTTTAGTTTTGTGCTAAACTTTTTTGCGTTATGTTCACCGACGAATATTTTATGAAAATGGCTTTTCACGAGGCTCAAATGGCTTTGGAAAAAGATGAAGTTCCGATTGGCTGCGTCATAGTTTCCAACAACAGAGTCATTGCAAAATCTCATAATCTTACGGAAACTTTGAATGATGTTACCGCGCACGCAGAAATGCAGGCCATCACTTCCGGAGCCAATTATCTTGGCGGGAAATATCTACAGAATTGTAAGATGTATGTTACTTTGGAACCTTGCGTGATGTGTGCAGGTGCTTTGAGCTGGTCACAAATTTCAAAAGTTGTGATTGGTGCGAGGGATGAGCAAAGAGGTTTTATTCACAAAGGTTTATCACTCCATCCAAAAACAGAAGTCGTAACAGGAATCATGGAAAACGAATGTTCTCAGATTGTAAAAGATTTTTTCAGGAATAAAAGATAGTTACAATTCCTTTCCAAGAAAATACAATCCTTTCAAAGTGTGAAGTCTGTCGCCGATGTTGATTTTGTCTGTCAAAGGTTTGTAAACGTGGCTCACACCACCGGTTGCAATGACGAAACAGTCATCATTCACCTCACCATTAATTCGATCTATAAAACCTTCCACCATTCCAAGATAACCGTACACCATTCCGCTTTGCATACACGTCACGGTGTCCAGCCCAAGAACAGTCTTTGGTTTTACCAATTCGATTTCCGGAAGCTGAGCTGTGTCGTGAATCAAACTATTTAATGAAGTGATAATTCCGGGAGCGATGATAACACCCAAAGTCTCTCCATTCTCATCCAGACAACTTGCCGTAAGCGCTGTGCCAAAATCGATAATGATTTTCTTTTTTCCGGGATAGAGATTGTGTGCAGCCACTAAGTTGGCGTAGATATCCGTTCCCATTTGTTTGGACTTCGGGATCACACCGGAAGGCGTATTCCTGTCAACGATGATCGGAACTTTGTTATGAATCTTTTTGATTCCGCTGCTCACGACTTTCGTTAACTGGGGCACAACCGAACCAATGATCACTTTATCAATATTCTGAGGATCAATTTTATAGGTTTGGTACAGCATTAAAATCTGAACATACAATTCGTCCGTCGTTTTGTAAGGTTTTGTATTTATGACCCACGAGATGTCACAATTGTCATCATCAAACAGTCCGAAACGAATGTTGGTATTGCCTATATTGATTACGATGGAATTCATTATGATGCTATATGATTACCTATTTCTATTATTAAATCAGAGCTTTATTGGTCAAAATACCTAAGCTTGTTGGTTCACATACCCAATACTATTGGTTAAAAAGACCAACTTACATAATTAAAAGACTAATTCTATTGGTTAAAACAACCAACTTACTTGGTTAAGATGACCAAGTTAATTTTTTAAAAGACTAATCTTACTGGTTAAAACAACCAACTTATTTGGTTAAGATGACCAAGTTAATTGGTTAAAACAACCAACTTACTTGGTTCAAAGACCTTAGTTTTTGTTTAATTACGGGTTTTTCTTGAAATCCGGAGGCTACGTGTGTTAAATCCTCCAAACATTCTCTAACCTTAATCTTTTGCCTTTATTCTTTTGTTCTCCTTACTTCACTTCCAAATAATTATCCTCAGGATTCACATCTGCGAGACGCTGACTGAAATCAATTCCAATTGCCGACAACTGTGCTTTGGTATAAGGAATCGTGAAACTGTATTCCTGCTGCGTCCACGCCCAATATGGCAAAGTTTTAAACGGTCCGTAGATATCTTTTGTTTTCCAGGTTCTGGTAAGACTTAATGGGATATTATAATTAACAACCTTTTTATCCTTAGTCAAAACACTGAAGTCGATTGGCATTGGAACGCCACCCTTATTTACCAAAGTGATTGTAGTAGATTCCGGATCATATTTCACATTTTTGATGCCGTAATCGATTGTTTTTGTCGTGTTGATCCAATAATGCTGAAACCATTTCAAATCCATTCCGGTAATTTGCTGAGCGATGTGGATAAAATCTCTTTCCGTTGGATGCTTCATTGCCCATTCGTCGTAATATTTCAGCATAATTCGATTGAGATTTTCTTCCCCAACGATGTAACCCAACTGCACCAAAAACATTTCGCCTTTGATGTAACTTGCATAAGTATAAGCCGTTCCGTTGTCGTGGTGGTCTGCTAACCAAACCGCAGGTTCTTCTTTCCCAGATTTTGTGAAATTGACATAAGCGCGGATAGCGTCTGCAAAAGGATTTGGTTTAGCTTCTTTTGGAGGGAACAGTCTGTAAGAGACGAAATCTTCTGCATACTGCGTGAAACCTTCGTCCATCCAAGGCCTTACACTTTCGTTGGTTGCGAGCATCTGCTGAAACCAAGAGTGCGCACCTTCATGGAACATCAATCCGCTAAGACCTTCCAGACTTGTAGATTCTCCCAGAATCATGGTGCACATTCCGTACTCCATTCCACCATCGCCACCCTGGATGAAGGAATAGCTCGGCCATTTATAACGTCCGAAAGTAGCATTCATCAACTGGTAGTATTTTGTGATGTATGGTTTCATTTCTGACCAATATTTTGTCTTTTCCGATTTTTGATAAACTAAGAAAACCTTTGGTCCATCTAGAATAGGAAAACTTTCTACAGTATAATCTCTGTCCGCTGCCCAGGCAAAATCAAGGATATTTTTTGCTGTCCATTTCCACGTCACTTTGTTGGAAATATCTTGTTTAATTGTTGCATTGCTGTCGTAACCTTTTACTTCCGCCGGGTTTTCCAGATTTCCGCCGGCTCCGATGACATAATCTTTGTCGATTTTAATATTTACTTCATAGTCAGAAAACGGAGCGTGGAATTCTCTTCCGATGTAATCAAAAGCAGCCCAGCCGTCATAATCATATTCAGCTATTTTCGGATACCATTGGCTCATTGTCATATCGATGCCTTCGCGGTTGTTTCGGCCGCTTCTTCGGATCTGCATCGGGATGACAGCGTCCCATTCCATTGTGAAAGTGGTAGAAGAATTTGGTTTGATAGCTTCAGCCAAATAAACTTTCATTATCGTCCCCTGAACCTCAAATTTCAAATCTTTTCCGTTCTGCTTTATCCAACGGATATTTTGCGCGCCTTCTTCATTCTTCGGAATCTCGGATAATCTGGAAACCATTGTATTTCCGACTCTTTTTGCCAATCTGCTGTCAGCATTCACACCTTGACCCGCCACACGCTGGTCCATCATAGAACCTGCTTTGAAGGCGTTCCAATACAAATGAAAATAGGCAACTCTCAGCTCGTCCGGAGAATTATTTTGATATTGCAAAGTCTGTTTCCCTTGGTAAGTGAAGTTGGCAGCATCTACATCAATATCCATTTTATATTTTGCATATTGCTGGGAGTAAGCGTTTTGCTGCGCGAAAGAGAATAAAGAACAAAGAGTAAAGACTAAAGAGTAGGCAGTTTTTTTCATAGAATTATTTTTGTGAACCTTTGGAGATTTGATGCTCATAAAGGTTTTCTATTTTTAATTGTCTCAAAAATACTAAGTTTTTGTTGAATGGCAAGTGGAAAGGCGGGGAAGGTTGGGTTGTGGGTGGAAATTTTGTAAATTTGAGAGTACAATTCAAAATTCTAAAAACGACATGAAAAAAACACTAACCATTTTAAGTATTATAATATCATTTCTAGCCCTTTCTCAAACAAAATATTATCAGGATAAGAATGGAAAAATTCTTGACAAAAAGGCTTATGACAAAGAAAAACAATATAAACTAAAAGATATACACAAACAACTTGGCAAAGATTTCGATTTTGAAGAAGACTTAGCTTTAAAGAGATCCAATAAAGATAGCATCGTGTATTCTTTCGATTTTAATATGCTTCCCCTGGAACTAAAATTGGAAAAAGAAAGATTAAATAAATTTAAAAACAAAAAATTCGTTATTGATAATTTAGAGTTTCTCAATCCAGATGACAGACAAAAGTTAGACTTAAGCAAACCAACTTTTATTAATTTCTGGTTTACCAGTTGCCCACCTTGCATCGAGGAAATGCCAGCTTTGAATGAATTGAAAGAAAAGTACAATAATAAAATCAACTTTATTTCGATTACTTTCAATACAAAAGAACAAGTTGTGAAATTTTTGACAAAGTATGATTTTAAATTTGCTCACGTTCCTCATCAGCAAAAACTAATTGATTCTTATGGAATTAGTGGCTACCCAAAATCATTTCTTTTGGATAAAAATCAGAACTTAATTTATATTGAAGACGGATTACCTGGTAAAGAAAATGAAAAAGCATATGAAATAATTATGAGTAAGATGGAAACTAAAATCCAGAAATTGTTGTAAAAAAAACAGTTAACTTTTACATACTTTATTCTTTAAATAGGAATCTATACAAAACCCTTTTGGATTCATCCGGAATGACAAAATTATTTTTTATGTTGACTGTTGTTCTGTGTTGAATCTGCAGCCCGACTTGAGCGGAAATCCTTTTTTGCTTTGACTTCAAATTCTATTTAAACTGAAATCGTCTGCAAAAAAGATTGGGAGCGGAAGGCGGAAAAGCTGCCATAAAAAATTAATAAAACTCACAACCGCAGCTTAATAGCAGAATATTTATAAAATAGCTCACATTTTAGGAATAATTGCGAAAAAACACAAGATTTTCAAAAACAAAAATCAAATCATTTTCCATTCTCAAAATTTGTTATATTTGTGAAGAATGGCAACCAAAGCACTTTTTAATTCTGTCGTCAATTGGTTTATCCGCCAACGGATAGATCAGATAGAACATTTCATAAAATATCCTGTGGAAACGCAGGAAGGATTGCTCTTTTCCCAGCTTTTTCATGCTGAAGAGACAGAATATGGAATGAAGTACGGTTTCAGCTCAATTTCAAATTACAAAGATTTCCGCAAAAAAGTTCCAATCGTTTGCTACGAAGACTTCGAACCCTACATAGAAAAAGCGCGACAAGGGCAGAAAGACATATTTTGGCCAGGTGTTATTAAGCAATTTGCAAAATCTTCCGGGACGACCAATGCCAAAAGCAAATACATTCCCATTACCGCAGAAAGTCTGGAAGATTGCCATTACAAGGCTGGCAAAGATCTCATTTCTATCTATGTCAACAATCATCCGGAAAGCGAACTCTTTCAGCACAAAAATTTGCGTCTGGGCGGAAGTGCGGAGATGTATCAGGACTTCAACACAAAGTTCGGAGATTTGTCCGCAATATTGATAGACAATCTGCCATTCTGGGTAGAGATCATCAATACGCCAAGCAAAAAAACATCCCTGATGTCTGAATGGGAAACCAAAATGAAAGCCATTATCAGCGAAGTAAAGGACGAAGATGTAGGAAGTCTTACCGGCGTTCCGAGTTGGATGATGGTTCTTCTGCAAAAAACTCTGCAGGAAACAGGAAAGGATTTTATCTCAGAATTATGGCCGAATCTGGAAGTCTTCTTTCACGGCGGCATCAGCTTCAAGCCTTATAAGAATCAATACACGGAGATTTTAGGAAAGAACATCAGATACTACGAAATTTACAATGCCTCTGAAGGATTTTTTGCAATCCAGGATCAGGCCGGGAGTGACGAAATGCTGCTGATGCTGGATTATGGGATTTTCTATGAGTTCATCCCCATGGATCTTTATTATGCAGGAATCAGAGAAGCAATTCCTATTTCTGAGGTTGAGATCGATAAGAATTATGCTGTTGTCATTACTACAAACGGAGGACTCTGGCGATATTTAATTGGTGACACCGTCAAATTTACTTCTGTAAATCCTTATCGAATAAAAATTTCCGGCAGGACAAAACATTACATCAATGCTTTTGGAGAAGAATTAATGATTGATAATGTTGAAACTGCCCTCAAGATTGCCTGTGAACATCTGGATGCAAGCGTTTCTGATTATACTGGCGCTCCGGTTTTTATGACCAGTAAAAACAAAGGCTGTCACGAATGGATCTTCGAATTTACCAAACAGCCGAGTTGTATGAACGAATTCGCAGAGGTTTTTGATAGATCCCTGAAAACGCTGAATTCCGATTACGAAGCAAAACGATACAACGATATCACATTAAAAAGTCCAATAATCCATTCCGCAAAACCCAATCTGTTCTACGAATGGATGGCTAGCCGCGGGAAATTAGGTGGACAAAATAAAGTTCCAAGATTGAGCAACGACAGACAATATATCGACCCGCTTCTAAAACTGAACGGAGATTAATATCCAGTTTGGATTTCCAATCCAATTAATTTTCCTGATTTTTTATTGTTAAACTGAATATTAATAAGAGAATTTTTTTAACTTTTAAAAAAGCTTTTATTGCAGGATTTGCAGTAAAAGCTTTTTCATTCTCAGCCGATTAACTCTTTGGCCTGCGAAATCGCTGCTTCTGTAATTCTGGAACCGGAAATCAATTGCGCAATTTCATTGAGTTTTTCGTCGTCGGAAAGTTTGACGATGGTGGTTTTGGTGATTCCGTTTTCATCAAATTTCACCACTTTGTAATTCTCATTTCCTTTTGCCGCGACTTGTGCAAGGTGTGTGATGACGATGAGTTGAAGATCTTGAGACATCTCCTGCATCAGTTTCCCCATTTCCTCGGCAATCCTTCCGGAAACGCCTGTGTCGATTTCGTCCAGAATAAGAGTTGGAAGATCATTATTCTCCGCCATTATTTTTTTGATGGCGAGCATTACTCGGGATCTTTCTCCGCCGGAAACAGCGCTTTGGATGGGTTTCAATGGAAAACCAGAATTTGCTTGGAAAAGGATTTGGATATTATTTTTTCCGTGAAGATTATATGATTGAGAATCCGCCAAATCAATTTTCAGAATTGCTTTTTCCAAACCGAGTTTTGAGAAGATTTCTTTAGCTTGATTTTCCAGATTCCCGGAGAATTTCTTCCTGTTTTCAGCTAATTGCTGACTGAAAGTTTGAAGTTCTTTTTCAATCAGTTTAAGGTTTTTTTCTTTTTCTTCGATTTGATTTTCAATCGTTTCCAAAGAGTTTTGGCTTGCTGATAATTCTTCTCGGATTGACAAAAGTCCGTCAATGTCATTCACCTGATGTTTCAGGAAAAGCGAATTCAATCGGTTGACAGTCGTCAATAAGGCTTGCAAAAGATTCGGGTCAATTTCCAGATTTTCTGCCTTGTTTTCTATTTCAATATTGATGTCTTTCAGTTCAAGATAAGACGTTTCCAATCGTTCGCTGAGATCCTGGTATTCGGAAGAAAGCTCTGAAAGTTTGGCGATTTTATTTTTAACTTCAAAAAGTCCCGATAAGATTCCGAAATCTTCCTGATTTAGTTTTGATAAGATTTCTGAAAGATATTCGCTGATTTGCCCTGCATTTTCCTGCGTATTGAGTTGATTCTGAATTTCTTCAAAATCCAAATCGTCCAATTGCATTTCTTCCAACTCTGCGAGAAGAAAATTTTTATAATCAGATTCCTTGTTATTTTCTGCAAGTGCAGATTTCAGTTGTTCAATTTCTCTCTTCGTTGTCTGATAACCAACGTAATGTTTTTGATAATCAGAAAGTAACGATTTATTTTTTGCCAAGCCGTCCAAGATTCCAAATTGGAATTGCTCGGTAAAAAGGTCAGACGTTTCGAATTGTGAATGAATGTCTATCAATCTTGAAGATAATTCCTTCAAAACATCCAAAGTCACAGGAACATCATTGATGAAGGCTCGGGATTTTCCGCCAGACGAAATTTCTCTTCTAATGATCGTCTGTTCTTCAAAATCCAGATCTTTTTCTTCAAAGAAATCTCGGAAATTTTCGGTGATTTGGAATTCGGTTTCTACAATGCTTTTCGCATCAGACTTTGTAAAGGATTTGGCGTCGGCTCTTTCGCCCATTATCAGACGAAGCGCACCAAGAATGATGGATTTTCCTGCACCGGTTTCTCCAGTTATGACCTGAAGACCTTTCCTGAGATCAATCTCAAGAGTGTCAATTAATGCAAAATTCTGAATGAAAATTCTTGAAAGCACGAAAAATTATTTTTTACAACTAAATTATTACTAAAGGTCGATTTGAAGACGAAAATCCTCAGCCTGACTTGAACAGAAATCCTTTTTTGCGAAAACTCAAACTTCGATTTGATCTGAAATCGTCTTGCAAAAAAGAGTGGAAGGCGGAAATAGCGGCCCAAATAATTGGACTTACAAATTTTCTATTTCCACTTATTCCATTTGGTGTCAATGTCTTTTGGAGAAAATGTGCTCATCATCGTTTTCAGTTCACTGATGTTGACAGAAGCGTTGTTTCCGGAATCAAAAATATTGAAAATCTCGGTACTTTTGCTCTCCAGAAAAACATTGAAAGGATAATTCATTTGGAAATTATTATCATAAAACTTCAACTGCATAAGAGACTCTGCAATCGTCTTTTTCGCAGGACCTTGATCTGGCTTTGCCAAATTATCAAGACCAGCACGGTGATAGCTGTAGAAAACGGTTCTTAAAGTTGAAGAATTTTCATTTTGTAAACCAGAAATGAGTGCGCCTCGGTTTCTCTGACTTTCGATCTGGTTCCAGCCGTCATAGCTTTGATTCTGAGAGTTTTGGGCAATCTTGAAAGCTTTGTCAAACCAGGCTTGTCCGCCTTTCAGTTGGAAACTGTCGCCGTCGTAACCGAGAATCAAATAAATATAGAAGCTGATAACATCTGTTAGGTTTTTTCCTGAAAATTGTCTTTCGTTGAAAATCAAATTCTCATTTTCATTATATTCGAAAGAAAAGCTGGTATCATTAATATTCATCAAAGGTGACTCGTATTGGGAGTTGAAAACCGGACGCGTTGCCTGAACCACCATTGTCCCTTTAAAACTGTTATTACCTATACGTTCCGAAATTACGATCGCAAAGTTGCATTTGATCTTTTCAAAATTCTGAAGTTTTCTTCCTGTCCAGCTGGTATTATTAATGTAATCTCTAAGCGATTTTTCCAAAGTTCTGAAAACCTGCGTGTTGCTTCCTGCAATCTGCTGGTTGTTGATCTGCACATTTGCCAAAAGCTCCTGTGAGAAAGCCGTTTGAGCGAAGAATAAAGTGCAGATTATATAAAGTAGTTTTTTCATTCAAGTATAAAAATGTTTGTAAAAATAAGCAATCTTTGTCAAAGAAAATAATCTAAAACAGGCATAAAATCATAACGGAAAACCGTGGATTTTGTTACAATTTTTCCTCAATAAAATTCAGGATGTCTTTTGCGACTTCTTCTTTTGATTTCAATGAAAATAATTGTTCCTCTGTTGGTGTAAAAATTTTGATCTTGTTGGTAGCATTTGCAAATCCTGCGCCTTCATCTCTCAAAGAATTTAAGACAATCATATCCAGATTTTTCTTTGCTAATTTCCCTTTAGCGTTCTCTTCTTCATTCTGAGTTTCCAAAGCAAAACCTACCAAGAACTGTTTAGACTTTTTCTCGCCCATTGTCCGGAGAATATCTTTGTTTTTGACCAACTCAATCGTCAATTCATTTTCGTTTTTCTTGATTTTTTCCGTCGCTTTTACTTTCGGCGTGTAATCTGCAACGGCTGCGCTCATTATTGCAACATCCACATTTTCATAATGTTTAAAAACTTCATCAAACATTTCCTGAGCTGAGGTTACTCTGTAAATTTTAATATTTTTGTCATCCACTTTTTGAGAAGATGGTCCTGAAATCAATACCACGTCAGCACCACGTTTTGCCGCTTCTTTTGCCAAATCGAAACCCATTTTTCCGGAAGAATGATTTCCGATAAATCTTACAGGATCAATATTTTCATAGGTCGGTCCGGCTGTAATTAGAAATTTTTTGCCTGCGAAACTTTGTTCAATGTTCGTAAATTGATTTTCTAAAACTGATAAAATGGTTGAAGGTTCAGCCAATCTGCCTTGTCCTGAAAGTCCGCTTGCCAATTCTCCGAATTCTGCAGGAATGATTTTGTGTCCAAAACTTTCAGCAGTCTGAAGATTTTTAGTAACCGCTGGATGTGCGTACATATCAAGATCCATTGCAGGAGCGATGATTACTGGACATTTTGCGGACATATAAACAGCCATCAAAAGATTGTCGCAAAGTCCGTTTGTGATCTTTGCTAGAGTATTGGCGGTGCAAGGTGCAATGAGCATCAGATCTGCCCAAAGCGCTAACTCAACGTGGTTGTTCCAGGTCTTGTTTTCATCATAAAAATCGGTGTAAACTTTATCTTTGGATAAGGTAGAAAGCGTAAGTGGTGAGACAAAATCTTCTGAGGATTTTGTCATAACAATTTTTACTTCTGCTCCGGATTTTATTAGATCCCGAACAAGGTAATTCATTTTGTAAGCCGCGATTCCTCCAGTAATTCCCAGAATAATTTTTTTGCCTTGCAAACTCATTTTTGCTTTGATTTTTATTAACGAAAGTATTAATAATTTTAATAACAAAAAAACCGTCGGATTGAAGATAAATTCAAAGCGACGGTTTTATATTTTAAATCAGAAAAGATTTAGTTTTTCTCTTCGGTTTTTCTGTGGTAGATCTCATCATCCAGCCATTCTCTGATAGCAATAGATGTTGGTTTTGGCATTTTTTCGTAATGCTTGGAGATTTCGATTTGCTCTCTGTTTTCGAAAACTTCTTCCAAAGTAGAATTGTGAACAGCAAATTCATCAAGTTTTCCGTGTAATTCTGTACGGATTTCAGCGTTGATTTGCTCAGCTCTTTTACCCATAATCACGATAGCTTCGTAGATGCTGGCTACTTTTGCTTCGATTTTATCTTTGTCGTAAGTGATGGTACTTACTTCTGCTTTTGTATCTTTAAGGCTCATTGGGCGAATTGTTTAGGGTTGCAAATATACTAATTATCTTTTAAACTTGAAAGTGGCTTGTGGCTCCGGCGAATTTACCTTCGCACTGTCTCTTCTTGCCTGATCGGCGGAGTTTTCCATTTTCAACTGGTTTTTCTCCTGCTCTATTTCTTTTTTCTCGTTTTCTTTAGATTCGGCATTTTTCACTTTAGCTTCGTATTCTGCCTTTCTTTTTTCTACATCCACTTGTAAAGCAGCGAATTTTACCTTTTCAGCTTCCAGTTTTACGTTTAGCTCATCTGCTGTTTTAGAATATTCAGAATTTGGAAGTTCTGCAGAAATTCTTTTTGTGTAAGCAGCGGCGTTGTCCAATCTTTCTTTTTTCAGGTCATAAATAGAATTGATGGCCAATTCATATTTAGACTTCATAATGATATCGTAGATTTTTGGTCTCAGTTTGGTTGCGGGGAAATCTTCCAAAACGTTTTCAAAAGTTACCGCAGCGGCTTTGTACTCGCCCATTTTGTAATATTGCTTGGCATTTTCAAAAGCTTTGAATTCCAATTTATAAGTCAATTCATCTACAAGTTGTGTGATGTTTTTGGAACGTTCAGAATCAGGATAGTCATTCAGGAAGTTCTGTAATTCTGTAATGGCAGATTCTGTATTGCTTTGATCTAAGTTATACTGTAAAGATCCTTCATAATAACAAAGCGCAGATAAGTAAGCCGCCTCTTCTTTTCTTGGGTCTTGTGGGAAACTCACCACAAAATTCTTGAACTGATTGGCTGCCAATCTGTAGTTCTTATCATAATAATTGGCATAAGCCGAATTGAAAACAACATTGGGCGCATCATCTGTTCCCGCTACCAGATTTGGTAATCTGTCATACAATGCCAAAGCATCAGTCCATTTTTTCTTTGCGAATTTTTCATTGGCAACTTTCAAGATAAAATCTTTGTCGGCACTCTTCATAGCCTGATCCATTTCTGTTTTGCAAGACAGCAAAATCACAGACAACACTAATAAACTAATATATTTCTTCATAATTCCCGCCAGAATAAATCTGTCACTTGATTGTAATTAATTTGCAAAAATAAAACTTTTTTCTCCAAAACTTTTTTTTTATGAAAGATTAACGTTTTATTTGCTTTTAAGACATATGGTAAACTGCTATAACACTCACTTTATTAATAATAGAAAAATTCAAATTCAAATGAAAAAAACAATTTTATTGATGTTATTTCCTGTTTTTTTTACAGCTCAGACCACAATGAAAAAAGATCAGATTGGATGTTCCGATAAGAGATTATTATGGTGCATCTACGCTTACGGTAATTGATGAAAGGAAAGATGAAAACATTGGGAATATTGTTTACAAAGGAGAAACATATAATTTTAGTTTTCCGGAAGGTACTGCAACTGATAATATTGAAGATTGGTTTTCAAGACAGAATAAAAAGAAAGGAGGAAGAGAATTGATTTTATTAATTCAAGATTTGAACGTATATAATTCTTTGGTAACCAATACGAATTATTGTAAACTAAAAGTAAAACTCACCACATTCCTAAAACAAGATTCAAAATATTTTGCTTTGAAGAGATATGAGGATGTACTTACTTTTAATCCCAAAGAAGCAAGTGGAATTCCCACAACCTTATCAAAAGGAATTGAGAAAATCTTACAGCATATTGTGTCAAAATCCTTTAAGGATGAAGCTTCAATGGTACCTTTGGCTGAAAATGAATTGTCTGATTATTATAATATCTTACTGGAAAAACAAAATGCAGTTGCTGCAAAGTCTCTGAAAAATGGCGTTTATGAAGATTTCGAAAAATTCTATAATCAAGATGCATTAAGATACAGAATAGTAAAAGACGAAAAAGGAAATGTCGTAAAAGCCGAAAATCCTGATAATCTGGAAGAGAAACTGCGTGCTCACAAGATCTTTGCTTATGTGGAAAATGGTGTGGCTTATCACAACACGTTGGAAGGATTTGTTCAACTCAATAAGAATGAAGGTGGGTTTTATATAGATTCCAATAGAAATTTGATTTATCCATCCGTTGGAAATACATTCGGGCTTGTAGGTGCTTTGTTTGGAGGGATAGTTGGCGGCGTGATTGGTGGAACAATTGATGCGATTAAAGCTAATTCCAGATTCAACAATGCTAAAACTGAAAAAAGGGAAAAAGTTTATATTGACTTTATGAACGGACAATATATTTTCCGAGATTAGAAACTGAGTAATATAAAACAAGCTTTTACAGTCTCTTTTTTTTATCTTTGCAAATTACAAGAATTTTAAATGAAAAACATCAGGAACTTCTGCATTATTGCACATATCGATCACGGTAAAAGTACATTGGCAGATCGTCTTTTAGAATACACCAATACAGTGACTTCCAGAGAATTACAATCTCAGACTTTGGATGACATGGATTTGGAAAAAGAACGTGGAATCACCATCAAGTCTCACGCTATCCAAATGGATTACGAGCTGAATGGTGAAAAATATATCCTAAACCTTATCGATACGCCGGGACACGTGGATTTTTCTTACGAAGTTTCCCGTTCTATTGCAGCTTGCGAAGGTGCACTTTTGATTGTGGATGCAGCGCAAAGTATTCAGGCTCAGACGATAAGTAATTTATACTTGGCTTTAGAAAACGATCTGGAAATTATTCCGATCCTTAATAAAATAGATCTTCCATCTGCTAATCCGGAAGAAGTTACCGACGAAATTATGGGACTTTTGGGTTGCAAATATGAAGATGTTCTAAGAGTTTCCGGAAAAACAGGAGAAGGTGTTCACGAATTGCTCGAGCAGATTGTAAAAAGAGTTCCGCCACCAGTTGGAGACCCGAAAGCACCACTTCAAGCTTTGATCTTTGATTCTGTTTACAATCCTTTCCGAGGCATTGAAGCTTATTTCAAAGTGGTGAACGGAAGTATTTCTAAAAACGAAAAAATTAAATTTTTCGCAACCGGAAAAGAATATGGTGCGGATGAAGTTGGAACTTTGAAACTAAAACAGCTTCCAAAGAAAACCATCGAATGTGGTGACGTAGGCTATATAATTTCCGGAATCAAAGATGCCCGTGAAGTAAAAGTGGGTGACACAATTACCTCTTTCGTAAATCCTGCTTCGGAAGCAATCGACGGTTTCGAAGAAGTGAAACCAATGGTTTTTGCCGGAATCTATCCAATCGAATCTGAGGATTTTGAGGAATTGAGATTCTCATTAGAAAAATTAAGACTGAATGATGCTTCTTTGGTTTTCGAGCCGGAAAGTTCTGCAGCGCTTGGTTTTGGTTTCCGTTGCGGATTCCTGGGAATGCTTCACATGGAAATTGTTCAGGAACGTTTGGATCGTGAATTCAATATGGATGTGATCACAACGGTTCCCAATGTGTCGTACCACGGTTTTTCCAAAAAAGATCCGGAAACGCCAATCTTGATTAATAACCCATCGGAAATGATGGATCCAATAAGTCTTGACCGAGTGGAAGAACCTTTCATCAAGGCTTCAATCATTACAAAATCTGATTTCGTGGGCGGTGTAATGACACTTTGCATCGAGAAAAGAGGAGAAATAGTTAATCAAAGTTATTTGACGGCGGACAGAGTAGAATTGACTTTCAATATGCCATTGGCAGAAGTTGTTTTCGATTTTTATGACAGACTGAAATCCATTTCAAAAGGTTACGCTTCATTCGATTATTCGCCGATTGGGATGCGTGCATCGAAGTTGGTAAAAATGGACATTTTGATCAATGGTGATATGGTGGATGCTTTGTCTTCGTTGATTCACGATTCTAATGCGTATCACATTGGTAAAAAAATGTGTGAAAAATTACGCGAACTGATTCCGAGACAACAGTTTGATATTGCTGTTCAGGCCGCGTTGGGAGCGAAAGTAATCGCCAGAGAAACCATCAAAGCTTTGAGAAAAGACGTTACTGCCAAATGTTACGGAGGTGATATTTCCAGAAAACGTAAACTTCTTGAGAAACAGAAAGAAGGTAAGAAAAAGATGAAACAAATTGGTAGAGTAGAAGTTCCTCAGTCAGCGTTTATGGCTGTTTTGAAACTTAACGATTAGAACTGATTTAAAATTTTATAAATAAATATAATCCGCGGAAATTTTCTGCGGATTTTTTATAAATAATCAAAATACAAACGCATGAGTGAACAGCAAAATAAAAAAATAAGCAAGTTCCTAAGTCTCGTCCTTCGGCATAAACCGGAAACGATCAACTTAGTTCTGGACGAAAACGGATGGGCAAATGTTGATGAATTAATCACAAAATCTACAAACGATTTTCAAGGTTTCACCTTTGAAGAACTGGACGAAATTGTGCAGACAAACGACAAAAAACGTTTCATTTTCAATGAAGATAAAACGAAAATCCGAGCAAATCAAGGTCATTCAATTGATATTGATTTGGCGTTTAAACCACAACAACCACCGGACTTTCTCTATCACGGAACGGCTCAGAACAATTTGGATTCTATTTTAGAAAAAGGAATTGAAAAAAGAAACAGACAGCACGTTCATTTGAGTTTAGATAATGAAATAGCCTCCAAAGTAGGAATGCGCCACGGAAAACCAATTGTTTTGACCATCAAAACAGGCAAAATGTTCGAAGACGGAATTCTCTTTTATCTTTCTGAAAATAATGTTTGGTTAACGGATTTTGTGGATGCGAAATATATTAAGAATTAACCAACTTAGTCACTTAAGAATAATTGATCCACAGAAAATTCTGTGGTTTTTTTATTTTATATTTTCGAGTTTTCTACATTTGTACTATGAAAAATCTCCCAATCCTCTTCCTCCTAATCGCAACTTCCACATTTTCTCAATCCCTGCAAACTCCTTTCGAAAAAGGCAACGGCAATCAAACCGTGACTTTTGACGAAATGAGAAATTATTATCAGAAATTGGATAAGGAATTTGAAAGCATCATTTTTCAGACAAAAGGAGAGGATGACAACGGCGCACCAATCGATGTTGTGATTTTCAATCCATCAGGAAAAAGTTTTGAAGAAGCCAAAAAAGGAAAGTCAGTTTTATTCGTCAACAACGGTATTCATCCAGGCGAACCGGACGGAATTGATGCGACGATGATATTAATGCGAGACTTAGCAGCCGGAAAAATCAAAGCACCGAAAAATGTTATCATCGCTGCAATTGCAAGCTACAATATCAGTGGAATGATGAAACGAGGGAGTTTTTCCAGAGCCAATCAAAATGGTCCGGAAGAATATGGTTTTCGTGGAAATGCTCGCAATTACGATTTGAACCGTGATTTCATCAAAACAGATTCTAAGAATTCCAGAAGTTTTCAGCAGATTTTTCAATGGCTGAAACCTGATGTTTTTATAGATAATCACGTCAGCAACGGCGCAGATTATCAATATACATTCACATATATTTCCACCAACAAAGAACGGTTGGGAAATGTCCTCGGCAATTATTTCAATGACGAAATGCAGAAAACGCTTCTGAAAAATATGGCGAAAAAAGGTGTGATTTCTGTGCCTTATGTCAACATTCACGGCGATGTTCCGGACGGCGGTTTCCCAACGTTCATCGACTCTCCGAGATATGCGACAGGTTACACGACTTTGTTCAATACAATCGGGACGGTTGTGGAAACGCATATGCTGAAGCCGTACAAAGACCGCGTGAAAGTGACGTACGATTATATGGTCGATAACATCAATTATATCGATGAAAACTACAAGAACATTCAGCAAAAGCGAGCCGAAAATCTGAATCAATACAAAGTCGGAAACAAATATGCAATTGCCTGGAAACTCGATTCTACAAAATACGAAACGATTGATTTCAAAGGTTTTGAAGCGAAGTACAAACCAAGCGAAGTTTCCGGAAAAACCAGACTTTGGTACGACAGAAAATCGCCGTTTTCCAATCCTGTGAAGTTTTACAACAATTACGTTCCGGCGAAAGAAGTCACAATTCCAAAATATTACGTCATTGCACAATCCGAATGGAAAGTGATTGATTTACTGAAACTTAATCAAATCAAAATGATTCCGATAAAACAGGATTCTGCGATGGCGGTGGAAAGTTACAGAATCAAAGATTTCAAAACCGTTCCCAATCCTTACGAAGGCCATTATCTGCATTACGACACATTTGTGACCAAAGATTCTGGCAAAATGAAGTTTCGAGCAGGCGATTTTCTAGTTCCGCTGAATCAGGACGGTGTGAAGTTTCTCTTAGAAACTTTGGAGCCGGAAGCGTTAGATTCTTACTTCAACTGGAATTTCTTTGATGCGATGCTGGGTCAGAAAGAATATTATTCACCTTACGTTTTCGAAGATACAGCAAATCAACTTCTGAAAGACAACAAAGCTCTGAAAACCGCGTTCGAAATGGAAAAATCCATCAATCCAAAATTGGCACAAGACGGGGAAGCGCAACTGGATTGGGTTTACAAACATTCCGAATATTACGAAAAAACGCATCGGCTTTATCCGATTTTTAGGATTAATTAAATCATCAGATAATAAAAAAGATGAATTCAAATACTGGATTGGATTTAAACAAAAAGGTCTCTTAAGTAAAGAGACCTTTCATAATTGATAACTAAAAAGGATTATTTCTTAATTATTTTTTTGCTTACAATTCCGGATTTTGTTTCGATAGAGATAGTATAAAATCCTTTTTCCAGATCAGAAATATTGAACTTATTATCTACCGATTTTAATTGCGACTTCACAACTTTTCCGGATAAATCATAGATCTTGACAGAAATTACATCCTTAGCATTGTTTATTGTGAAATAATCTGCTATTGGGTTTGGATATATTGTCAAATCTTTTTTATTAAAATCTTCTGCAGTCAATACCGGTGTTGCTACAACATCTATATCATCTATACTAAGAATATTACCATTTGTAAAATCATTTACCCAGGCAAGATAAATAGTTTGTCCTGCGTAAGCTGATAGATTGACCTGATAAGGTGTCTGGTCAGAAATAGGTAAATTGACTGCGTGATCTACTGCTAATATATTCGTAAATGAAGCTTTGGCAGTAGTGGTAGTTGAGATTTTCAATTTGAATCCATCATCATACGGCGTTCCCTGATGTGCTCTAGCGAAAAATTCCAGAGCCACCGTAGAATTTGCAGGCAAAGTGATTGCGGGAGAAACCAACCATCTGTCTGCCTGTGCAATAGTTGTAAACCAAGAAGGGGAAGACGCTACAAGATTACCATTTTCCACTTGCCAGTTGATCACATTCCATGCATTGGGAAATGCTGCGGCGTATGTTCCGAAGGGTGTATTGGCATCGTTGTATAATGTCCATCCGGCGTCCTGTAAAGATGTTATATTTTCAAAGCTTTCTGTGTAAACTGAGGTCTGAGCATTCCCCATAACAGAGGCTAATAAAAAAGAGAATAAAAGTTTTTTCATAAATCGTAAATTTTAATTATTAATGTAAATATAAAAAAAAACCGCCTCGTAAAAAACGAGACGGTTAATATGATATGTACAGATTAATAATTACTCTGCCGAAGTTTCTTCAGTTGTTGTTTCTGCTCCACCTTCTGTTACTTCTTCATCGTCATCATCCATTGCTGCTGCAGCATTTTTGCTAGCATTTCTAGACATTTTAACAGCAACAATTACTGCATTGTCCGGGTGCATGAATGTATATTTGTCATTTTTAAGACTTTCCACATAGAATTTGTTTCCAATCTTAAGAGGTGTGATATCCACAACAATCTCGTCTGGCAAGTTAGCTGGGATAGCTTTTACTTTTAATTTTCTGTAAGTTTGTCTAAGAACACCACCGGCAACTACACCTTTGGAACGACCTGTAACTCTTACCGGAACTTCCATAACTACTGGTTTGTCATCAGATAATCTGTAGAAGTCTGCGTGAATGATCTTGTCCGTAATCGGGTGGAACTGAATATCTTGAAGAACAGCAGGAATTACCTGTCCGTCAACTTCAATAGATACCGTGTGTGCTTCGGGAGTATACACCAAACCTTTGAACGCTTTCTCCAATGCAGAGAAGTTCAATGGCTCGCCACCTCCGTAAACAACACAAGGAACTAATTCAGCATCACGTAAAGCTTTAGTAGACTTTTTGCCCACGCTTTCTCTTTTTGTACCTTGAATTGTAATTGATTTCATTTTGTATAAAATTATTTTAAGGGTGCAAAGATATTAATTTTTTTTAAATAATGAACTTCTCACTGATGGATTTGTGCTCGTGTACCATATTCATCACATCTGCAAATAATTCTGCGCAGGATAGAACGCGGATTTTTGAAGATCTGTCTTCTTTCAAAGGAATAGAATCTGTTACAATGACTTCCTGTAGCTGGGAGTTTTCTATGTTTTCGTAAGCTTTTCCGGACAGTACACCGTGAGTCGCCATTGCTCTTACAGATTTTGCACCTTTTTCCATTAATATATCTGCCGCTTTGCAAAGTGTTCCGGCAGTATCTATCATATCATCTATAAGAATGACATTCTTGTCTTTAACATCACCAATCAGGAACATTTCTTCTACAACGTTGGCTTTTTTCCTTTCTTTATAGCATATCACAACGTCAGCACCCAAATGTCCTGCATAATTTTTCGCTCTTTTTGCTCCTCCCATATCTGGTGAAGCAATCGTCAAATTATCAAGATTAAGCGATTGGATGTATTTCACAAAAATCGTAGATGCGTACAAATGATCTACCGGAATCTCGAAGAATCCCTGAATCTGATCTGCGTGCAAATCCATTGTCATAATTCTTGTAGCTCCGGCTGCAGTCAAAAGATTAGCAACTAGTTTTGCGCCGATTGGTGCTCGTGGTTTATCTTTTCTGTCCTGTCTTGCCAAGCCGTAGTAAGGAATCACAACGGTAATATTTTTGGCAGAAGCTCTTTTTGCAGCGTCTATCATTAATAACAATTCCAAAAGATTATCCGCCGGTGGAAATGTGGATGCAATAAGGAAAACACGCGCTCCTCTTACAGATTGTTCCAATACAGGTTCAAACTCTCCGTCACTGAAATGCTGAATATTGATTTTGCCCAATGGCTGCCCATAACTCTGAGCAATTTTTTCCGCCAACTCGTGGCTGGTTCTGGTAGAAAACAAATAACTTGCTTGATCTGACATTTTTACTTTTTTGCAAATTTAAAAAATAATGAAAAGTTTGAAAGCTTATTTCCGAACTTTTCATCAATAGATTTTTATTTTTTCATTGGAATTAATATGGAATCGCCTGTTACCATTGGATTTCATAAAAATTACTGAAGATGATTTCATAAAAAAAGACCAAAACATTTCTGTTCTGGTCTTTCTATTATTAACAATATTCGTCGAAAGCCGCCTGAAGGTTTGCGGCTATTGCGCCTGCAGGATTTCCTTCGATGTGGTGTCTTTCTAGCATATGCACCAATTCTCCGTCCTTGAAAAGTGCAACAGCTGGTGAACTTGGTGGGAACGGTGCCAGCAATCTTCTTGCTTCTGCCACGGCATCTGTATCAAATCCTGCAAATGCTGTTACCAAATGATCGGGCTTCTTCTCGCCTGTCAAAGAGTACAAAACGCCTGGTCTTGCTGCTCCTGCCGCACAACCGCAAACGGAATTGATTACTAAAAGCGTTGTTCCTTGTTGTTTAAGTGCGGAGTCAACTTCTGCTGGTGTTGTAAGGTCTTGGAAACCTTTATCTGTAAGTTCTGCCTTCATTGGCAATACTAAATCTGCTGGATACATAATTGATTTGTTTAAAAGTTTAACGTTCAAAATTTCGTTTGAGTTGCAAATTTAATCAATATTAATTTGCCCCACTCATCTTTCATTCTATTAAAATCATTCCGAAAATCTATTGAGACATTTTGACCGATAGATAGCTTATGGTAATTGGCTTTTTGCTGTTGGCTTTAATGCGTTGGGCAAATAAAAAAACCCAAAATCCTAAGACCTTGGGTTCAAATCAAATCGATATGCATATTTTGTATATCCCATAGCAATGAATGATAATTTATAAATGATGAATGATAAAATCAATTATCGCTTATCAACTATCATTTATATTTAGGAAAGTAACTTCTTCACCATTTCGGAAATGCTCTTTCCGTCTGATTTTCCTGCTAATGCTTTGGAAGCAACGCCCATTACTTTTCCTAAATCTTTGATACTTTCTGCGCCGGTCTCAGAAATGATTTTCTTGATTTCTGATTCCAATTCTTCTGAAGAAAGCTGTTGTGGAAGAAACTTCTCAATCACTTTGGATTGCGCTTCTTCTACTTCCGCAAGATCTGTTCTTCCCTGAGCTGTAAACTGGTCATAGGAATCCTTTCTTTGCTTAATCATTCTTTGCAAAATTGCAATTTCCTGTTCTGCTGAAACTTCCGCTCCAATGGCTTCCGTTTTCACCAATAATATTTGCGCTTTCACAGCACGGAGAGAATCCAGAGCAACTCTGTCTTTCTCTCTCATTGCAGTTTTTATTGCGTCGTTTATTGTAAGTTCTAAACTCATAATTTTTGTATTAATGTAAAAGGTATTAATGTATTTATGCCTGAAATGTAAAGTAACTTTTAATCGTTAATACATTTTACGTAAATACATTAGTACAATTCTAATCTACGTCTTTATTAAGAAAACGATTCTCTCTCAGTTGCATATTTCCGTTGTTATCAGACAAATAGGTGTTGATGTTTTGGTCTGATGCGTTGGCGCCATCGATGATGATGTTCTTTCTTTTGAACGCCGGAACTGTTTCGAAAACATTCTCATTGTCCAATTGCTGGTAACGGGAATTGAATTCTTTCAACTTGTTTCTTCTGTCCAAAGCTTTTGAAGCATCTGGCGTTTTATTGAAAAATGTGAATCCACTTTCAGTTTCCTGAATTGGTTCAGCTTGTCTTTCTTCAACGATTTCTTCTTTTACTTCTGATGTGAAAGAATAATTATTAGCTTTGGGCTCCTCAATTTTTTCTTCGATAACCTCGTTTACAACTTCTTCTTTTGCTTGAGGAACAATTTGTTTTTCAATTACTGGAAATTCTTCTTCAGTTGAAGATTCATTGATGGTGAAAGTCACTTCTACCGGTTTTTCAACTTCTTCAGTTTTAAAAGACGCTTTTGGCTTGTCTTCAACTTCGAAAGTAAAAGATTGAGGCTCTAAATCGAAGTCGTCATTCGCATCTTCCTCGAAATTGAAAAGATTGTATTCATTCTTTCCTTCGTTCACATAATCATTAGAATAATCGATTATTTCCTCGTTTTCGATGATTTGAGTTTCAGTCTCAACTTCTTCAACCAAACTTTCTACTAAAGAATTAGTTGGAAAATTAGACGTTCCGAAATCGTCATCATCTTCTAAACGAAAAAAATTCTTTCCAGATTCTGGCTGAGGTTTTGACTCTTCCTGAAGTCTGCTTTTGAAAGGGGATTCTCTGTTTCTTGAAAACGAATTTGGTCTGTCGTCCAAAGAATATTTAATCGTTTCAGTTGTTCCCGTGTGCTTTTTATCGTCGTTTGAGAATCCAGTTGCGATGACCAAAACGCTTACTGCATCGCCCAATTCCTCATCTGTTCCAACTCCAAAAATAATATCAGCCGTGTGGCCAGCTTCTTTTTGGATATAGTCCATAATCACACCGATTTCGTCCATAGTCACCTCAGAAACACCGCTTCTAATCAACAATAGAACGTTTTTCGCTCCCGTGATTTTGTTGTCGTTCAACAATGGAGAATCCAATGCTTTCTTCACCGCTTCTTCTGCTTTTTTCTCGCCAGTTGCAACGCCGGTTGACATCAATGCTGTTCCGGAATTCTGAAGTACAGATTTCGCATCACGGAAATCGATATTAACATCGAAATAACCTGTAATCACCTCTGCCATTCCTTTCGCTGCATTTGTCAAAACTTCATCGGCCTTGGAAAAACCTTGTTTGAAACCAAGATTTCCGAATTGCTGTCTTAATTTATCATTATTAATAACAATAAGAGAATCAACATTATTTCTTAATTTTTCAAGACCCAATTCAGCTTGGTCCAATCTTCTTTTTCCTTCAAAACTAAAAGGTACGGTTACGATTCCTACAGTCAGGATTCCCATTTCCTTCGCTACTTTTGCAATGACAGGCGCCGCACCAGTTCCCGTTCCACCGCCCATTCCGGCTGTGATGAAAACCATTTTGGTGTTTTGTCCCATCGCCGCTTTGATTTCGTCGATACTTTCAATCGCTGCTTTCTCTCCAACTTCCGGGTCAGCACCTGCACCAAGACCTTCTGTCATAGAGATTCCTAACTGCACTTTGTTAGAAACCGGATTGTTGTCCAAAGTCTGAGCATCGGTATTGCAGATTACGAAATCAACGCCGTAAATCCCTTTCTCGTACATATGCTTCAAAGCGTTGTTTCCACCGCCACCAACACCAATTACTTTGATGATGGCAGAATTCCCTTTTGGTAGGTCAAAGGAAAAACCTTGTGTGTTTGATATATTGTCCATAATGGTATGTTTTTTTATAATTGATAGGTTAATGATAATCGATAGTTGATAAATGATAATCGATTCTTTGCGCTTGCATAAATCATTTATCAATTATCATTCATCATTTATAGTTACTCTTCTACTTCTTCAAAGAATTTTTTTACTTTGTCCATCAGTGATTGTCCGAAAGTTGGTCGGTTTTTCTTCACTTCTGCTTTGTGTTTTGCAATCTCTACAATGTCATTCTGAACCTGATGCGTTTGGATTTCCTGAGATTGAGCCTGAACTTGTATTGCATTCTCGATTTGAGGTTTCAATTCTTCGATGATTTCTTCCTCTGTCACCAGCATTTTCTTGTCTCGGATTTTCAAACTTTCCATTAACAAACCGATGGAAGTTGCAAATTCCGGACCTTTCAAATATTGATTTTTATCGTTCGCTACATATTCATTAGCGAAACCAATTCTACTGTCAAAGCCTGTTGTGTAGTTGGCTAGCTGACGAAGGTTTCTCAAATTGGAACCACCGCCTGTCAAAACGATTCCGGCAATCAGTTTTTTCTTTTGTTCGAATGCGCCGTAAGCTTTCAACTCCGTATTCACCATTTCAAGAATCTCTTCAACTCTTGCATTGATGATTTGAGCCAAAACTTTCAACGAAATCTCTTTGTCCGGACGGCCGTGCAATCCTGGAATCGTCACGTACGTACTATCTTTTTCCAATTCCGGAACAGACGAACCGAATTTCACTTTCAGTTGCTCCGCGTGTTTCTCGATGATTGAACATCCTTCCTTGATATCATCGGTAATAATCCCGCCACCGTAAGGAATCACGCAAGTATGACGGATGATGTTGTCTTTGAAAATCGCAATATCCGTAGTTCCACCACCGATGTCAACAATCGCAACACCCGCTTCTTTTTCTTCTTTAGTCAAAACCGCTTCGGACGACGCCAAAGGTTCCAAAGTCAAAGCTTCCATTTCCAAACCGGCTTCACGAACGCATCTTGCGATGTTTCTGATAGAACCCATTTGTCCCACTACCACGTGGAAATTGGCTTCCAATCTTTTGCCGTGCATCCCGACTGGTTCCTGGATTTCGCCTTCGGAATCCACTTTATAATCCTGAGGTAAAACGTGAATGATTTCTTCGCCTGGAAGCATCACCAACTTCTTCACCTGGTCTTTTAGTTTCTCGATATCCTCCTCCGTAATGTACTGGTCCGGATGGTCTCTCATAATATAATCCGAATGCTGAAGCGAACGGATGTGTTTGCCTGCAATTCCGACCGTCACCTTGTTGATAGGCACGCCAGCGCTGGATTGTGCTTCTGCCACAGCGGACTTGATGGAGTTGATGGTTTGGGAAATATTATTGACAATTCCTTTGTGAACGCCTAAACTTTTTGCTTTTCCAACGCCCAGAATTTCAATTTTCCCGTGAGCGTTTCGTCTTCCGACAATGGCGACAATCTTAGTTGTCCCAATGTCCAGACCTACTGAATACTCTTGATTTTCCATTATATGCTCGATTTGATTTTTTAATTTTTAACGCAAAGTCCGCAAAGTTTTTTTGATTCTTGCAATGCTTTTAAGTTCGCAAAGACGTAAAACCCATCAAAGACTTTTATATTTAATTATTCTACAACTACTTTTGCTTTTTTCTTTTTATCAGTTTTTTTGGAAGCCGTTTCCTTTTTCTTGGTGGAAGCTTTCTTCGTTTCTGGTTTCTTCTCTACTTTTTTGGGCTTCGAAGTTTCCTTTTTCGGTTCCGATTTTTTAACCACTTTCTTTGGTTTAGGTTTTTTTTCCTTGATCTCTTTCTTTATTGGAGTTGACGCTAAATTATGAGTTTGTGTTTCTTCCAGTTTTTTGATTTCAATTTTTGGTGCATTTCTTAGAATGCTGTCGTTTTCTTTGAAATAAGGATTCAGCGTTGTGACAATCTGATTATCGTATTTCAATGAAATCTTCTTGTACTTCTGCGTATTCTGGTCCACCAGATATTTCTCAACAAAGGTTTTAAAACCTCTTACTTTCAAATCGATATTATCAAGGTCACCGATTTCAACTTTGTAATTTCCATCGCTGGTTAGCAGATTGTAATCCTCTTTTTCTTTTGTGATTCCAATAAAATATTTTTTACTGAAATCATCTTTGTCAATCTTCTCAATTAAATCTCCCAACGCTTCATATTCCGAAGGTTTCACGTCGCCCATCACCAGCATACTTGGCAGTGAAAAGTTTTTGGAAATAGGAAACTCCACGCCTTTTTTATCGACGTAGAAATCTTTTCCATCCTTATTTAATCTAAAAGCCGGAATTCTTTGTTTGATGTCCACATTCAGATTTCCATTCAGATTCAGATAAACATTGGCGCTGTCCACAAAAGGAATCAGATTGATTTTCTTCTCCAATTCGGGAATGTTGATGTCTCCAATTTTTCTTGTCGGATTGTATTGTTTCACCAATTCTTTGATGTCTTTCTCATCCACAAAATAAACCGGCGTTTTGCCTTGGTTCATATTGATAGACACGTTTTCCATTTTAGCATCGTTGAAACGCTTCAATGAGAAACTGAGCAGAAATCCAAAAAGGACGACTGTCACGAGTATCTTCAATATTCTCCACTTGTTTTTCATTTTTTTATTTGTTGTATTTATGTAAAATGTATTCACGTATTCACGATGGAAGTCATTAATAAATTTTACGTTAATACTTTTTTACAATTTCTAAGTTTGGAAGCCATTCCACGATGCCGTCATAAAGCGTATCGATATTTCCGGCTCCGACTGTCAAAAGAATATCAAAATCCTTTTCTTTTATTAATTCAAAAGTCTCCTGTAATGTGCAGACTTTCTTGTTTCCAATTTCAATTTTGTCCGATAACCACGCTGAGGTAATTCCTTCATAATTTTCCTGAAGTTCCCTTGCCGGATAAATATCCAAAAGCAAAAGGTCATCAGCTTTTTCCAGACTTCTCGCAAAATCCTCAGCAAAATCTCTCGTTCTGCTGAATAAATGCGGTTGAAAAACCACCAACAATTTCTTGGTCGGATAAAAGGTTTTTATGGAACCAATGACCGCGTTCAGTTCTGTTGGATGATGCGCATAATCATCAATGTAAATCTTTCCGTTATCGAAAATATGTTTTGTATATCTTCTCTTAATGCCTTTAAAACTTGCGATTGCTTTCTTCAAAGTTTTGAAATCCACACCTAAATTGCTCAGAATCGCCAAAGCAACCGTCGCATTTTCAACATTGTGAATTCCCGGAATTTCCCAGACAAAATCATCGATTTCTTCCGTTGGTGTATGAAAATCGAAATAGATCTTGTCGTGATCCATTCTCAGGTTATCAGAATAATAATCTGCTTCTTCGTTTACCGCATAAGTCAAATGTTCTCTTCCAATCGCAATTCCTTTTCTTACAAATAATTGATTGTCATTCGGAACCAAAGCTGCAAAATCTCTGAAACCTTCTTCAATCTGAATTCTGTCACCATAAATATCCAAATGGTCTGCATCAATCGAGGTTACAACAGCCCAATCTGGTGAAAGATTCAGAAAACTTCTGTCGTATTCATCCGCTTCAACTACAGAAAACTGGTTTCCGTTGTAATCAAAATTCGATTTGAAGTTCTCGGAAATTCCTCCCAAAAATGCAGATGAAGGCATATTCGCTTCTTTGCACAAATGCGCAATCAAAGTCGAAGTGGTCGTCTTTCCGTGTGTTCCTGCAACGGCGATGCAATCTGTATTTTCTGTGATTAAACCAAGAACTTTTGCACGTTTCAAAATCTCAAAACTTTCACTTGCGAAGTAATCTAAGATTCCGAGTTTCTTAATCGCTGGCGTGTAAATAACCAATGTCGATTCTTTGTCGAACGCCACGATTTTTTCATCTATCACATCTTCAAACGAAATATCAATACCTTCAAAACCGAGTTGAGCCGTCAGTTTCGTTGGAGTTTTGTCATAGCCCAAAACGTTTTTGCCGTTCGCGTGAAAAAATCTCGCGAGCGCACTCATCCCAATCCCACCGATACCGATGAAATAGAAGTTTTGATATTTATTTAAGATGCTCATTTCTATTCTTATCTTTTTGACTTAGTTGCTCTATATCTTGGAATACTGATTCTTTCAAACATATTATTATCTCTATAAATATTGATCCTTACAAATTGTACACTGTCACTTTTTGAAGCTTTGGCTTTGAAAATAAAATAATCCAAAAAGTCCTTTGGAGAATAATTTGATTTTGCCTCGCTCAATTCTCCGATTGTAATCGTCCCATATCTACTATTATAATATTCACAGCTTTTTTTAAAACTTTCGGGAGTTAATTTATTTTTAAAATTAATATCCATTTTATATCCCTGAAACTCCGAATAATCCTGCTTTTCACATTTAGCAAAATAATCTGTGGCGAAGTTTTTTACTAACTTGATTCTTTCCGAACTTCGATTTTTTCCTTTAAGATCAGGTCTGTATTTCGATGCGCAGGAAACGGTCATCAAAACCGTCAAAACCATACTTAGAATATAAAAATGTTTCATCATTTGATCACTTTAAAAATCTCATCCACAATTCCTTTCGCCGCTTTTGACTTTGCAAAAAACTCCAGATTTTTTGACATTTCATTTCTAACATTCTCACTCTCACAAATCTCGGAAAGCGTGTTCCAGAATTTATCTTTCATCTCAGAATCTTTGACCATTCTTGCCGCATTTTTATCCACCAAAGTCAATGCATTTTTAGTTTGATGGTCTTCTGCCGCAAATGGAAACGGAACCAACAAAACCGGTTTTTTCGCCACTGCCAATTCTGAAATCGCAATTGCACCAGCTCTGGAAACTATCACATCCGCCGCCGAGTATGCCAAAGCCATATTGGAGATGAATTCTTTGATCTGGATGGAAGCTGGAGGTTGGATGCTGGAAATTATCTCAGCAAAATCTGTTTTCCCAGTTTGCCAGATAAGTTGGTAATCTTTTTCTTTTAATTTATCCAAATTGTCTTTCCAGCCGTTGTTAAGAGTCCTTGAACCAAGTGAACCACCGACTGAGAGAATTGTTAATTTATTTTTATCCAAGCCTAATTTTTCCTTAGCCAAATCTTTATCAATCAAATCAGTAATGATATTTTGACGGATTGGATTCCCTAAGAAATAAGTTTTCGTTCCTGAGAAAAATTTCTCCATATCAGGATAAGCCGTGAAAACTGCTTTCGCTTTTTTGGCATTGAAAACATTGGTCTTTCCAGGCAAGGAATTCTGTTCCTGTATGAAAGTTGGAATTCCCATTTTCGCAGCGATGTATAACGCTGGTCCACTTGCAAAACCTCCCGTTCCAACCGCAAAATCCGGTTTGAAATCTTTGATGATTCGTTTAGCCTTCAACAAACTTGAAATCACTTTTAATGGAAGTCCGAGATTCTTGAGAAGATTTCCTCTGTCGAATCCGGCAATGTTCAAACCTTCGATTTTGAATCCGGCTTGAGGCACTTTTTCCATTTCCATTTTTCCATTCGCACCAATGAACAAAAACTCAGCGTCGGGAAACCTTTTTTGGATTTCCTGAGCAATCGCAACTGCCGGAAAGATGTGTCCACCTGTTCCGCCACCGCTTAGTAAAATGCGGATTGCTTTTGGCTTTTGGCTATTTGCTGCTTGGTTGTTCATTTTATTGATTCAATTCCTATTTTTATTTTCACATTTTCATTGGAATAAATTCCAACGTTTATAAATCTTTCGTTCCTACGGAACTAAATTGGCTTCCATCTTCTGACTTCCATCTTCCAACTTTAAGCTATATCATTGATTTCTTCCAAACTCTGTCTTTTGCCCAAGCCTTCTTCATCATACACCTGAATTCTGGAACTCACATTCAGAATAATTCCGAGCTGAATATAAGTCACCAACATCGATGTTCCACCGTAACTGATCAATGGTAATGGCTGACCTGTCACCGGAATCAGATTCACTGCAACGGCGATGTTGACCGACAGTTGAACAAAAATCATCAGACCAATCGCCAAGACCAGCAACGACCCGAAAAATGCGGGCATTTTACTGGCAATCATTACAATCCTGATAATCATTATCATATAAAGGCTTATCAGAACGAAGGCTCCTATCCAACCGTATTCTTCCACAATAATGGCGAAAATAAAATCCGAAACCGATTGTGGTAATGTTTGCTTCAAAGCACTTTTTCCAGGTCCAATTCCATTGAATCCACCGTGAACAATCGCTGCTTTCGCCTGCATCACCTGATAGTTTTTGGCTTTGATGCTTTCATCCTCTACATCAGCTGTTTTCTTGGAACTCGTAAAGGTTTCGATACGGCTCATCCAAGTGTGAACACGGTTCCCGCCAATTAAATTGGTGTTCAGCGCAATCACTAAAAACATTACGATGAAAACCACCGAAAGCGAGATGAAACCCGCGACGTATTGCCAAGCTAACTGACCGATAATAAGGATAATAATTGACACCATCATAATCATTAAAGCTGTAGAACCGTTGTCTTTCGCAACCAATCCAAATACAATTAGAATTGGTCCGAAGATATAAACGATGTTTTCAATCGGAACTCTTTCCCTTTTGATTTTCTTAGTTAAATATCTACACAGATAAATGATTAGCATCAAATAAGCGAATGAAGATGGCTGAAATGAAATCGGTGTTCCAGGAATCTTTAGCCATCTTGATGCACTCGCACCTTCAATCTTTTGTCCTGTGAACATCGTAATCAGCAACAGTCCAATTGTGAACAAAAGCAGGATGGAACTCAGTTTCCCGATGTATTCGTACTTGACCGTTCCCACGAAACGCATAATTCCTAAACCAATGAAAACGAAAATGATATGCTTGAAAACGTGACCTGTTGTGGTCCCGTTGTTCACAATATACTCCAGATTCGAACTTGCGGAATAAACCGGAAACACGGAAAGGAAGGAAATCAAAATGATAACCGACCAAAGGACCTTGTCGCCTTTCAGCAGTTCAAATTTGTTTTCTGTAGTTTGGTTTTCCATCTGATAATGAATAATTAAAAATGAATATTGAACACTTTTAACTATTAATTGTTAATTATTAATTCGTTTAATACTTCCTTTTTGAATTGATTTCCACGGTCTTCATAACCATTGAACAAATCAAAACTTGCGCAACAGGGTGACAACAAAACGACGTCTCCTTTTTCTGCTACTGCCTTGGAAACTTCAACTGCTTGTTGCATACTCGAAGTGTCATAAATCTGTGTTTTTTTGCCTTTGAAAAAATCAATAATTTTGTGATTATCAATTCCTAAGCATACAATTGCTTTTACTTTTCTTTTAACTAAATCTTCTATCTCTGTATAATCGTTTCCTTTGTCTTTTCCACCGACAATCCAAACGACAGGTTGTTTCATACTTTCCAATGCGAAATATGTAGCATTCACGTTGGTTGCTTTGCTGTCGTTGATGAATTTCACACCGTGGATTTCTGCAACAGGTTCCAATCTGTGTTCTACCGCCTGAAAAGTCATCAATGAATTTCTGATACTTTGATTGCTGATTTCCAACAACTTTCCGGCAATACTCGCCGCTAAGCTGTTCGCCACATTATGTTTCCCCACCAATGATAATTCGTCGATGCTCATCGTGAATCCTTCATTGATATTGACCACGAAATTTTCATCAATCGAGAAAGCGCCTTTTTCTAATCTTTCATTCAGTGAAAATGGAACTTTGGTCACTTTTAAATCGAGTTTTCCAAGGATTGATTTGCTCATTTCATCATCTTTATTATAGATGAAAAAATTGTTAGCTTCCTGATTCTCTGCAATTTTGAACTTCGCCAAAGCATATTCTTCATAATTGTAATTGTACTGGTCAAGATGGTCCTTAGACAAATTCAACAACAAGGAAATGTATGGTCTAAAGTTTTGAATATCATCCAATTGAAAACTGCTCACTTCCAAAACATAGTAATCGAAATTCTCTTCAGCAACTTGTTTGGCAAAGCTCTTTCCGATGTTTCCACCCAAACCAACATTGAAACCGTCTTCCTTCAAGATATAGTAAATCAAAGAAGTCGTGGTCGTTTTCCCGTTGCTTCCAGTGATAGCGATGATTTTCGCATCTGTAAACTCAGAGGCAAATTCAATCTCAGAAGACAATCTGATTCCTTTTTCCTGAATCTTCAAAATCATCTCGGCTTTTTTCGGAATTCCAGGGCTTTTGATAATCCAGTCGGCATTCAGTATTTTTTCTTCAGAATGTTTTCCATCCTCATAATCAACGCCAAGTTCGTCCAGCTCTTTTTTGTAATTCTCACGAATCATTCCCATATCCGATAGGAACACGTCAAAGCCTTTAGCCTTCGCCAAATATGCTGCGCCAACACCGCTTTCTCCGCCACCAAGTATTACTACTCTCATTTGTAATTGATTAAGAGATTTAAAGATTAAGAGATTTTGTAATTTCTTAATTCCTTAATTTCTCAATTGTTTAATTTATAGTTATCTAGTTTTTAAAGTGATTAAGCAAATAATGGCCAGCATTACGCCTAAGATTATCATTCGGTTTACGATTTTGCTTTCGTGAAAACCTTCCTTCTGATAATGGTGGTGAAGCGGTGACATTTTGAATAATCTATTGTTCTGGGCATATTCCAGCCCATATTTTCTCTTTCTGTATTTGAAGACCCAAACCTGTAGAATCACGGATAAAAGTTCTATCAGAAAAACGCCGCACAAAACTGGAATCAACAATTCTTTTCTGAGGATAATTGCCAAAACCGCAATCACACCCCCAAGCATCAAACTTCCTGTATCGCCCATAAAAACCTGCGCCGGATAAGTATTGTACCAGAAAAATCCAATCACAGCTCCCACCAATGCAAGGGCAAAAATAGTCGTCTCTCCCATATGCGGAAGGAACATAATATTCAGATAATCAGCAAAAATGATGTTACCGGAGACATAAGCGAAAAACGCTAACGTCAGCAAAATGACGACACTGGTTCCGGCTGCTAATCCATCAATTCCATCTGTAATATTGGCCCCGTTTGAAACCGCCGTTACGATGAAAATCGTAATAGGAATGAAAACAATCCAAGCCCATTCGTGCGCTTTTGCATCGTCCATCCAAAATAAAATTCCGCTGTAATCGAACTCGTTATTCTTTGTGAATGGCACTGTAGAAACAGGGATTTTTTCCTCATCCATAAAGTTCTGCTCCACATTATTTCTGTTCACAACAGTTGAGTCCGCGTATTTTCTCTTAACCTCGATATCGGGATGAAAATACATTGTAACTCCGACAATTAAGCCTAAACCAACTTGTCCGATTACTTTGAATTTTCCACTTAATCCGTCTTTATTTTTTTTAACTTTTTTGAGATAATCATCCAAGAAACCAATCGCTCCCATCCACAAAACTGAAATAATCAAAAGAACGATGTACACATTGGTAATTCTGGTAAACAGTAAAACCGGAATGATGGTCGCCAGAATGATAATCAAACCACCCATTGTCGGCGTTCCTTCTTTCTGCTTTTGCCCTTCCAGACCAAGGTCTCTTACCAATTCTCCCATTTGTTTTTTTCTGAGGTAGTTGATAATCTTTTTCCCGTAAGCCATCGCAATAATCAGCGAAAACAAAACTGCCATCGCTGCCCGGAACGAAATGTATTTGAACAAGTTCATTCCCGGAACGTGGATTCCGTGAGCGGTTAAATATTCGTATAAATAATACAGCATATTTTCTTATTTTCCCATTAATTGTAATAGTTCTCTAATCGTCTCTTTGTCATCAAAATGATGTTTCACGCCGTTGATTTCTTGATACGTTTCGTGGCCTTTTCCTGCGACTACGACGATATCTTTTGGCTCAGCAAATTTGATGGCCATTTTAATCGCTTCTCTTCTGTCCGGAATCGAAGTGTATTTGCTGAAATTTTGTGGTTGAATTCCGGCTTCAATTTCTTTAATGATTTGCGCTGGGTCTTCCGTTCTTGGATTGTCCGAAGTGATAATTGCCAACGTTGATTTCTTTGTCGCAATGTCACCCATTTCCGGACGTTTGGTTTTATCTCTGTCGCCGCCACAACCGAAAACACAAATCAATCTTTCGTTTTTCGTTCTGATTTCATTGATGCTGTCCAACACATTTTCCAAGGCATCCGGCGTGTGAGAATAATCGACCACGAAGAAAATTCCGCCATTTGATTTTATCGTTTCGAATCGGCCATTCACGCGTTGAAGCACAGAAATTGCCTGCAAAACCTCATCTTCGTTCATTCCTAATTCTAAGGCAATTCCGTAAGCTAAAAGTAGATTTGAAGCGTTGAATTTCCCTGTCAAAGTTGTCCAGAATTCTTTGTTATTAAAGTTCAATAACATTCCGTTGAAGTCCACTTCCAGCACTTTTCCGTGGAAATCTGCCATCGTTTTCAAAGCGAAGGTTTTCTTTTTCGCTTTTGTATTTTGTAGCATTACCGAACCGTTTTTGTCATCAGCATTTGTGATGGCAATTGCGGAATCTTCCAGCTCGTCAAAGAATCTTTTTTTCGCGTAGATGTAGTTTTGGAAAGTCTTGTGATAATCCAAATGGTCGTGCGTGATATTCGTAAAACCAGCAATTTTGAAGTGTAAACCTTCGGTTCTGTTTTGAGAAATCCCGTGAGAACTGACTTCCATAAAAGCATATTCACAACCGATTTCTACCGCTTTCGCCAACATTTGATTTAGTCTGATGACATCCGGCGTTGTGTGAGTTGAAGGGATAATTTCGTCTCCAATTCTATATTCAACAGTCGAAATCAAAGCAGATTGATAACCCAAAGTTTTGAAAATATCAAACAATAAAGTTGTAACGGTTGTTTTTCCGTTGGTTCCGGTAACGCCGATTAATTTTAATTTTTCTGAAGGATTTCCGTAAAAGTTAGAAGCCAAATGTCCTAATGCTTTTGAAGAATCTTCAACTTTAATGTAAGTAATATTATCATTAATGTCTGAAGGCAATTCTTCACAAATAATCACTTTCGCACCTTTCTCGATACTCGAATTGATGTAAGAATGTCCGTCCGAAACTGTTCCTTTCAACGCCACATACAAAGAATCTTCAACAACTTTTCTGCTGTCGAAAACCAATTCAGACACTTCTTTTTCGAGAGTTCCGATTGTTTCCAAAACCTGGATTCTTTGTAATAATTTTTCTAAATTCATATTCTGCTTGTAGCTTCTGGCTAATTGCCTTTAGCTTATTTTAATTCTGAAGATTCAGATATATTTTTTGATTTTTCCCGATGGTTGCGCCTTCTGCCGGAAACTGTCCCGTAATTTTCCCAACACCTTTGTAATCCACTCTGTAACCCAAATTTTCAAGTTGTGGAATCACATTTTTGCCAATCATCCCAACCAGTTTCGGCATCGAATCTTTTTTAATGTTGACCTTTACATTAGGCTCAATCATTTTACTCAGGTCAACTTTGTGCTCCACCAACAATTCTTTCTCAACATTCAAAGGCGTTTTCAGGAATGTCTTTCCTGCAATCTCTTTGAAGACTGGTGCCGAAACAGTTCCCCCATAAAACCCCTTTGATGTATCCGGTTGATTCACGACCACAAAACAGGTGTATTTCGGATTGTCTGATGGATAAAAACCGGCAAAAGAAGCCTGATATCTCATTGGCCCAGGCAACCAGTATAAGATTCTGGCCGTTCCTGTTTTACCTGCAATTTTCAGATTTGGAGTGTAAATACTTTTCGCCGTTCCTTTCTCAACTGCTTTTGTCAAAGCGCTTGTCATCATTTGGATGGCTTTGTCTGACGCCATTTTTTTGACCATCACTTCCGGTTTAGCCTCGTAAAGTGCCTTACCATCTTTTGTGATTTTATCAATGAAAAGCGGTTTTACCATTTTACCTTTGTTGGCAATCCCATTGTAGAAAGTCACCATTTGTAACAATGGAAAACTTGAAGAATAGCCATATCCTAAGGAAGCCAAAGTCGCTTTGTTCCAGCGTTTGCTTTGCGGAGTCTGAATCGATGGTTTTGCAATTCCCGGTAATTCGATTTGCATTTTATCGAACATTTTCCAACGCTTCAAATGGTCTATGAAAACCTGTGGCTTATCTGCATAATGTTCCGTAATCAACTTTGCTGCACCTACGTTACTAGACTTCGCCAAAACGTCACTCACATCATAAGTTCCACCGCCGTGACCATCCGTGATTTTTTGTCCTGCGTAAGTCCAGATTCCATTTCCGATGTTCACTTTTGTATTTTCATCAATGAAACCATCGTCCATTGCAGCCAAAAGAGAAACTGTTTTGAAAGTCGAACCTGGTTCCTGCGCATCTTTTACGGTATAATTGTAAGCATCTACATAGATTCCCAGTTCGGTTCTTCTTAGGTTGACCATCGCTCTTACCTTTCCTGTTGCAACTTCCATCACCACCACACTTCCGTGGTCTGCATCAAATTTTATCAATTGATTTTCCAAAGCCGTATGCGCAATATCCTGAATTCTCAAATCCAAAGTCGTATAAACATCCTGACCATCAATTGGCTCCTGAACTTTCCAGTAGTCAATTGGTTTCCATTGAGATGAATTGATTCTCTGCTCCAAACGTTTTCCATCAATTCCGGTCAAGAATTTGCTGAAAGCGCCTTCCAATCCAGATTTTGATTCTCCATTGTCAGCACCAATTGTTCCGGCTCCGATTTGAGTCGTTGCCAATTCTCTACGGAAATTTCTTTCTACGATGAAACCACCTTTGTTCTTACCTTTTTTGAAGATTGGAAATTCTCGGATTCTATCATATTCATCGAAGTCAAGTCCTTTTGCCAGAAGATAATATTGGTTATTTTTTTTGTTCTGAGCATCCAGTCTTGCACGAAAATAACTTCTCGGTTTGTCGAACATTTTGCTGAGAGAATCCGTCAAAGCTGCAATGTTATTGGAATAAATCGTATCCCTCATCGATTTGAAATCCAGATAAACATCATAACGCATCACCGTCGTCGCCAAGATAGAACCGTCTGAAGCGAAAAGGTTTCCACGAGCGGCTTTCAAAGTAGCTTCTCGGTAATTTTTGCTGATGTAATTATCCTCAAATTCCTGAACATTGGTATTCTGAAGAACCAAAATTCTCCCTAAAAAAATGACAAACAAAACGAAAGCTCCCAAAACAAAAAGGTAGCCCCACTTCAGCGCATTGGAACGTTTTTTTTCGTAATTGTTATCTGGTTGCTTTATCATCTGTGCTGTCCGCTTTTATCAATAATTTCATTGGGTGGCTTTCCAAACTCACCAAAGAATCCTGAACCATTTCTTTTCCCAGTTCTGATTCCATTCTAATTTTTATCAGTCGGCTTTGTGCATAGGCATTTCGCGACTTGTACTCCTCAGTTTCTTCTTTTAATTTGTTGACGTGTTCAATTTTTGTGTTGACCAAATGGTTGCTGTAAATCATCACCATCAGCAATCCGAAAATGAACAGGAAATATTTGTAATGCGCTTTTACCTCATCACGGTTAAGGAAATTCCCTTTTATGATGTCCATAAAAGTGAGTCTCTTCTGTTTGTTTTGAGTTAATTTTGCCATTTTTGGTTGTTTGTTGTCGGTTGACAGTTGATAGATTTAGAATTTCTCCAACAACCATCAACTAAAAACCATCAACTATAATTTTGTTCCTATTCTCATTTTTGCGCTTCGTGCGCGTGAGTTTTCTTCTATTTCTTTATCGTCCGGGATGATTGCTTTTGTCTTTAATAATTCAAAAGTTTTCTTGTAATTCCCGTAAATATCACGAGGCGGTTCACCCTCGAACATTCCATTTTTCAGGAAACGTTTTACCAATCTGTCTTCCAAAGAATGGTAAGAAATCATTACCAACCTGCCTTCTGGCTTTAAAACTTTGTAAGATTGAACCAATAATTCCTTCAACACTTCCAATTCCTGATTCACCTCAATTCTGATTGCCTGAAAAATTTGAGCGAAGAATTTATTCTGCTTGAAAGCCGGGATATAACTGAAAAGTGATTTCAATTCATCCGTCGTATTGATCTTTTTTGTTTTTCTGTGATGAACAATTTCTCTGGCCAACTTTCTGGATTCTCTCAGCTCGCCGTAATTGTATAGCACATTAGCCAAATCTTCTTCTTCATATTCATTGATGATTTTCTTTGCATCAAGTCCTTGCATCACATTCATTCTCATATCAAGAGGCGCATTGCTTCTGATGGAAAATCCACGTTCCGCCTCATCAAACTGATGGGAAGAAACACCTAAGTCCGCCAAAATCCCATCAACGCCTGTAACGCCGTAAGCCAACAATGAATTCTCCAAAAACCTGAAATTCTGATTAATCAAAGTGAATCTCGGGTCATCAATATTATTCTTCAGAGCATCCAAATCCTGGTCGAAAGCGTACAGTTTCCCTTTGTCCGAAAGTCGACCGAGAATCTCACGGGAATGTCCGCCACCACCGAAAGTGCAGTCCACGTAGATCCCGTCCGGATTGGTTACCAGACCATCTACACTTTGTTTCAGCAAGACTGGATTATGATACATATTTTAGATTTTTGTATTGATGTCAAAATTATTTACGTATTAATGATTCGGATTCGTGAATACATTTTACATTGATACTTTTTACAAATTTTGATTATTAATTTCGTCCAGGTTTCCCATTACATCTTCTGCGAGGTTTGCAAAATCAATTTCACTTACCGCGATGACCTGTTCGTAAGATTCTTTGTCCCAAATTTCGAAGAGTTCACCGGCACTGGTGATGACGATTTCCTTGTTAAGATTGGCAAACTGCGTCAAATCTTTGCTGATTTGCAGACGTCCAACGTTGTCCATTTCCACAGTTTTCACACCAGCCGTAAACATTCTGATGAAATCTGCATTTTTCTTGATGAACCGATTGAGTGAATTAATCTTCGCCATCAATCTGTCCCAAGGTTCCATCGGGTAAACTTCCAGACATTTTTGAAATACCGAACGCTTGACGATAAATGGCTCATCTGCAAAGTGTTCCATCTGCTTCGTAAGCGAAGCAGGCAGTTTGATGCGCCCTTTGTCATCTATTTTACACTCGTATGTTCCAATGAAGTTTTTCATTTGGAGCAAATTTATATAAATTTCTACCACATTTTACCACTTTTGCCCACAATTGTACTTAATGTTTATAACTTTTTGGTTTCAGGGCTTTCTTGGCTAATGATTTGATTTAAAATCAATTAAATAAAAATATTAGGAAATCCTTTATCATAAAGGCTTTTCTTTGAGTGGTTTAAAAAAATGGGCGTAAAAGTTGTTATTATTTAAAATCATTCTAAACCCAAAATCAAATCCTTATATTTGTTATATGAAATCGCCACACTTTAAAAATGAAAGTACCGATGGATAAAAAAGCGATTGAGTTTGACCTTTAAAAATCAATAAGTTTCTGCATATGAATTATTTAGAAGCGCTTAACTGGCGATATTCCGTAAAACGATTTAACGGAAAAAAGATTAGCTCCGAAAAACTGAACAATATTTTGGAAGCTGGAAGATTGTCAGTCAGCTCACAGGGACTTCAGCCGTATCATCTTTTGGTAGTTGAGAACGATGAGACGATTCAGAAACTGATTCCGGCGTTTTACAATCCATCGCAGATATCGACTTGTTCGCATTTGATTGCTTTGGTTTCTAAGACCAATATTAATAAGGAATATGTCGATAATTATTTCAGTCATATCATAAATGAGCGAGGCGTGACTTTGGAACAATTGGTGGCTTTTAGAAATAATATCAATACCCAATTGGAAAATCAAACTTCGCAGGAAATGGAAAGTTGGTCGGAAAAGCAGAGTTATATCGTTCTTGGTTCTTTGATAATGGCCTCTGCACAGGAAAATATTGACAGTTGCCCGATGGAAGGTTTCAGACAAGACATTTTGGAAGACGTTTTGAAAATCGATAAAGAAAGTGAGAAAATCGCCGTGGTTCTGACTTTAGGTTATAGGGCTGAGGATGATAATTTCCAAAACTTCAAAAAAGTGAGAAAACCTGCGGATAAGTTCATCAAATTTCTGTAATTTTAATTTTAAATTCAAGGTAAAATGAATGCAATCAGACAAATCGTGGAGGTGAAAGACCACAAATTGAATATCGAACTTCCCGAAAACTTTGACTCTGAATATGCAGAAGTAATCATTTTCGCAAAAGATGAAAGTTTTGATTTTGAGATTTCTGAGGAGGAAAAGGAATTGATGCGAGAAAGAGTCAGAAATGCAAAACCTGAGGATTTTACTGATTGGGATTCTATTAAACAAGAATTTTTAACGCAAAGTCGCAATCATTAATTTTATTGAAAACTGTTAAAAGTCGCAAAAAATCAAAGATTTTAATTGGTCAAAGTTGAAACTTCGCGACTTAAAACATTAAGCCTTTATTACAAATATTTCGTGCCTTTGCGATATTTTTTTTAAAATACCTAAATCTGACCCTGAAAATTATCCTTCAATTTAAATTCTTATTTTTAATCTTTCAATTTTAAAATATAAATGATAAAAACAGACGTTCTCGTAATCGGTTCCGGAATCTCAGGGCTTTCTTATGCCATCAAAATCTCCGAACAATTGCCAGACACCAAAATCATCATCGTAACAAAAGGTAATGAGGATGAGAGCAATACAAAATATGCGCAAGGCGGATTGGCCGTTGTCACAGATTTTTCCAAAGATAATTTTCAAAAACATATAGACGATACGTTGCGGGCCGGCGATTACATCAATGACCCCGAAATCGTACGGACAGTTGTAGAAGAAGCGCCACTCAGATTCAATGAAATTGTGGAATGGGGTGCAAAATTTGACCAAGAGAAAGGTCAATATTCACTCGGACGAGAAGGCGGACACACGGAAAACCGAATCGTTCATCACAAAGACATCACAGGTTTCGAGATTGAAAGAGCACTTTTGGAAACCGTCAACAATTCTCCGAATATCGAAATGTTGGCACATCATTACGTCATCGATTTGATCACTCAGCACCACGTTCCAAATAAAAAATTCGAGAAAGAAAATCTTGATTGTTACGGCGCTTACGTCCTCGACGAGAAAAATAAAAAAATAAAAAAAATCACTGCGAAAATCACTTTGGTGGCAACCGGAGGCGCAGGTCACGTTTATAAGAACACTACGAATCCAATCATCGCAACCGGAGACGGAATTGCCTTTGTTCACAGAGCGCACGGCAAGGTTTCCAATATGCAATATTACCAGTTTCATCCAACGGCAATGTATTCCAAACGTGACGGAATGTTGTTCCTAATTTCCGAAGCTGTTCGTGGTGACGGCGCAAAATTGAGAACGAAATCCGGAAAACCTTTTATGCAAAAGTATGATGAGCGCGAAGAATTAGCTTCCCGTGACATCGTTGCAAGAGGAATTGATAATGAACTGAAAATATCCGGAGACGATTACGTTGGTTTGGATTGTCGAGAGATGGACAAGGAAAAATTCGTTCATCACTTTCCCAATATTTATCAGAAATGTCTCGACGAAGGTATCGACCCGATGAAAGAGTTGATTCCCGTGGTTCCGGCTTGTCATTATTTGATGGGCGGAATTGATACGGATAAAAAAGGACAATCTTCCATCAAAAATCTTTTCGCCGTTGGAGAATGTACCAATTCCGGACTTCACGGCGCAAATCGTTTAGCTTCGAATTCCTTATTAGAAGGTTTGGTTTTTGGCCACAACGCGGCGATGAAAACCGTTGAACTCCTTAAAGAAAATGATTTCAACTTTGATGACCTGAAAGCTGTTCCGGAATGGAATGAAGAGGGAATGAAAATGATGGACGAGATGGTTCTCGTGACCTACCTCAGAAAGCAACTTCAGGAAATGATGAGCGATTTGGTTGCGATTGTGAGAAGCAATGCGAGACTAGAATTAGCCAAGAAAAAACAGCGTGAAATCTACGAAGCTGTGACGGAACTTTATAATTATTCCATCCTTTCGCCACAACTTTCGGAATTGAGGAATCTTGTGAATGTGTCTTATTTGATTATCAAGCAATCATTAGAAATGAAAGAAAACAAAGGTGCATTTTACAATAAAGATTTGGCTACGAAACCGCTTTTGATTAATGAGTAATTGAAATATGCTTAAAGAGAACAATGAACAATACTTCCGTTGGATTTCAGATTTGAAACAGAAAATCCAGCAAAGTCAAATCAAAGCGGCCATTCAGGTGAATTCTGCTTTGATAGAGATGTATTGGGATTTGGGAAGGGAAATTTCCGAAAGGAGTTTTGAGAATACTTACGGTTCGGGATTTTTCAAGCAATTGAGTAATGATTTGAGAAATGAATTTCCTGAGATTAAAGGTTTTTCCTCATCCAATTTAAGATACTTTGAAACATTCTATCAATTTTATAATCAAGAAGTTATAAACCTCCACCAAGTTGGTGGAATATTCACAGAAGAAGAAAATAAACAGATACCAAAAGTTCAACAAGTTGTTGGCGAAGTCAGAAAAAATAATGACAATTCAAATCTCCAGCAAGTTGGTGGAGAATTAATCCAAAAGCTTTTTTTAATTCCGTGGAGGCATCACGTTGAAATTTTCACGAAATGTAAAAATGTAACCGAAGCTTTATTTTACATTAATCAAACCATAGAAAACGGTTGGAGCAGAGCGGTTTTACTTAATATGATTTCTGGAAATCTCTACCAATCTCAAGGAAAAGCGATTACTAATTTTTCTAAAACCCTTCCTGACTATGATAGCGAACTGGTAAAACAAACTTTGAAAGACCCTTATATTTTCGATTTCCTTAATATCACTGATAATTTCAAAGAGCGCGAACTGGAAAATGCTTTGATTGATAATATTCAGAAATTCTTAATTGAACTGGGCAATGGTTTCGCATTTGTCGGGAAGCAGGTAGAAATGAAAGTCGGGAATCAAAGTTTTTTCTTAGATTTACTTTTCTATCATATTAAATTAAAAAGATACGTTGTCATCGAACTGAAATCTGGAGAATTTGAGCCGGAGCACGCAGGAAAACTCAATTTTTACGTCACTTCTGTTGATAAGCAATTGCGTGACGAAAATGATAATGCAACCGTCGGATTGATTATCTGCAAAACCAAAGATGACATCATTGCAGAATATTCTTTGACCGATTTGCACAAACCTTTGGGAATCTCTTCCTATGAATTAAGAAAAATTTTACCCGATAACTTTAAATCTTCTTTGCCGAGCATTGAAGAAATTGAAAATGAACTTAATAAAAATATCAACACAAAATGAAAAGACCAGCATACGCCTCCGATAAAGTTTTAAAAGAATTCATCAGAACAGCTCTGGAAGAAGACATCCAAAACGGTGACCACTCTACACTTTCCACGATTCCAAAAGATCTGGAACAAAAGGCTCAATTAATAGTTAAAGAAAATTGTATTCTTGCCGGAGTGGAATTGGCTGAAATTATTTTCAAATACTTTGATAAAAATCTGAAGGTTGAAACTTTTATCAAAGATGGAGAATCTGCTAAAAAAGGCGATATTGCTTTCATTGTTACCGGAAAAGCAAGGTCGATTCTATCAACAGAAAGAGTGGTCCTGAACTGTATGCAAAGAATGAGTGGCATTGCAACGATGACGCACGATTGGGATTCCCGATTAATAGGAACAAAAACAAAACTGCTTGACACAAGAAAAACAACGCCTAATTTCCGGGTTTGTGAAAAGTGGGCTGTCGCCATCGGTGGCGGAACCAATCACAGATACGGTTTGTATGATATGATAATGCTGAAAGATAATCACATCGATTACAATGGAAGCATCACCAATGCTGTAAAAATGGCAAAAGACTATGCCAAAAAAAATAAACTGAAACTTAAGATAGAAGTCGAAACCAGAAACCTTGAGGAAGTAAAAGAAGCCGTAAAATCCGGTGCTGACAGGATTATGTTTGATAATATGCCAGTGGAAATGATGACTGAAGCTGTAAAAATAGTAAATGGAAAATCTGAGACCGAAGCATCCGGAGGAATCACACGTGATGTGTTAAATTCGGTGGCGAAAACTGGTGTAGATTTTATCTCAGCGGGTGCTTTAACCCATTCTTCGAGCAATATCGACCTGAGTCTCAAGGCATTAAAAATTTAACATTATATTAACAGAACATATTGATTTTTTTAAGACTTTTGCGACATAAATCTTAAAAAAATGAAAATGTTATCGAAAAAACCAGTATTTGCCTTAATGCTGACGATGAGTACAGCAAGTTTTTACTTTGCCCAGTCTACTCAAGATACAATTGACAAAAACACAGACATTGAACAAGTAGTGTTGACAGGAGTTGCTGATATCGCAAAAGATAGAAAAACCCCTGTTGCTGTTTCTACAATTAAAGAAGCACAAATCGTACAGAGATTAGGAAATCAAGAATTTCCTGAAATTCTTAATTCTACTCCATCGGTGTATACAACAAAAGGCGGCGGTGGTTTTGGAGATGGTAGAATCAACATCCGTGGTTTCGATACTAACAATACTGCGGTAATGATTAACGGTGTACCTGTTAACGGAATGGAAGACGGCGCCGTTTATTGGTCTAACTGGTTAGGACTATCTGACGTAACTTCTGCAATGCAAGTACAAAGAGGACTAGGCTCTTCTAAGCTGGCAATCGCTTCTGTTGGTGGAACAATTAACGTTCTTACAAGAGCTGCTGATAAAAAAAGAGAAGGTAATGTAACTGTTGGTCTTGGAAACGATGGTTATCTTAAAACATTATTTTCCTACAATACAGGAAAATCTCAGACAGGCTGGTCTTCATCTTTCTTAATGTCAAGAACTGCTGGTAGTACTTATATTGATGGTTCTGAGTTCGAAGCATACAACTATTATTTTGCTTTAGGATATCAAAAAGGAAAACACGATTTCCAGTTTACTTTTACAGGTGCTCCACAATGGCATAATCAAAATTTCAATGGTACTATTGCAACTTATTTGAAGTATGGGAATGGTGTAGACGAACCGAACAGAAGATATAACTCTAACTGGGGTTATCTTAATGGACAGGAATATTCTCAGTCAGTGAACTATTACAGTAAACCTGTTGCTTCATTCAACTGGGATTGGACGATGTCAGAAAAATCCAAATTATCAACAGTTATTTATGGCTCTTGGGGTCGTGGAGGCGGAACTGGTGTTATTGGAACAATTACAGGAAATAAAACCAGTGGGTCTGGAGCAGCAACCAATTCCAAAGGAATTAATGACGCTTATTTCAAAGACGAAAATGGTTTAATCCGTTTTGATGATCTTGTAGCTTGGAATCAAGGTAACAGAACGTTTAGCTGGACCGCTAATGGTTCTAACTATACTGCGGTAAATGCAACACCTGGAACAGCAACAAGAACAAACGGATTAGTAAGAAGAGCTTCCGTAAATTCTCACGACTGGTACGGAATTTTATCAAACTTCCAACACAAAATCAACGACAGCTGGAATTTTTCTGCCGGAGTTGACGGAAGATATTACTATGGTTTCCACCCTGGAATCCTGACAGATCTTTGGGGGAATAATCAATTCATAGAAAAGGATAACAAAAATAATCCTAATATGATAGTAAATACCGCTTACAGTCCTACAGCGCCAGCCAATCCTTTTGCTGCTGCTGTAAAAGATAAAAGCCAGATTGTTTATAGAAATTATGACGGAAGAGTTCTTTGGGGTGGTGTATTTGGACAGTTAGAATATTCTAAAGACCAGATTTCCGCTTTTGTTCAAGGTTCAGCTTCAGAACAAGGATTTTCAAGAATTGACAATTGGATCATTGACGGCGTTACAGAACAGTTAGGAGAAAAAGTTCCTAGAAGAACAGAAATGAAATTTTTGTTTGGTTATAATGCAAAAGCTGGTGTGAACTATAATATTAATGATCAGCATAACGTTTTTGTAAATGCTGGATATTACTCTAAGCAGCCAAACTTCAATGCTGTTTTCCCATACTCAGTTTCAGACGGTAGACAAACAGGTAGCCAGCAGATAATTAATAAGGATCTTAAAAACGAAAAAATTTCTTCTGCAGAATTTGGTTATGGATTCAGATCTTCTACATTAAGAGCAAATGTAAACTTATACTACACATCTTGGGATGATAGATTCGTGAGACTAACCGGATTAACTGTCTATGGTGTAGAAAGAGCAACCGTTAGTTTAAATGGAGTAAAACAAGTCCATATGGGTGCAGAGCTGGAAATGTTCTATAAGCCAGTAAGTTATTTAGAGTTTAACGGAATGTTTTCAATAGGAAACTGGAAGTATAAAAATAATCCAAGTGGTCTTTTGGTTGACGAAAATGGAGCACCTCTAGTTGGAGCAAACGGAAGAAATGATGTAACTTTAGCTTTGGACGGTCTTAAAGTTGCCGATGCAGCACAAACCACTACAGCAATCGGTGCAACAATCAAACCTGTTAAAAATCTTGATATCTATGGAACTTGGAGATATTACGATAACCTTTATGGAACTTTTAGCATTAACAGTGGTTTTATTATCCCGGAAAGTGGCGTAATTCCAGCTGCAAGATCTGAAAAAGGCTCACTGAAAGCACCTTCTTATAATTTGACAGATGTTGGAGCATCTTACACATTTGATTTAAAAAATGGTCATAGACTAATGCTTTCTGCAAATGTTTATAACTTGTTTGACACAACGTATATCTCTGATTTAAGATCTTCTACTAAAAAAACTTTATCAGATTATAAAGATATTACAGGTGGTCTGACAGCTCAACAGCAGTTAGATGCATACAATAGTAACTCAAGTAATTTCTACAAAGGTCTAGATGTAAGCAACAACGTTTACTTCGGTTTTGGAAGAACTTGGGCAGCTACGATCTCTTATAGATTCTAAACATTTATTTGTTTTAATTAATAACTCAAATCCCGGCTATCTGTCGGGATTTTTTTATCTTTGTCATTCAAAAATCTGAATATGGAAGTTTACAACATTCTTTTGCACGCACACAAGGGTTTCGCTTATCTGGAACTGGCTTTGGTGGCTGCATTTTTAATTCTTCTGTTGGTAACAATGTTTACTTACAGTGGCAACATTACAAAGGCTTTACGCAAAGTGACATTGTTTACAATGATCTTCTTTCACGTTCAATTCCTGATTGGTATCACCATGCTGATCACCAATTTCACAAAAGGTCTGGATATGGGCGCAGTAATGAAAAACGCTGACCTGAGATTCACTTACGTGGAGCACCCATTCTCTATGCTGGTTGCTGCAGTTTTGATGACCATCGTAAACAAAAAACTGAAAACTGCTGACAAATTAACAATACGTCTTATGTCTTTAGGATTTGTGGCGATTGCACTTTTCGTATTCGCATTTCCTTGGGCAAGAGTTTTCGGATAAAATCAATTATCATTAATATTTAATCAATTATAAAAAATGAAAGTAGCTGTAGTAGGCGCAACCGGAATGGTTGGACAAGTTATGCTGAGAGTTTTGGAAGAGAGAAATCTTCCAATCACCGAATTAATTCCTGTAGCATCAGAGAGATCTGTTGGCAACAAAGTCAAGTTTAAGGACAAGGAATTCACTATCGTAAGCATGGACGACGCTATTGCAGTCAAACCCGAGATCGCCATCTTTTCTGCTGGTGGTGATACTTCATTGGAATTTGCTCCTAAATTTGCCGAAGTTGGAACCGTGGTTATCGACAATTCTTCTGCCTGGAGAATGGATCCGACTAAAAAATTGGTCGTTCCGGAGATCAACGCCAATGTGTTGACCAAAGAAGATAAAATTATCGCTAATCCAAATTGTTCTACAATCCAATTGGTAATGGTTCTTCACCCTTTGAATATTAAATATGATATTAAAAGAGTCGTGGTTTCTACTTATCAATCTGTAACCGGAACTGGTAAAGCTGCTGTTGATCAATTAAATTCTGAAATTAAAGGCGAAAGTCCTGAGAAAGTTTATCCTTATCAGATCTTCAAAAATGCATTGCCACATTGCGATGTTTTCTCTGATGATGATTACACGAAGGAAGAAATTAAATTGATGAAAGAGCCTAAAAAAATCATGGGCGACGATACTTTCAATTTGACAGCGACAGCCGTAAGAGTTCCCGTACAAGGCGGACATTCCGAAAGCGTTAACATCGAATTCGAAAATGAATTTGACCTTGAAGATGTAAGAAAAATCCTTTCCGAAACACCCGGCGTGACACTTCAGGATGATGTGAAGAATAACCACTACCCGATGCCATTGTATTCCGAAGGAAAAGATGATGTTTTTGTAGGAAGAATCCGAAGAGATCTTTCCCAGCCGAAAACGCTCAACCTCTGGATTGTGGCAGACAATCTGCGAAAAGGCGCTGCTACAAACGCAGTTCAGATCGCAGAATATCTGATAGCAAACAACTTAGTATAAACTAACAAAAATCAAAGAATCTTCGAAAAACCTCGAAGATTCTTTTTTTAGCAATGGAAAATAGCAAAGAACAAAATTCCAGTATCGCTTTTCAGAAATGGATTGCTGCGGTCGGGATTATCCTTTTTATCGGTAAAATTATTGCGTGGAAACTGACGAATTCTGACTCCGTATTTTCGGACGCCATGGAGAGCATCGTAAATGTCATCAGTGCTTTTATGGGACTTTACGCCCTATATCTTGGTGGAAAACCGAGAGACGAGAATCATCCTTACGGTCACGGAAAAGTTGAGTTCGTAACTTCGGCTATCGAAGGTTCTCTCATCAGTATTGCCGGAATTATGATCATCTATGAAGGCTGCAACAGTTTAATTTCAGGTAAAGTCCTTAATAAAATCGATTGGGGAATCTGGATCATTGCTGCGACTGCGATTGCCAATTACGTTTTAGGATATATCTCTATCCAGAAAGGCAAGCGGCAGAATTCTATCGTACTTATTTCTTCCGGAAAGCATCTCCAGTCCGATACATTTTCTACCCTCGGTGTAGTGGCCAGTTTGATTATTGTTTATTTCACAAAATTAATTTGGATAGATTCTCTTGTGGCTTTGGCTTTAGGTTTTTATATCATTACGATTGGCTATAAAATTATCCGGCAATCTCTGAGCGGAATTATGGACGAAGCCGATCCTGCAATGCTGGGAAGATTGGCAGAATTCTTAAACGAAAACCGGAAACAGGAATGGATAGACGTTCACAATATGAAAATCCAGCAATTCGGGAGCCGCCTTCACATCGATGCACACATTACCTTACCGTGGTATTTTGAACTGAGAACAGCTCACAATCAAATGGAAGAAATGATCAAGGAGATTGCAGAAAACACCGATAGAACTGTAGAGTTTAATTTTCATATGGATGATTGCAAACCAACTTCCTGCGCCATCTGCCAAATTGCAAACTGCCCGGTCCGTCAGCACAACTTTGTGAAAAAAGTAGAATGGAATGGCGAAAATATTTCTCAGCCGGATAAACATACGGCAGAGAATTAGTCCAAATTCATCTTTTTCCGATAATAAAAAATCGGAACAATTAAAAGTAAAGGTAAAGGCTGTATCACAAATCTTCTGATGTAAAAAGAAAACAAATATCCGAAATGGAATTTGTCATAAATACAGAAAATATAAATCGGGAAAACAATCACAAAAATCAATGTGATGAGGAGTAAAGCCTGCTTTGTCCACGCTTTATTTTGAAACAAGAAGTGAATGATCAAAACGGAAAAAAAGCTATTCAGTCCAAACCTGCAAAGATAGGATAATAACAATTTTCCCCAATAAAAACTTGGAAAGATGGCACTTTGATCTGCAGATTTGAAGTAAGTAAGAAAAGGGTCATAAAAAATCATGCCTTCTACCGCTCGAATCCCTATTAATCCTAGGATGCATAATAAAACATAAAAGTACCTAAGCATTTTCTGAATTATTAAGACATTGCAAAACTGATATAAAAATAATCATTTTTACAAAAATTAGACACCGAAAAAGACCAAGTGATTGTTCTAACATTTGAGGCTAGAATTACACTAAATCAATTTCAATAAAAAAAGTTGAATTTTTAGAAAATGAATCTTGGAACTCGGAATTCGGATGGATTCAAATAGCATATATCGAAATACGCCAGAAGGTAAATAAATTTATTTTTCATTGTTTTATGTGTGTTAGGGGATAAAATTACAAAATAAAATCAACTACTATACCATTATTCCCTAAAAAAAGAATTTCTTAAAACAAAAGAAGACGAAATTAATTTTAATTCCGTCTTCTGATATTTTTAATGTTGGAAAAGGTTAGGCCTTTTCTTTCCTGTCAAGTGCAAAGTACTGGATCCAAATCAACCAAAGTGCAATCACTCCACCATAGATAATCGATGGGAAAATATAATCGTGACCAACTTTCTCGTACTGCGGATATTCGAGGTAGATAATATTCAGTAAGGTAATTCTGGAAACATTCAGGATATGAAGAATAATGATTCCTGCCAGGATATAAAAAAATGTTTTAGTGCCTTTATAGAATGCGAAGATAAAAGCTGAGAAAAGAATAGCTACAGAAATTACGTTACAGCCTTCTACCATTCTGGTTGTGAACCGTCCGTCCGTTTGGAAAAGAATGCTGTGAAGTTTCAAATTGTCTAACAAATCTGTAGGAAATCCGAACTTATTCTGGAGAAATGCCACTTGTTTCGCAACCCATCTGGTGAACGGATCTACAACCTCGCTATCATAATGATTAAGATACAACTGATAAAGCAGTACAAAAACAATATAGATCAGTACAAATCGCAACAAAATCTTTAGAACCGGTAAAAAATCTTTCATCGTTTGCAAAATTACAATTTTTCGTGTTTCGGTAATATTAATTAATAACTTTGTAATATGTTACATCACCAGAAATTTTTTGAGGGTTTTTTAGGAAAGAAAGCCGATTCTTTTTTTACACTTCCGCAGAGCGGATCTTCGAGAATCAATTATATTGCTACTTCCGAAGGGAAAAAATATGTGATAACTTATAATGAGAATATCCGAGAGAACGAAGCTTTTTTTTATTTTTCGAATTTGTTTAATACTTTGAACCTTAATACGCCAAAGGTTTTATTAATGAATGAGGAAAGAGATCTTTACATTCAGCAATTTCTTGGAAACCAGACCTTGTCCGAAGTTATTTCTGATGAAGGATTATCGGATCGGGTTACAGATCTGGTGAAGAAAAGCCTGAAAGCACTTTTCCAACTACAAACAAAAACTTTGGGAAAAGTAGATTTCAGCCAGAGTTTTGAATATGAAAGTTATGATGATCTGCCAATCACGCACGATCTTTATTATTTTAAGAATTTCTTGATTGATGTTTTGGAAATCGAATATCACAAATCGACTTTGCTGCAAGAGTTCAAAGAAATTTCCGAGATTATCCAAAAGCTTAGCCCGAAAGTGTTGATGATCCGGGATTTCCAATCCAGAAATATTCTGGTGGATGAAAAGGATGAGGTCTTCTTTATTGATTATCAATCCGCGATGGAAGGTCCGGCTGGTTATGATGTAATCTCGTTTCTTTATCAGGCAAAAGCGAATTTTCCAAATGACCTCAAAGATGAAATGCTGGAATATTATTTATCTTTCTGGAAAAATGAGACTGAAAGAAAAGCTCTCGAGCAATCTTTTAACTGGATGAAGATGATGCGATTTCTGCAGGTTTTGGGCGCTTATGGATTCCGAGGATTGATCCAGAGAAAATCGCATTTTTTAGCCAGTCTTTTGCAGGGAATTGAGAATATTTTTGAATTGAGTGAAAACTGGAAAGAAATGTCAATTGAGTTCCCGGAACTGAATGCTGTCATTAAGAAATTGAAGTCTCAGGACATTCAGTTTAAGATCGAGAATTTGATTATTAATTAGATCATTTAATTTAAAAATCGTCCTCTTTTGATTTCATAGAAATAAAAAACCTCAGAAATGAATTCTGAGGTTTTTTCTGAATATTTTCAGTCTCTCTAATTATTTAATACACTTAATCTGTTCTCTCTTACAACCCGCTTAGCGAATCTGAATTTCGGTCCCCAATAGTTATCCGCTAGTGATGAAACCATTACACCTTTTGACGTTGCTGCGTGGATAAATTTGACTTCTCCTTCTGCTGTAACTTCTTCTACAATCCCAACGTGTGAGATTCTGCTGCCTCTGTGTGAGAAGAAAACCAAATCGCCTTTTTGTAACTCGGTTCTTTCTACAGAATCACCTTCTTGTGACTGTTGTGCTGCAACTCTTGGAAGATCCATCCCAGCTGCTGCACCAAATACTGACAATACGAATGCTGAACAATCTATTCCGCTTCTGGAAGTCCCTCCGTATCTGTAAGGAGTTCCCAGGTAACTTTCAGCTTCGGATAAGATGTTATCTATTGTATTGCTGTGTTTGATCGCATTTTCTATTGCAGATCGTTTGATCACATCGTTCGTATTAGCAATAGCTGCTAACACTTGTTGACCTTTGTTGTTATTAGAATTATTAGTAACAGCTTTAACATTCAGGGAAGCAAACTTGGCATCGCTTTTGTATGTTTGTGTATTAGAAACCACATAATTGGAAACGCAAGATTGCAATGAAAAAAATGTGGCGACAAATAAGAAATAAACTAGAACTCTTTTCTTCATATATATTTAATTATTTGTTAAACTTGGGTAGGTTTTTTGTGATTGCATAGCAAATTTAGCCATTACTCTTGGAAGGGTCTCCCAAATCAATTTGGCAGCTCTCCAGTTTAACATAATTTAACAGTCTCGTGCAGAATGTTAAAGAAAAACAAACCGCAAAGCCTATTTTTAGACTTTGCGGTTTTATTTTTAGTTAAGATTCTTTAACGTTTTAGAGTTTGTCTATCTCGTAAATAAGAGTTCTCTATATTTAGTCATTGGCCAAAGCTCGTCATCCACCATCATTTCCAAAGCGTCAGAAGCTTCTCTAATGTTCTCAAATAAAGGGATTACTTTATTGCAATATTCCTCAGCTTGTTTCTGGCTTCCTGCGGTATTTTTAGCTTTTTCTTTCGCAGTTAGCAAAGAATCTACTCCAATTTTGATTTGGGAAACATTTCCAGAGATATCAGAAATTAGACTCAATTGTTCTTTTGCCAAAGTTTTGAATTCTTTCTCATCGAAGATTTCCTTCAAACCTTTAACATTCTCGATCAATCTGTTTTGATAATTAAGAGCTGCCGGAATAATATGGTTTCTTGCGATGTCTGCCAATACTCTGGCTTCGATGTCGATCACCGTAGAATATTTCTCAAGTTTGATCTCGTTTCTGGCTTCGAACTCTCTGTGGGAATAGATTCCTAATTCTTCGTAAAGATCAACGAATTTTTTGTCCAATTCCTGTTTCAAAGCTTCAGGCGTTGTTTTTAGATTGTTCAAACCTCTTTTCTTCGCTTCTTTTGCCCAATCATCAGAATATCCGTCACCTTCGAACATAATGTTCTTAGACTGCTTGATATATTCTCTAAGGATATTGAAGATCGCCTCATCTTTCTTAAGACCAGTTTCAATCAAAGCATCCACTTCTTTTTTGAAAGTTCTCAATTGTTTTGCAGCGATGACATTCATTACCGTCATTACTTCCGCACAGTTTGCAGAAGAACCAACTGCTCTGATCTCGAATTTGTTTCCCGTAAAAGCAAAAGGAGATGTTCTGTTTCTGTCGGTATTATCCAAAAGGATTTCAGGGATTTTACCAACAACGTTTAGTTTCAATTCTGTTTTTTCTTCCGGAGACAATTTCCCGTCTGTTACTTTTTCTAATTCCTCAAGAACTCTGAACAATTGACTTCCGATAAACGCAGAGATAATTGCTGGCGGCGCTTCATTAGCTCCCAATCTATGGTCGTTGCTCGCAGATGCGATAGATGCTCTTAATAAATCAGCATAATCGTGAACCGCTTTCAAAGTATTCACAAAGAAAGTAAGGAACTGAAGGTTTTTCTTTGGATTTTTCCCTGGACTCAAAAGGTTATCGCCAGTGTCAGTCGCCAAAGACCAGTTGTTATGCTTTCCACTTCCGTTTACGCCGGCAAATGGTTTTTCGTGAAATAAGATATGGAAATGGTGCTTATGAGCAATTCTTGCCATAATGTCCATTAATAATGAGTTGTGATCAACCGCAACATTCGCTTCTTCAAACATTGGTGCCAACTCGAATTGGTTTGGAGCAACCTCGTTGTGACGAGTTGTAACTGGAATTCCCAACTTCATACATTCGATTTCCAACTCCTTCATAAAGTTAAGAACTCTGGTAGGAATCGAACCGAAATAATGATCGTCCAGCTGCTGACCTTTTGCCGGAGAATGTCCAAGCAAAGTTTTCCCGGTTAAAACCAAATCCGGACGAGACTGATACAAAGCCGTATCTACCAGGAAATATTCCTGTTCCCAACCAAGCGTGGGAGAAACTTTAGTTACATTTTTATCGAAATAAGCTTTACAAACATCCGTTGCAGCTTCATCAACTGCATTCAATGCTCTTAATAAAGGCGCTTTATAATCTAGAGTTTCACCGGTATAAGAAATAAAAATCGAAGGAATACAAAGTGTGGTTCCCATAATGAAAGCTGGAGAAGTCGGATCCCAAGCGGTATAACCTCTTGCTTCAAAAGTATTTCTGATGCCGCCATTCGGGAAAGAAGAAGCATCCGGCTCCTGCTGGATCAACATTCCACCACTGAATCTCTCGATTGCTCTACCTCCTTCAATTGGTGTGAAGAAAGAATCATGTTTCTCTGCAGTTGCTCCTGTCAAAGGCTGAAACCAGTGTGTGTAATGTGTTACACCTTTTGATAACGCCCAATCTTTCATAGCAACAGCCACCTGATCAGCGATGTGTCTTTGGATTTTTGTTCCTTTTTTAGAAGCTTCCATTAATAGTTGGAAAGCATCTTTTGTAAGATATTCTCTCATTGTTTCTTCAGAGAATACGTTTTGACAAAACAATTCGGATAGTTTTGCAGGAACTTCTACGAAATTATCTCTTCTGTAATTTCTGAAAGGAAGCTCGGCTAAGGCTTTAAATCTTAATGTTGACATAAAATTTTGTTGTTTTAAACGTGGCAAATTTACAAAAAATATAAATTCAAATTAAATTACCCCTTAAAAATTATAGTCATTTTTATATGATTTAAATTTTAATCTTTAATCAACCCCTAAAAAATTAGACTAATTTAAATTTAAAATAAAAAATGCAGTGTTTTATTATTGTTATCGAAATATGAATAAAATTTATTTTGACAATCATTTCTAAGTATTAAAGAGAAAGATTAATTTTAAGTCCGATTGTTGATTTACAAAATATCCAATTAAATAATTGATTATCAATAAATTAAATATTTAAATTAAATTTCGTAACTTCGCAGACTTTTATAAAAATTTTAATATATGGCAAATTCAAGAGCAAGAGAAACCACAGAGGCTATCGAAAGATTATACGTGTCGATGCGACATTTATTTTACAGAGGATTTTTCAAACCTTCAGGTGTTTCAGGCGAGTCATTAAGAAAACTCTTAATGGTCATCAATCCTGAAATCTACGGAAGTATGAGTATTCCCAACAAGATAGAACTGGACGGTTTACTTTATGTTCTTGATCGTCTTCCAGAAGGGATTGAGGAATGTTCTTTCATCCATCTGACTTCCGACGAAGGTTTTGATAAAGGAAGTTTCGAACCAATAGTTCCTAAGAAAAGACGTAGAAATTGCTACAGAATCGATGAACACCAAATGAATATCGAGGTTCTATTAGGACGTTCTGAAATCTATGATATTTTGACCCACCTTACCTTCTTATATCTTGAAGCTGACAAAATCAGAAACATCGGTTTTGATCTGAGCGAAGATGGCAGGCCAAGACGCATCTGGAAGATCATTGAAGAAGTTGCAAAGGGTGAGAAAAAGCACAGCAGAAAAGAAAAAGAAGTCGCTTTAATTCATCTTTCTTCTTTCTTAGGAAGAACATTTGATGAAACACTTAATGCTTACAATAGTTTCGGCGACGATAACAATCCAGATCGTCTGTTTAAAATCATCTATTACTTAGGACAAGTAAGTTTGACAGATTGGAAAGAAATAAGTGAAAGAGAAATTTATTTCTCATCAATCCTACAAGAAAGAGTTGGCCATCACCTTTTCGGAGAGAAATGGGCAAACAAGATCAAACAGGTTTTGGTAGAAAACAATCTTCATATGCGTCCACTTCACATCATCAGTGCGAATATGCACTCTGTGAAGAATATGTTGTTCGCCAACGATGCGCTTAGTAAAAAAGGAACGAAAGAAGTTGATTACAAACTTTTTGCTGACATCAGCAATAAAAAAGACCTTCAAACCAAAGTCTTAGATCACGCCTTGAAAGAAGGAATGATCTATATTGATGACCACAGCGGAAGTAACATTGATGTTCAGATCATCGACCTTGCTAAAACTGAACTTAAAAATTCGGTTTTCTCAGGACAGAAATACAAAGGCGACGATGTAATCTTAGTTTTCGATTACGCTTTCGGAGAGCAGGCTTTTGAGGTAATGGACGAATTATTAAGACCTTACGAAGTGAACGGCGAAGTTTATATGATGAAAGTGAAATCAGTTTCCATAATGGGAAAAGCCGGAATCTTAACTGGCGGAAAAGGTGATATTATGATCCCAACGTCTCACATCTTCGAAGGAACAGCGGACAATTACACTTTCGAAAACGCTTTGAAACTCCAAGATTTTGTTGATGATGAAGTAAAAGCTTTTGAAGGACCAATGGTTACCGTTTTGGGAACATCGCTTCAAAACAAAGATATTCTTTCTTACTTTATGACGACTTCGTGGAAAGCCATCGGACTGGAAATGGAAGGTGCGCATTACCAAAAAGCGATTCAGGTAGCGAGCAAAATCCGCCATCATATTTCTCCGGATCTGTTTGTGATGTATGCTTATTACGCTTCGGATAACCCTTTGGAAACGGGAAGCACCCTATCTTCCGGCGGACTTGGATTGACTGGTGTGAAACCAACTTATATGATCACTCATAAAATTATCGAGAAAATTCTTGAACAGAAATAAAATTGAAAGCCTCCTAATGGGAGGTTTTTTCGTGAATATTCTATGGACTTATTTTCTTTACATTTGAAATATGGAATTTTTTACTAGCAGCGGAATCTCACTTTTACTGTTTCTATTTTCAATTTTCTTATTCGTTATGGGACGAATAAGGAAAAACAGCTTCCAAAAAAAATATCCGCGCCTTTCAGATGCACAGAAAGATTTTATCTTAGACTCTAAGAACCGCATTACAATTAAAGGAAATAACATATATATTCAAAATCATCATTTATATTCAGGGCTTTCAGATATTGAAAAAGAAATAATAATTCTGGAAGGTCAAGTTCCTAAAATTCGAATTTTTGAAAACAATCAACTTATTAAAACTTTCATTGTAGAGCCGAAATATTCTAATCCCAATCTTGACGGTCAAATTTTTGACTGTGAAATACGGACTAATGGTAATTTTTCCGTACAAATAGAAGGTGCAATCTACAAGGATATGGAACAGCTTCTTTATAAAAAACCTTTAGATGTTGAATATTTGAGGTTTCAGCCATTTCATTTATCGCATCGCAAAGAGAATGATGAAAAATTAATTGGTCGAGGAATGATTGCAAGAGGTCTTCATTATATTGGTCATCACGATGGCGGGAATATTAGATTGATTTGTATTTGTGACTCTTGTCAAGAAAGTTTTTCAGTAGATTTCTACCACTCAGGTTTCTCTGATACTCAATATTTTTACTCTTCAAACAGTAAAGAAACTTTAATGGTGAGTTTTGACAAAATAAGAGAAATGCCTTCTTACTACGAGCAAAATTTTGATGAAAATATTTTAGCCAAAACAGAGAAGAAATTCCCTAAAACAACAGATGGAGAATTCAAATATTACAATCCTTTTTGTTGTCCGCATTGCTTAGCACCATACAATGATTATCAAAAATTCAAAGACGATCGTCTGGGAGACATTTACGCTCATTTTTATCTGAATAAAAATAATGTAAGAAGTTTCTAATATTACATTATATAAAATTCGCAACCGTGTAAATGATCAACCCAACCAAACCACCAACAATAGTTCCATTAATCCGGATAAACTGAAGGTCTTTCCCAACTTCCAATTCCAGTTTTCGGCTGAGTTCTTTTCCTTCCCAATTCCCGACGGTTGTGCTTATTAATTCGCCGAAACCCTTCGTGTTTTTCAAAATGTATTTATAGGCAGTTAATCTTACCCAATTATCTATTCTATTTTGGAATTGCTCATCATTCTGAAGATTGAAAACAAACTCGTCCAGATTTTTTTTGATGTAAAATTTCAGTTTGGAATCCTGGTCTGTCAATTCTTTTATCAATGATGATTTCAGAGATTGCCAGATGTCATGGGAATATTGATTCAGTTTTTCACCTTGCAGAAATTCTGATTTTATATTTTCAAATTCCGATTCCCATTTCGGTTCTTCTTTCAGTTCTGTTGAGAATTCGAAAATCTTGTTTGTAATTTCTGTTCTCAACGGATGCTTCATATCCTCTTCTACTTCCCGGAAATAATCGCTCAAACCTTTTGTTATTTTTTCAGAGATTTTAGAATCAACAGATTTTGGAATGAAAAAAAAACTTTCCTTTTCCACGCGCTCAGTCACCAATTTCTGATTTTCAAGAATGTAATTTTTGATTTGAGAACTGAGTCCGGTTATCAATCTTTGATGGTCGTTTTTATTAAGGATATATTCGATTCCATTTCCGATGATTGAATTCAATTTAATAGAATCAGCCATCTCTTCGGCTTTGTTCATAATGAATTTCACAACCGTTTCATCATCCAGTTTATGAATGATATTAATTAAAATCGATGACAATTCATTGATCAAAACATTCTGATTTCTATCTTTTGAAAGCCAATCGCCAACATAAACCGAAACCTTTAGTTTTTGAATGTAAGGCCGGATATTTTGATGCGAAAGGAAATTCTCAACGACGAAATTTCCCAAGTTGTCTCCAATTTTTTCTTTAGAATTCTCAATCAAATTAGTGTGCGGTATTTTGATTCCCAAAGGATAATTGAAAAGCGCTGTCACAGCAAACCAATCCGCCAATGCTCCGACCATCGCAGCTTCCGAAAATGCCCGAATGTAACCAATCCAATGTGAATGATTTTGCTTTTGGAGAATCGTCATCAAAACAAATACAACTGCCATCAAGATAAATAATCCTGTAGCAAGCATTTTGTGGTTCCGTAGTTGTCGTTTTTTTAATTCATCATTCATAATCACGGAAAATCGAAAATCGTTCCAAACAAAATTAGTCAAATAATCGAGCATTTCCCTTGAAAATCACTTGGATAAATTCGAAAAGAGACTTTTATTTTTTTAGTTTTGTGGCAGAAAACAATTCCATGAAAAAACTTTCCATTTTAATGATGTTATTTCTTTCATCATTTCTATTTTCTCAGTCTCAGGATCTATACGCTTTGGCAAAAGGTGATTATCTTGGTTTCAATGCGATCTTTGATCAAAAGGACAATCTGTTCGGTTATGTTTCCATCTATTCTTACGGCAAAAACAGTGATAAGACAAAGAAATTTGAATATGTAATTCTTGACAAAAACCTGAATCCAATTGCTAATAAAGAATTCGAAGGCGATATTACAGCGGGCGATTACTTCGGGTATATGGATTTCCGGGGAAATATTATCTTAAAACCTTCAAGTCTTGATCGTGAATATGTAACTAATAAAACTGTTTTCACACCTTCTTCTATGATCATCGATCTGAAAGATAATTCCATCAAAAGAAAAATCTATTACGATTATGACAATGGAAATTTCAAAGAAATAACAGAGCAAAAATCCTGGAAAAGCGCCAAAAAAGAAAACAAAGAAGAGAAAAAAGCGAAAGGCTATAACTATATTTCTTATGTGGTGGAAATCAAAGAAGGCGGCTACATCGCTGTGGAATATAACGATTACGGAAATTACGTTAATCAAAACAGCCTGATCAAATTTGATGAAAACAAAAAAGAAATCTGGCGATACAAATACAACGAAAGCGGAAACAAAAAACAAGGCGAAGAAATTTCCTTAATCGAGAAAGATGAAAAGAATCTGTTTTTCCTTGTCAAGAAAACGGCAGAAAAAAACAAACAGTATTTTCTCCTGGTGCTTGACACAAAAACCGGCGAAGAAGTCAGCATGAAAAAGATAGACGTTCTGAACAACGAAACTTTGGATTACATTACAAGCCTGTTTTCCTACAGCTTCGGCAACATTGATAATGATAAAATCATCGATGATAAAATCGTTATGCTTGGCAGTCATATCACTAATAATTTCAGAAAAATTGGTTACACGAGATTGCTGATTGATAAAAAATCTTTTGAGACCAGCGTCCAGGATCTTGATCACCTGGATCTTACTGTAGAAATTCCAAAAATAAAAGAGAACGGAATGGTAGAATCCGGATATTTCCTGGAACCTAGGGATGCATTTTTCTTAAAAGATGGCAGTGTAGGAATGATATTGGAAAAATACAAACCTGAAGGCGAATACAGCGCGCCGAAGACTACAGACCTTGTATATGTCTTTACAGATAAGGATTTTAAAAAGAAAGGCGTGAAAATTTTTGAAAAGGAAAAATCAAAATGGTCCAACTCGGATTATCTTTTCTCACAATATCTGAATGATGGGAAAGACGTAGTTTTCTTCTACAGAGATTACGTGAAAGATTCTGCTACGAAAGAAAAAAACTGGAATCTTTACATCAATACTTTGATTGACGGGAATTTCAAACAGGAAATAGTTCCGATTTCTGCCAAAGATGATTTTACGGTTTTGCCTTATGTTGGCAAAGAAGGCTACATCTTGCTGAGAGAATTCAATAAAAAAGAAAAGTATAACAAAATTCGACTGGAACGCCTTAATTACTAAAGCAAAAGTCTCTGTAAATCAGAGACTTTTTTTATTGTAGAATTCAGCAATATATTTGATGTCATCCAGACTCAGATTCCACATAAAGTTGAGGAACTGCTGGTAGCTTTCGTCCTGATTTTTAGGATCTACCCTGTCCAGATAGCGATTGAGCTTATAATTTTTTCTGGCTTCAAAGATTTTTTCGAAGTTTTTCCCAAGCCAATATTTGTAATATTCTGTTTCCTGAGTTTCTTTTTGCAAGAGTTGTAAGGCAGAATAGATTCCTGCACCAAAATCCTCAGACTGATAATAATTGGGAAGAAACTCAAGTTTTGCTATTTTTTCCAACTCCTGAAATTCGGCGGAAGGTTCAACTTTATTAGTAGTTACGTTTTGATCCGGAAACTGTTTATTCAGATATTTGATTCTCAGATCCATTTCCGGATGAGATGCCACAGAATCTTTGTCAATTTTATCTTTGTAATGAGAATAATCGTAGGTCGAAAAGTCTTCTTTTTGCAGCCATTTTTCTTTAAAAGGATGTTGCGGCAAGTCGAAAAACTGCTTGTAAGTTTCGGCTTTCACAACATTTGGAGAAATGGTGTCAAACTTTTTCAGTGTCAATAAAGCATTTTTAAATTCAGTTTTTGCAAAGTTTGATTTTAAATAATAAATATAACCAAGAGAATCTGCTTCGTTTTCCTGCTTTCTCTTTTCTGCACTGAATTTGTACAATTGTCTCTTATAAATTTGATACGCTTTTTCGCCTTTGTTATTTTGAATGAGAGCCAGATTTTTCACTTCTTCTTTTCCGTTTTTTTCCAGTGTCATATCGGCCAGCTGCGTTTTGATGGAATGATCCAGAAAAAGATGTCCAAGCTCGTGACAAATGACGGAAGCAAACTGGTCCTGATTATCAACCCAATAAAACAGTCCCATATTCACAACCAAAGTTCCGTCGCCCATACAATAGGCATTTGGCGTGTTATTTTTTTCTACAAGGATTTTTAGATTTGGGTAATTAAGAGAATTACTTTTTAATATTTGATCAACAACATTATTTACATATTTATTGAATACGGTATTGAAAACAAAATTTTTGCTTTTCACTTCATCCTGAAAATATTTCTGAAATCTCGACAACGAATTTGAAAGCTCGCGTCCGGTTTTACCTTCGTACTTTTCTTTTTGTCTTTTATTAAAAAGCTCGCTGTCTTTGGTATAAGTATTCAAAAAGTTTTTCCGCTCCGGATAATCTGCGGTATCAATCGGTTTGTAAATCTGAGCAGGATTTAAAGAGAAAATACCCAGCATCAAAATCAATACAATTGTTCTCATCAACAAAATTTTAACAAAAATAATCTTTTCACATTATCATGATCACATTATCTATATTTTTGTAAGTAAAGTTTTATTCAATGCAAAAAGTAATTAAAGTTGTTCTGGTGATATTAGCCTCTCTGATACTTTTGATTTACATCACAGGTTACAATTATCTTTTTAGCGCAATCAGACTCACATATCTCCAAGGAGAAACCAATTCTATAATAGATGACGGGAAGAATTTTCCTTCACATCTTATTTCTAAAGGCTATCCGAAACCTTGGCAGACTGACATTAACTATAATAAAAAACCATTGTCTCCGGAACTGGAAAAACATCTTAAAGAGACAGAGTCAGTTTCATTTTTGGTCATTCAGCATGGGAAAATTTTGCAGGAACATTATTGGGATGGTTACAATAAAAATACAGCGAGCAATTCTTTCTCAATCGCCAAAACAGTCACTGTTTTATTATTAGGAAAAGCTATTGATGATGGGAGAATCTCAGGGATTAATCAGAAATTTTCAGATTTTTACCCAGATTTTTCCGGAAAGGAGTTTGGAAACAGCCTCACTCTTGGAAATCTCGCTTCTATGCAGGCCGGACTGGACTGGAAAGAAGATTACAAAGATATTTTCTCCAAAAACGCCGAAGCTTACTATGGTTTTTCCACTGCAGATGTTGTTTTTCAGACAAAATTCAAACAAAGTCCGGGTGAGAAGTTTGAATATCAAAGTGGCGCCTCTCAGCTTTTAGGATTTGCCGTCGGTAAATCTGTTGGAATGCCGCTCGCTTCCTACGCTTCAGCAAAACTCTGGAAACCTCTTGGAATGGAACAAAACGCTGAATGGTCAACAGATAATCTGGGTATAGAAAAAACCTTTTGCTGCATCCAATCCAACGCTCGTGATTTTGCAAAAATCGGCTCTTTACTTTTGAATAGAGGTAAGCTTGAGAATATGCCTTTAATTGATGAAAAATTTGTGGATCTAATGACCACACCTACAGAAAACTCAAACGGTGTTTACGGTTTAGGTGTTTGGACAAACTATGATACGAAAATTCACCACTACTATCTTCGCGGGCTTTACGGCCAGTATGTGATTATTGTGCCGGAATATGAGATGATTATCGTACGACTTGGAAATAAGGAAGGCGAGGCAAAGGATTCTAAAAACCGTCCGAAAGATATTGAATTTTATATTAATGAAGCTTTGAAACTGACTAATAAAAATTAATCTGTTTCGTAATCCAAAAGCGCGAAAACACTCAGCAAAATACTGCTTTTAAGTTTTTGTTCCGCTTCTTTCATATACTGGGCATCATTGGTTGCGGGAATATACAACTCATAAAAATTACGGTTTCTGATTACAAATAATGTAGAACCAATGATCATTGTAAGAACGTCTTCAGATTTCGGAGCGTTGTGAAAAACGCCGGAAACAATTCCTTTTTTCACAATATCATCCAACCTTGTCACACAAATCTGATAAAACTCCAGCAAATCATCTTTCACATTATCCTGAGTTCTGATTTCCTGAGTTACAAAACCGTGAAAATAGCTGTATTTGAACAGCAAAGACACGATATAGTTTACGATCTCCTTCATCTGCATCTCCGGTTTCCCTTCTTTTATCGTCTGAGCAAATTCAGAAAAACTCTCTTTTGTACGCTGAACACGGTATTGATAAAGGTAAGACATCATCTTTTCCTTGGATCCGAAATAATATGAGATCATTGCCACATTGATATTCGCTTTTGTGCAAATATCTCGCACAGAGGTTCCATCAAAGCCTTTTTTGGCAATTAATTCTTCTGCAACATCCAAAATATTGATTTGTTTTTCTGTAAATTTTTTTCTCATATATCAAAAAAGATCTTATGTAAAATTAACATTTTTTTTGATTAATTAACATTTAATTTATTTTCATTTATAATTTGATCCAATCAGCTTTATTTGTCATTCATTCATAATATCTTTTGCCTGAGATTTTTAACCAAATAACAATTGGAAATCGAGTGAACTTATGTAGATCTAATCTGAGCAAAGTCATACTAGAAACTATAGTTGACCGTTCCAAAAACTTTAATTTCTTATCTTTGACTATGGATTTTTTGGATTTTCATCATCATAAACTGAATCAGGTTGGGATTTACAATTTAAATCTTAATGAAGAAATTTCGAGTGGAAACTTCTCTGCTGGTCTTCATCCAAAAGATATTTCTGAAAACTGGAAATCCGACTTTGAAAAAATCAAAACGATTTCCATTACAGACAACTGTCTTGCGATCGGTGAATGTGGATTAGACGGATTGATTTCCGTTAATGAAGACCTTCAAAACGAAGTTTTCAAAAACCATATTGCCTGGGCAGAAGAGATTAAAAAACCAATTATAATCCATTGTGTAAAAAGATTTTCACAGCTTTTGCATTATAAAAACGCTAAAGTTCCAATGATCATTCATGGATTTAATAAGAAAGAAAATATCGCTCAGGAACTTTTGGAAGCTGGCTTTTACCTGAGTTTTGGATATGCAGCATTAGAAAACTTATCTTTGCAAAACATAATTAAAAATATTCCCATCCAAAGATTATTTCTGGAAACAGACGATTCTGATTTTGAGATCATTAAGCTTTACGAAAAAGTGTCTGAAATCAAATCTATTGCTTTGGAAGATTTGAAAAATCAAATGTGGGAAAACTTAAATCATCTTGTTAAGAATGGATAAATTTTGGCTGGAACGCACCGAATTATTGATAAAAGAAGAAGGCATTGAAAAACTTCAAAACGCTAAAGTTTTGGTAGTTGGTTTGGGCGGCGTTGGATCTTTTGCAGCAGAATTTCTGGCAAGAGCCGGCATCGGAAAAATGGTAATTGTGGACGGCGATGTTGTAGATATTACTAATATCAATCGTCAATTGCCTGCACTTCATTCCACAATCGGCCAACATAAAGTTGAGTTGGTTGGAGACAGATTGATGGACATAAATCCAAAACTTGATCTTACCAAAATCAATGAGTTTTTGGAACCGGAAAGAATGCGGGAAATTTTACAATCCGAAAAATTCGACTATGTTTTAGATTGCATCGATTCTTTGACACCAAAAATTGCATTAATCATTGCTTGTCGAAGAACTAAAACTAAGCTTGTTTCCTCAATGGGCGCAGGTGGAAAATCTGATCCAAGCAAAGTAATGGTTCGCGATATTCATAAAACCAACAATTGCCTGCTCGCTAGACAAGTGAGAAAACGACTGAAAAAAGAGAAAATCGACAAAGGTTTCCGTTGTGTTTTCTCTACCGAATTACAAGACGAAGAAAGCTTGAAAATGACGGACGGAACCAATTTTAAACGTTCTTTTTATGGTACAATCAGTTTTATTCCGGCTATTTTCGGCTTGTATGTAGCAGCAGAAGTTATCAATTACTTAACCGGAAAAGAATAAATTTTCCGATGAAAATAAACAGTTTCCCCACTCACGAAAAACTGAAAAGAAAATCGGAAATTGACCATCTTTTTAAGAAAGGTAAGTGGCTGACTGTGGACAATATCCGGGTAATTCACATCAAATCTAATGAAAGTTTTTCTGTTCCAAATCACAGAATCGGTGTTTCTGTTGGAAAGAAATTTTTCAAAAAAGCGGTAGACAGAAATCGCATAAAACGCTTATTGCGAGAATGTTATCGTCTAAACAAAGCAACTTATCTGGAAGCTTTCAAAGAAAAATCTATTGTGATGATTTTCTGGGCTTCCAAAGAAATGCCGAAGAACTTTTCTGTGGTTGAAACACAGTTTATTAATCTCTGTAAAAAGAAATCTGAATAATATCCTGAATTAATTTGTAATTTTATTCTCAAACAAAATTACAAATGGCTGATATCTTACCTTACTTATTAAGCACTTTTATCGGAATTGGATTAGCTGCTGCTTCCGGTTTCCGTGTCTTTTTACCATTATTTGCTGTGAGTCTTGCTTCTTACCTTGGGTGGATTCCAATGGGTGACAACTTCGAATGGTTGTCCGGATTGCCGACATTAATAACAACAGGCGTTGCAACTGTAATCGAAATTCTTGCTTACTACATTCCGGTTGTTGATAATTTTCTCGATACTTTATCAATTCCTTTGGCAACTATTGCCGGATCTGTTTTGTTTGCCAGCCAGTTTATGGAATTGGGGACTTTTCCGCAATGGGCTTTAGCATTGATTGCCGGTGGTGGAACTGCTGCGACGATTGCTTCAGGATTTGCCGGAACACGAGCCGCATCGACAGCTACAACAGCCGGAATTGGAAATAATCTGGTTGCGACCACAGAAACTGCCGGCGCAGGGCTGATGTCTGTTCTTTCTATCTTTCTTCCTGTTCTTGCTTTTATTTTTGCGATGGTATTAATTGTTCTTGTTTTATTTTTTGGAAGGAAACTTTGGCGGAAGATGAAAACGCAGAATTCCGGGATATTTTAAAATAAAAAAGACCGCAAATTGCGGTCTTTTTTATTTTAAAATCAATTGTAATCTAATCTTAGTTTACAACAATATCGTCGATTTGTATTGTTGTAGTAACTCCAGGATTACCGCCTTCATATTTGAAAACTACAAATCCATTTCCTGTAAGAGCCGCAGGAATGTTATATGTTCCAGCAGGAGCTAAAGTTCCATATCCTGAACTAGGCGTTTTCGGAACTGTAAAGGTTGAAGTGATATCCGCTAGTGTTGCAGTTGAAATATCTGAACCCGGTGTATAATTTGTTGTTGTATAAACCTTCAAAGCATCTCCATTATAAAAACCAACATTCACTTTAAATGCCATTGTACTTGCAGCAGTAAAATCTACAGGAACAATAAAATATGTGTGAATATTTCCACTTGCTCCATTTGCAGAAAGCTGAATATATTTGTTGCTGTTAAATGATCTAATTTCCCAATATCTGCTGCCTAACTCTGCATAATTGATATACTTTGGAAAATTATTGAAAAACGGTGCTGAAGTATTAGCTGGATATGATTCAAAATTTTCTGTATACGATCCCGAATATGTGATTGATGAACCACCAATAATACCTGTTGCGAATCTATCTTTATTAAAATTAATATCTTTAAGAGATCTGATCAGCATTTGCCACCCACTGTTATATCGACTAACAACAAATGTAAGATCTCCAGACCCTTGTGGTAGTAGATTTGCCCCGAAAGTAGAGAATCCAGAATTTCTGATTACGGTTGTTTCACCAGTTTTATCTACAATGTCCCGGTCAGTATCTTGTCCCACTCCTGCTATATAATTGATAAATGTTTTTGGTTGTGGCAATACCAACTCTTTAGAAAACTGAACACCTTCTACAGTTACCAGAGTGTTTATATACTTTTCAGCTTTCGCATCTTTCAACGATGCTAACTTTGTAGGAACAAGGGTAGCAATATCAAGTCTATTACTTCCATTACAAACACCAGCAAGATATCTTGTCAGAAGTATACTTGGGATTCTTCCTATAGCATAAGTGGGATCGATAGATCCAATTTTGATTGTTCCTCTATCTAAACCTAACACCAAGCCATTTGCCTTGATACGCACGTGTGCTCCCACAGGAAAATCAGCATAGTTAGAAGCTTTATCAACTTCCATCTGTAAACCAATTGTTGGGTTTTCAGGTTTATCCTGGAATGAAATTGTTTTGTAAAAGTTACCATTCTCGTCTGATGAGACGATGTAGGCATCAAAAATTACGGCTGCACCATCTGCAGGAACTTTGTAAGTACCTGTTGCAGGTGCTTTAGCTGCAAAAGCAGCCATTTCTATTGTAGGTGCGTCGAATCTGTTGTTGCAAAGAATTTCTGGTGTGTTCCAGTCATCATCTTTGACGCACGAAGAAAAGGTTGCTGCAACCATTGCAGAGAAAACCAATGTTTTGATTGTTGTATATGTTTTCATTTTTTTTATTTTAAAATCTTACTTGTAAATTTACGAAATATGAACGTCCTTGTGTATACCAATATTTAGGACCGAATAATGTTTGACTTCTGTTAAAATCTTCCTGAAAGCCATCAAACTTCACGTTTCTTGTTTGTTCAAAACCTCCGGTAATATATTTAGTATTATCAAAAATATTATTTACGCTCGCTGAGATCAATAAATAATATTTGCCCATCAACCAAGACTTACCAACGTTTGCATTTATGAAATATGCAGCAGGCAGTTTGTTTGGTGCCAATAATCTTCTTAATTCCTCATCATTCACGTTTGCATACGGTGTTCCTGTATTGCTGTTTTGTACAAAACTCTGAGATCTAAGCAATGCAGAAGGATCTAAATAATTGTTGTCCAAATAGTTCCAGTTTGCTCCAACCCACCAGTATTTCGGGGAACTGTATCTAAAACCAGCAGAAAAAGCCATTTGAGGCGTTCCGCCTTGCTTATAATTCTTAAGATTCGATTTTCCGAAATCTACAAAAGATTGTCCGTTTCCAAAAACACCTATTGCATCTGATGCAAAGTAAACGTTGGGATCATTACGATAGGTATATTGACCATAGCTGGCAACACCTTGTAAGGATAGAGTTGGCAGCAATTTAAAATCTACGCCAAGTTCTGCTCCGATATTTCTTTTCTCAACATTAGACATAACTTGAGTTACAAAAGCACTCTGAATATATTGTCCGCCAGTATTCGTATCTGTTGTCCCTCCAGTAAGGGAATTATCGATTTGAATACCATCTGCAAAGAATCTCTGAACATTTGTTTCATTCTGAGTATCAATTAAATATACAGATGCTCTAACTTTATATAAAGGCGTATTGATAACATAACTTAAGTCATTAGCATTGACAACAGTATTTTTGATATTAGGCGCAACAGATGCATTAAGCCTTGGATTAATGAAAAGATCTTCTAAATAAGGTGCTTGAGAGAAATAGCTACCATTATAAACTAAGAAGTTTCTTCCATTAATTTTATAAATAATCTGACCTTTTAAACCAAAATTCCAGAATTCATAATCTTTGCTTTTTCCAAAAGAATCTGCGTAGAGATAATGCTTAAACAATCCTTCTCTACTAGATGTTGAATATCCTGCAAGACCCGATACAAAAACATCAAATTTGCCTTCTGAGAATTTAAAACCAGGATTTACCTTTGCTTCTTGTCTTCTGAAAATATAGTTATATAATAATCTATCACCCTCTTTCTTAGCAATATTAGCTTCTCCTTCGTTGTATAAAGCAGATGTACCAGGATTATTAGTTGCAGCAAAAGGATCTCTGTTGAGTACAAAATCTGCTCCTAGAAGATCATTAACTTCTCTATATAATTCTGATCGGTAGTTCTGATAAGAAATGTTCAACATAAACTTAGCTTTATCAGTAAAATTGTAAGTGTAGTGCGTTGCTGCATTCCAAACCTTATCATCACTCACATCATTTACAAGATAATATAACGCTCTTTTACCAGTTACTCCGTATTGGTTGATAGGATCTTGCCCTATATTAGCAGCATATAGTCTATTCCAGTTTATTTGAGTCACACTTGGATCTCCACTTTCCCAAGCAGCTTTTGATGAACGATATGCGTCACCTGCGGCAAGATAATTTCCTGTAGCTGGATCCAAAGTAAATGCATCAGGATTCAATGATCCGAAATAGCTCGGTAAATTTCTGTAATATGTAGGTGAAGGATTTGGTACACTTTGCCAGTCTAACCTAGAACCTTTATCTTTTCCAAACTGGTAAGAAACTGAAGTCCAAAGATTAGAGTTTTTATTAATTTTTAAGAAATCCTGTAACTGGAAAAGTGGCTGAAATGTTTTTCTAACTCTTTCATTTCTTTTCTCTCCATTCTGCCAACCCCAATATGAGTTGTAATGTACACCTCTATAATCGTAAACTTCTTGTGTATTAGGACTCGAAGTAGATCTTCTTGTTGGTGATGCAAAAGCATTGAATGTAATCGTATGATTGTCATTGATTTTCTTCTCTACACCTAAATAAGTTCCGTAAGCATCATAAAAAGTTCCTTCCTGGATGCCTTCTTCCGCCCATCTTTTAGCACCCATCAATGTAAATGCCCAACCGCTTTTAGACATTCCGGACGTATATCTTAAAGATACTCTTTGTCTGTAATTTCTGTTTGTGATAGAGTAAACAGCCTGGAAACCTTTTCTGTACTCACTGGCTTTTGTGTTTTTATAAATTACACCGCTTGATCCTCCAAAAGCATATTCAGAAGGTGAATGGTTTGCGGCAATTTCCGGGTATCTTACAATTTCATTAAGACCTCCCCAGTTAGAAAAATCTACATTTCCATTATCAGATTTTACCATAGAAACACCATTCAGCATGTTTTCGGAAGTTCTTCCGTCCACGCCTCTTGGTCGGAACCAATATGCACCTAGGTCAAAACTTGCGATTCTGTTGAAAACATCCTGAGAAGATTGCAAAAGACCAACCGTTGAGGATTGTCCGCTATCTTCATCTCCAGAATTGTCCAGGATTGCAAGACCTTGATCTGCTCCGGTTAATGTAGAGTAAAGGGTAATAACGCCCAGGTCTTTTCTTTTTTCTGTGGTAATGTCAAATTCCAAAGTTTTTGTTTCGAAATTTGGCTTTGTCACCACAATCTGATAATGTCCGGTTTTCAAATCTACAAACTGGAAATATCCAATTTTGTCTGCCGAAACACCATTACCTTCTCCTTTTAGATCTACTTGTGCTTTCTCTACCGGTTTCCCGTCAGCATCTTTCAGGTATGCAAAAACCGTAGTCTGTGCGTAGTAAAATGATGCCGGAAGCATTGTAAATAAGGAGATTAATGATAATTTTTTAATCATAAATCAATTAGGTTTTGTTTGCTCTTTTTTTCTAATATACAGTCCGTTACACACGGAAGGCAAATGTATATAAATTTTTGATAATTAATACTTTTTAACATTTTTTTTTATTTTAACAAATTGTCAATTAATTGCTACATAATTATCAATTGTCAAAAACATAAGATTTTTATTTTGCAACAAACCAAAAAAAATTACTTTTGTAGCCTTACATATTTTATTTATGAAAAACATTATAGGCTTAATTGCTATTTTTAGTATCTCCTTATTATCTGCACAACAAAAAAGACAGGTGCGTGCGGCTACTGTAGGATTTCTGAACGTTGAAAATCTCTGGGACACCGTTCGTTCCGCTGATTATATAGATGGTACCAAAGACATCAGCAACCCTTCTTTCCACAGAAGTGTACCGTTGGATTCCGTCAAATATCTGGAAGTTACGGAGAAAGATTACGCCGGGCCTTGGAACGACCAATCACTTAAAGGAAAGAAAGTGGTAAGAATACAAGGCGGATCTGAAGAGTTCACACCAAAAAGTGGTAAAAACTATAATTATAAGATCTATAAGCAAAAATTAGAAAACGAAGCAAAAGTAATCTCAGAAATGGGAAAAGCTTACACCAATACAGCTCCGGTTGTCGTAGGTTTAATAGAAGTAGAAAACCGCCAGGTGATGGAGGATCTTGTAAAAGAGCCTGCCATTGCGAAATATGATTACGGCGTTGTTCATTTCAACTCTTATGATTACAGAGGAATAGATGTTGGTTTTATTTATCAGAAAAGAAGATTCACACCATCCAAATCTTGGAAAAAAGAAGTGAAAATCTTTGGCGACGAGGGCAGAAGAGAATATACCAGAGATATTGTTGTATTGACAGGTTTCCTTGATAACGAAAAAGTAGCATTTTTCCTAAATCACTGGCCATCCAGAAGAGGTGGTGAAGCGGCTTCTCTTCCAAAAAGAAATGCAGCAGCCACAATCCTTAAAAAGGAAATGGACAGTGTACAAGCATTAGACCCTTCGACCAAAATGTTTGCAATGGGCGATTTCAATGATGATCCTATCAGTCCAAGTTTAAAAAATTATTTGAAAGCAGCTGGCAATCCGAAAGATCTGTCAGAAACGACACCTTATCTCAATCTGATGTATCCTTTATATAAAAATGGTGTTGCATCTTTGGCTTATCAGGACGCACCAAATTTATTTGATCAGATCATCGTTTCTTCTAATTTATACTCTCCAAACAAAGAACTGAGAAAAGATTACACGGTTTTCAAAGCGGAGATTTTTGCACCGGCATATTTGGTCAACAAAGAAGGAAATTACAAAGGCTACCCTTTCCGTTCGTGGAATGGCGATCAGTTTACCGGCGGTTATTCCGATCACTTTCCGGCATTTGTGGTTTTGCAGAAAGACCCAGCACCTTAATATTACTTCACTCATAATACAAACCGTTTCAAATCTTTGGAACGGTTTTTTGTTTACTTTAAATAGAAATTATTTGGGCAGCTTTCCCGCGCTCCGTTCCCGCTATTTTTTTGCCAAAACCCTTTTCCCTAGCAAAAAAAATGAGCTCCACTCAGCTCGGGCTGCGAGAGATTCAACGCACCAATAGAGAATGTAAAATAACTTATGTAACTTAGTCTTTCTTAGACTTTGCAAATTGCCATCAGATACAAATCTGCAAAATCAGCGAGAATATTATAACTTCAATCCAAATTTAAACATGAAAAACTTAATCGCCCTCGCCATATTTTCCGCTTTCATCTGGTCTTGTTCCACAAGTTCAAAACCATTAGCACAAGACCAAAAACCATCCATCGCAACCCAAAAGAAGACCGATTCCGCAGACGAATGGGAAATCACCGTTTTCGATGCCGAATATGAAACCTTTGTTGCCACCAGAGCACAACCAAAATCAATGTTTACAGAAAGCAGTTTAAAATCCCGGAATACCATTTTGGTCAACGAATGGAATTCCAGATTCTATTCCGGCACAAATCCAAATTTTTATGAAGTCGCCATAGATTATGATCCAAAAGAAAATTATGGTTTAGACTTCGAATACAGAATGTATCAATTTTTTGCCTATTGCAATTGGAAATACGGAATTAGGTTTAATGGACTGAGAGGAATCGATAAAGTAAAATAGAAAAAGACTGCAAATTTGCAGTCTTTTCGTTTATATAAAATGAGAATATTAAGAAATACCCTCTTCTTCTCCTTTTAATTTCTCAGCATTCTCAGCCATTATTACAGCATCAATCATCTCAGAAATATCGCCATTCATGTAAGCATCCAGATTGTACATCGATTTATTAATTCTATGATCTGTCACCCTCCCTTGCGGATAGTTGTAAGTTTTGATCTTTGCAGAACGGTCACCAGTGGAAACCATAGATTTACGCTGTGCCGCAATGTCACCAACAGATTTTTGAACTTCAATATCATATAATTTTGTTCGGAGCATTTCCATTGCTAACTCTCTGTTTGCCAACTGAGAACGCGCTTGCTGACAAACCACAACCATTCCGGACGGTTTATGCGTCAACTGAACTTTTGTCTCAACCTTGTTTACGTTCTGTCCACCAGCACCTCCGGAACGCGATGTCTGCATTTCGATGTCAGCAGGATTCAGTTCAAAATCAATCTCTTCAGCTTCCGGTAAAACCGCAATCGTAATCGCAGAAGTATGCACACGACCCTGAGATTCTGTTTCCGGAACACGCTGCACACGGTGAACACCGGATTCGAACTTCATAATGCCATAAACACCTTCTCCTTCAACTTTTAAAATTAATTCTTTGTAGCCCTTAGTAGATTCGCTGGAATCTGTGATCTCGTGCTTCCATCCTTTCGTTTTGAAGTACATTGCATAAGCTCTGTAAACATCTTCCACAAAAATCGCCGCTTCATCGCCACCGGTTCCGGCACGAAGTTCCACAATTACGTTTTTGTCATCGGTAGGATCTTTCGGAATCAGAAGGAACTTAAGCTGTTCTTCAAATTCCGGAAGTTTGTCCATTGCTTCGTACTTTTCCTGCTTTGCCATTTCTACGAATTCTCTGTCAGATCCGTCGGCAATGATTTCGTCAGATTCTGCAATCGTATCAAGAGCACCTTTATATTCATCAAATACTTTTACGATCTTTCCAAGATCGCTGTATTCTTTGTTAAGTGTGGAATATCTTTTTTGGTCAGTGATCACATCCGGTTGGATGATAAGATCTGCGACCTCATTATATCGTTGTTTTATCGCTTCCAGTTTTGGAATTAATGACTTGGACATAGGTAAATTTTAGTTTGCAAAGATACGGAATTAAGAAACAAGAAGAAAGAGGCAAGAATCAAGACTTAAGATTCAATAAAAATAGTTTTATAATTTTAAAAACCACAAAGGCACAAGGTTTTTACACAAGGCTCACAAAGTTATTTTTTGATAACGAGTAACTTAATTGTGTTCTTTATTAATTCTTTTGTGTCTTTGTTTTAAAATAAAAAAATCCACTCTTAAAAGAATGGATTCAAATATATATTGTTTCGCTTTGAGTGCAATCTCTCACGAAAAGAAAATTGCCAAATCAATGGTGGTGACCTTGACTTGCTGGTTTTTCACCTGCTGGTCTTTGGTAGATCACTTCTACACCTTCCTGCTCATAAAGCTTTTTGTATCTTATTTGTTCTGGATCAAAATTCTTATTGATTTTTCCAAAATATTCTGCAACACCTTCTGTTAACCAAAGTGGTACGATAAATCCGAAGAACATAAAAATACACCAAAATCCACACAAGAACATTGTGAAAAAGTAAACTGTCCATAGGAATTGGTAAACCGGCCAAAAAGCTGATAACATCATAATGCTATTATTTTGAGCAAAAATAGACGTTTTTATTTTATTTCACAAAATTTCGGGATTGATTTTTTTCATTTTGCTGAACTTTTAGTTTTTAGTAATTTCGTAAGGTTTTAAAAATGTTTGCTTTGCTAAAATTATTTAAGCGCAAAGCCCGCAAAGAATTATTTAAAATTGATCGTTTGTAAGGTCGCAAAGCCGTAAAACTTAGCAAAGAAATTTTATTCTTTGCTGATGCAAGGATTTCTGTGTGACTTTTGTAGTAAAATAAAATTTAATAAATATATAATGAGTTTCAGAATCGAAAAAGACACAATGGGCGACGTGCAGGTGCCTGCAGATAAATTTTGGGGTGCACAGACGGAGCGTTCCAGAAATAATTTCAAAATCGGGCCGGAAGGAAGTATGCCTCGCGAAATCATCGATGCATTTGCTTACCTGAAAAAAGCTGCGGCGTTTACCAATGCGGAGTTAGGCGTTCTTGACCAAGAAAAAAGAGACCTCATCGGGAAAGTTTGTGATGAGATTCTTGAAGGCAAATTATACGATCAGTTTCCTTTGGTAATCTGGCAAACAGGTTCCGGAACACAATCCAATATGAATGTGAACGAAGTGGTTGCCAACAGATCTCACGTTTTGAACGGCGGTAATCTTGGCGAGAAAACTTTGGTTCACCCGAATGATGATGTGAACAAATCTCAGTCTTCCAATGACACTTATCCAACAGCAATGCACATCGCAGCTTACACGAAAGTGGTGAAAGAGACTTTGCCTGCTTTGGAAAAACTGAGAAATACAATGGACGAAAAAGCGAAAAAATTCCAGAACATCGTGAAAATCGGAAGAACGCATCTGATGGACGCGACGCCTTTGACACTTGGACAGGAATTCTCCGGCTATGTTGCGCAATTGGATTATGCGAAAAAAGCAATTAACAATACTTTGGATCACCTGAAAGAGTTGGCTTTGGGTGGAACTGCGGTAGGAACCGGACTTAATACACCGAAAGGTTATGATGTTTTGGTTGCGAAATATATCGCGGACTTCACAGGACTTCCTTTTGTAACGGCTCCGAATAAATTCGAGGCTTTGGCAGCGCACGACGGCATTGTGGAATCTCACGGTGCATTGAAGCAATTGGCGGTTTCTCTTTATAAAATTGCTCAGGATATCAGATTGTTAGCTTCCGGACCAAGATCTGGAATCGGTGAGATCCACATTCCTGAAAATGAACCAGGTTCATCTATTATGCCAGGAAAAGTGAATCCGACTCAGAACGAAGCGATTACAATGGTTTGTGCGCAAGTTCTTGGAAATGATACAACAATTTCTTTCGCTGGAACGCAAGGAAATTATGAACTGAATGTTTTTAAACCAGTAATGGCGTATAATTTCTTGCAATCTGCACAGTTGTTGGCGGATTCTATGATTTCATTCAATGATCATTGCGCAGTTGGAATTGAGCCGAACGAACCTAGAATCAAAGAATTGGTTGACAAATCTTTGATGTTGGTGACAGCATTGAACACGCACATCGGTTACGAAAATGCGGCTAAAATTGCTAAGACAGCACACAAGAACGGAACGACTTTGAAAGAAGAAGCCGTGAATCTTGGACTTTTGACAGCTGAACAATTTGACGAATGGGTAAAACCGGAAGATATGGTTGGAAGCTTGAAATAAAACGCAAGAGTTTAGATATCAGAAGTTAAAAAAAAATGCCTCAGGAATTTCTGAGGCATTTTTTTGTCTTAATATTCTCGCAGATTAAGCAAATTAGGCAGATCTTATAATTATTCCTCATCAAAATTGAAATCTGGAAGAATTTACTTTTTTAAATTACTGAAACCTGATCAGCAAAATATTGCTCTAAATCTCTCAGTGTTTCCGGAGATGTTTGGATATCTCTTACCAATTCTCCCTTGTTGATGACCACAATTCTTTCACAAACATCTGTGGTGTGCGCCAAATCGTGGCTGGAAATCAGAAATGTGGAATCAGAATTGTGAGACCAGTCTTTGATTAAATTTTTAAGTTTAATCTGCGTTGAAGGATCTAAGTTTGCAAAAGGCTCATCGAGGATAATAATCTCAGGCGTTCCAATCAAAGCACCGATGATTCCGACTTTTTTCATGTTTCCTTTGGAAAGGTCACGGATGTATTTTTTGGCATTCAGGATTTCGCCGTTGAAGAAATCGTTGAAGTTTTTCAGGAATTCGTCAACTTGGGTCTTGGTCTGACCTCTGAGTTCGCCCAGGAAATAGAAATATTCTTCGGGCGTGAGATATCCAATCAAAAAAGTTTCATCGATGAAAGCGCCGACTTTGTTTTTCCAATTTTCGGACTCGTTGACTTTTTCTTCGTCGATGGCAACGAAGCCCGAAGTTGGTTCTATCAAATCAAGAATTAAACTGAACAAGGTGGTTTTTCCAGCGCCGTTATTCCCAACCAGACCGATGGTTTGACCTTTTTGGAAATCAAGTGTTTCTATGCTTAAGACTTTTTTTGTTTCGTAAACTTTGGAGAGGTTATTTATTGTGATCATTTTATTTAGATTTATTTTGAACGCAAAGTGCGCAAAGATTTTGTATTATTATTGAAAATATTTTAAGGTTCGCAAAGGCGTAAAACTCATCAAACAACTAAAGAAATTATTTTATCATTAATTTCCTTTAAAAGCTTTGATGGTGGAATATTTCTCTTTCTTGTAAAGCTTGACAATGAAATCGAAGAATTTTTCCCTGAAAAGAAAACCGATCAATCCCAAAGCAGCCAAACTAGCAACTGCTGCGGCTGTTCCGAAGAAATATTTTGTAGCACCGAAAACGGCCATTGGCAAAACCATTTGAGGTAAAATCATTAAGATACTTTTGAAACTGAAATTATTTTTCTTGCCTAAAGATTTTCCTCTGGAATTAAGATCGACAGGATTTTTGTTATAAGCTCCGGATAACAAAACAATCTGAGAATTGACGCCGATATTGTAAAGTCCGCCCGCTAGAAATGTAAAATACAATTCCCAACTTATAAATGCATAAGCAACTGCCAAAACCATACTCACAGCCACAGCGCTCACGATGAGCGACCATTTTGCCCTCAGATATTCTTTATAAGGCACATTCAAAGTCATCATCAATGGATAATAGGAACTATCGAACGATGGCACTCTTTGTCCGAACATAAAAAGAAATCCGCCCGTTACGAATAGTCCCATAAACAGCTGCATATAAGGAGTTTCATACATCGGATTACTAAAAAGCAGCAATCCGTAGAACAAGAAGAGAAAACTTCCCAAAGTAATTGATTTCGCAGCTTTGCTTCGTTTTATCATTCGGATGTCATTGTTGATGAATGTTCCTAGAACGCCATATTTATTGAGAAACTGAATGCTTTCCGTCTTTCCGACTTCCTGTTTCATTTCCAAACCTTTGTCCAGATAGAAATTTTCTTTGATGAATTTTTTAACTATGAAGAATCCTGTTAACATTAATATTATTGGAATAACAATCGTCCACCAATGATGATAAAATTTAATAAAAACCAATTCCGAAAACGACGATAAAGAAATGATTTTATAATAATCTAATCCCGCAAATGTGACCAGAACAACACCAAGTATCCAGACAACAGCATCTTTTCCGTTTAAAAGAATATTAAGAAAATTACTGCAAAAACTTAAAATGATAATAGCAAAGATCCATGAGAAACTTCCCGCAACCGAATGACCGTTGTAAAGCAAGATCACTAAAAGTGGAATATAAATGAAAAGTCCGCCCCAACTGAAAAATGAGGAGAAAGTTTTACCAATCATATAATTCACAAGCGTGCTTTTCCTGATGTTCATTGTCAGAAAAGGTTTGATGTTCTGAGTCGGCATCTGCTGGAAAAAATACCTGAGGAAAAGATCAGCAACCAGCCAATAGATCAAATACTTACTGATGAAAGACACCGGATCGATATGCAATTCTTTCTTTGGCAGGTAATAAGCAATAAAAGCAATACCTACAAACATCGCCAAAAAATACAACATTCCCAAAAGCTGGAAAATCTTCACTATAATATTCGCAGCCAAAGAGCTGGATCTGAAAAAACTTTTGAATTCTAACTTGATAAACCGTTGCAGCATAGTTGTGATATTTTGGTTAAATTTAATGAATTTAGAATTTGCTAATGTTTCTATTTATTAAGTTCATTTTTATCTGGAAATGTTACAAAATATTTTAATTTATTAACATTTGAATATAAAAATTGTTAGTTGTTTGCATATAACTAAAATTGACAGAACTTTCAAAAATTATATCTTTGTAAAATGGCACAGAAGGATACATTATCGTCTTTGATTCACGGTAATTTTGCAAAGGAACTCTCTATTTCGGATGGCAAAATGCCACCCAATGCATTGGATTTTGAAAAAATTGTGATCGGAACTTTTCTAATTGACAGAAAAGGGCTCGATCATTCTATAGATTTACTCACAGCGGAAGTTTTCTACGACCCAAGACACCAGACCATTTTTGCGGCAATCTTGAAACTGTACGAAAGTAACTCGCCTATCGATTTGATGACTGTGATTCAGGAACTTAAAAGAACCGAAAAATTAAGTCTTGGCGGAGGTGATCATTATATTATTGACCTGACAATGGGCGTAAGTTCATCTGCTCATATCGAATATCACGTGCGTGTGATTTTGGAAAAATTCATTTTAAGATCATTAATTAATGTTTCCGCTAACGTGATCGATAGCTCTTACAAAGAAACTACCGACGTTTTCGAACTGCTTGACAAAGCAGAACAGTCGTTCTTCGAAATCACTAACGGAACCATAAAAAAAGGTTTTGACACAGCCAATTCATTGGTAAAAGAAGCGATTGATAAGATTAAATCTCTGAAAGATAAAGAAGGTCTGTCCGGAATTCCATCAGGATTTACAGCTTTAGACAAAGAAACCGGTGGCTGGCAAAACTCAGACCTTATCATCATTGCGGCAAGACCGGCGATGGGGAAAACGGCTTTTATCCTGTCTATGGCAAGAAATATCTGTGTAGATCATAATATTCCGATGGCATTATTCTCTCTGGAGATGGCATCTGTCCAGTTGATTACAAGGATGATCTCTTCCGAAACAGGTATCTCATCAGAGAAATTGAGAAAAGGACAAATGGCAGATGAAGAGTGGCAAAGATTGTTCACGAACGTTTCTGCTCTTGAAAATGCACCACTTTATATTGATGAAACCCCTTCCCTTTCCATCTTCGATTTCCGGGCAAAATGCCGACGATTGGTAATGCAGCACGGCGTGAAGATCATTATGGTCGATTACCTTCAGCTGATGACAGCAAGTTCCGGAAAAGGTGCAGGAAACCGTGAGCAGGAAATTGCAATGATCTCCCGATCTTTGAAAGCAATCGCAAAAGAACTTAATGTTCCTGTGATCGCACTTTCCCAGCTTTCCAGAAGTGTGGAAACGCGCCCTGGAAAAAGACCAATGCTTTCTGACCTCCGTGAATCCGGTGCAATTGAGCAGGATGCGGATATCGTGTCCTTCATCTTCCGACCAGAATATTACAAAATCGGGGTTTGGGATAATGACGAAGAAGGTACAGAAACAAGTACAGAAAACCAGGCTGAAATCATTATTGCAAAACACAGAAATGGTGCGACTGCAGACGTTCGTTTAGCTTTCCACAAGAACATTGGTAAGTTTGCCGACCTTGGAACCAATTACGAGTACACGCCATCAAACTTCGGTCAGAAAGATGAGCCATCAGGTTTCGATAGAATTACCATCACGAGTGATCCACATTCGGCATTCGGACTTCCTAATAACAATCAGGTTTCCGGTTCTGCGATGAATGATGATGATGATGATATGCCGTTTTAAAAACTACAATATGAAAACAATCAAAACACCTGACTTTTTCATTGAAAAAGCGAATGAATATATTAGGCAAGCCGATAGTTTCTTAGAGAAAAATATTAATTCAAGTATTGTTGACACACGTTTAATGAGTTTTGATGACAAAGCGAAACTAAGAGAATCATTGAGCGAAATACAAGAGCTGAAATTAAAAATCAGATTACTTTTGTCTGAATTTGAAAATGGTTGTCTTTTTACAAACAACCTAATAAATGAGCCAACAGATGCACGCCAGATGTTAGCCAAAAGCAATAAGGATATTTTAAATTCTTATAGGAGAACATTAGAATTATTTATTGAACATTTAAAAGAATTCAGATTATAAAGTTGAGAGTCGAAATCTTTACAGACGGAGCCTGCAGCGGGAATCCCGGCCCCGGCGGTTATGGTATCCTCATGCGCGTTCCCGAAAAAAAATATCAGAAAACCTATTCTAAAGGTTTTCGCAAGACCACCAACAACCGGATGGAACTGATGGCGGTAATTGTTGCATTAGGTAATCTAAGAACTTCTGACAACGATGTCCACGTCTTTACCGACAGCAAATATGTTGCGGATGCCATCAATCAGAAATGGATCTATGGCTGGATCAAACGTGGCTGGAAGAATGTCAAAAACCCAGATCTCTGGAAAGAATTCTATACTTTGTATCAACTTCACGAGCCGAAATTCCATTGGATAAAAGGTCACGCCGGTCATCCCGAAAACGAGATCTGTGATCAATTGGCTGTTGCCGCTGCAAAATCCGGAAAGCTGGAGATCGATTCTTATTTTGAGAATCAAAACGAAGGCGGCTTATTTTAAACCCTAAACATTCCAAAAATCCCGATCCAGGCTTCTATACTGAATGGCTTCCGAAATATGATCGCCCTGTATATTTTCGGAACCTTCCAAGTCGGCTATTGTTCTGGCAACTTTCAAAATTCTACTGTAGGCTCTGGCAGAGAGATTCAGTTTTGACATTGCAGCTTTTATCAATAATTGAGAATATTCATCCAGTTCGCAATGTTTTTCCATTTCCTTAGATCCCATTTGCGCATTATAGCTGATGTCGGAATCTTTATACCTTTCATTCTGAATATCTCTCGCTTTGTTCACCCGCGCTCTGATGCTTGCACTACTTTCGCCTTTTCTCTTCTCTGTCAGTTGTTCATATTCCACCTTAGAAACTTCAATATGAATATCGATCCTGTCCAGAAGCGGTCCGGATAATTTGTTCATATAACGCTGCATTTCCATTGTGGATGATGTATTGTTGGGATCATCAGGGAAATAACCGCTTGGGCTTGGATTCATACTCGCAACGAGCATAAAGCTTGCAGGATATTCTATGGTAAACTTGGCTCGGGAAATCGTAACAACTCTGTCTTCCAACGGCTGTCTCATTACTTCCAAAACCGTTCTTTTGAATTCAGGCATTTCGTCCAGAAACAAAACACCATTGTGAGCCAAAGATATTTCGCCAGGCTGAGGATAGCTTCCGCCGCCAACCAAAGCTACGTCCGAAATTGTATGGTGCGGCGCACGAAACGGTCGAATTGTTATCAATGAAGTCTCGGCACCCATCTTTCCTGCCACCGAATGAATCTTTGTGGTTTCTAAAGATTCTTTGAGACTGAGTGTCGGCAATATACTCGGTAAACGCTTGGCTATCATCGTTTTTCCACTTCCTGGGGAACCGATCAGAATGATATTATGACCACCAGCTGCTGCAACTTCCATCGCACGCTTGGCAGATTCCTGTCCTTTGACTTCATCAAAATCAAATGGGAAATGATCAACTTTATCTTGGAATTCCTTTCTCGTATCGATTTCAAACTTTTCTAATGCAATATCATCATTAAAGAAATCAATGACCTCCTTAATATTATCAATGCCATAGACATCGAGCTGATTGACAATGGCAGCTTCCCGTGCATTTATCTTCGGAAGGATAATGCCTTTGAAGCCGTCTTCTCTCGCTTTGATAGCAATTGGAAGAACGCCTCGGATGGGCTGCAGACTTCCATCCAGAGACAGTTCTCCCATAATGATGTAGTCGCTGAGCGTATCATATTTTATCAGATCAGAAGCGGCTAAAATCCCCAATGCGATGCTCAAGTCATAAGCTGCACCTTCTTTCCGAAGATCTGCCGGTGCCATATTGATGGTAATTTTCTTACCCGGAATTTTGAATCCTGAATTCTTGAGCGCTGCGGAAATCCGATAACTGCTTTCCTTAATAGCATTATCCGGAAGGCCAACCAAATGGTAGCCGACACCTTGATCTACATTAACTTCTATGGTAATAATCTGTGCAGAAACGCCGTGGATGGCAGCACCGTAAATTTTAACAAGCATTTGTGTTTCGTTTTTCCAAAAATAAAAAAAACTCTTTGATGAACACCAAAGAGCTAAATATTTTTTGATAAATAAATCACATTACATAAATCGTTCGCCTTTTTTCAGGTTTTTGAGATCCAAAACGTAGTCTTTTATCAACTGATCATTTTCTCGTGGGCAAATCAGCAACGCTTTTTCCGTGTCTACAATAATGTAGTTTTTAAGACCATCTATAACTGCCGCTTTGTTCTGGTTTTTGATTCTGATGACATTGCCTTTTGAGTTGTAAGTCAGGACGTTTTTAGAACTTATTGCATTGTTATCGTCGTTCTTGTCTGCATTGGTGTAAACCGAAGTCCAGGTTCCCAAGTCGCTCCAACCAAGATTGGCAGGGATGACATAAACATTGTTGGCTTTTTCCAGAATACCATTATCTATTGATATTTTGCTAACAGTTGGGTAAATCAAATCAATGCATTCCTTCTCAGCTTCACAATTATATTCACAATTATTGAATTGATTGGACATCTCGGGAAGATATTTTTTGAAAGCAGACAAGATGCTTTTCACACTCCAGACAAAAATTCCCGCATTCCAAAGAAAATCACCCGATTCTAAAAAGCTTTTTGCAATCTCAAGATCTGGTTTCTCTGTAAACGTTTTTACTTTGGAATAATCTTCATTGTTTTCCTGAATGAATTGGATGTAACCATAGCCTGTATCAGGTCTTGTTGGTGTGATACCCAAAGTTACCAGATAATCATTCTCCGAAGTCAATTTGAAGCCAAGTTCTACTTTTTCAAGAAAAGCTCTTTCTTTCAGGATTAAATGGTCAGCCGGCATTACAATGATATTGGCATTTGGATTTGCGCTTTCTATCTTTTTGGCCATATAAAGGTTACAAGCCGAAGTGTTTTTCATTGCAGGTTCACCTACGATATTATTAGCCGGAATATCTGGCAACTGCTGTTGCGTAAGTTCCACATACTCCTGATTTGTAATTACATAGATGTTTTCCTTGGGGATCAATTGATTGATTCTGTCAAAAGTCTGCTGAATCATTGTTCTCCCTGTTCCTAAAATATCGTGAAACTGCTTTGGAAATTTCTGAGTACTCATAGGCCAAAATCGGCTTCCGATACCACCAGCCATTATCACACAGTAATTATTGTTGGTCATATTTGTTTAGTATTTTCGACCTCTGCCAGAGGGCGGAATAAATATTTTTTTTCGTTTTTCAAATTGACGCAAAGATATAACTTTTTCTTTTTTTCCAATAGTCTATAATCATCGCCTTTGTAACGAAATTCATCATTAATTAATAAATTCTCAACAAAAACAAAATTATCCTCAGGATTTTCGATATGGAAATAACGCACTAACTCCGGACTTGCCATAAAGTTGGCTTTCGGATTTTTTGAGAATTTTAAAACAATTGGTTTCAGATCATCAGTATAGATATCTATACTTTCCAAAAGCATCTCTGTAAATGTATTTTTCCACTCTTTCCCATGCGCACTGATTCTGAAATTAAATTTCTCAAATGCAATAAGATGAGCCAGTTCGTGCGTCAGAACAAAGAAGAAAAGTTGTTTATCTAAGGTAGAATTTACCGTGATCTGATGAGATTTGTCCGGCAATCTTCTGTAATCTCCGAGTTTGCTATTCCTGTTTTTGGTAATCTTGATATGAATATAATGATCCGAAAACCATTTTTTGAGAAAAGGAAATGTGTTTTCAGGAAGATATTGCTCTAAAGTTTTGATTGACATTAATAATCGAATGATCAACAAAAATAATGATTAACGTTGATTTTATAATTAATTATTATTCAATTATTGATATTTTCCTTAAATTTCGGATAAATTGTAAAATTGAACAGATCGTTTTTCTATTTTTTGATGTTACTTCTAATGGGTTGTTCCAAGGAAGAAATGCCAAAAATAAAATCATCCAAAAACCAGGTTAATCCTTTCTACGAAAAAGCATTTGTCTTTATGGATAAAGACTCGGACAGCTCTTTCTTTTATCTGGACAAGGCCAAAGAGCTTTTCCAAAAGAGAAATGACAGTTTCGGGATGGGGAAATGTTTTGTGAATATGGCAATCATCCAGGAAAAAGAAGGCGATAATTTTGGAAGCATTGAAACAAGCTTGCATGCGAGCCAGTTTTTGAAAGAAAAAGATACGGCTCATTATAATTTTCTATTTTGCAACTACAACAATTTGGGAGTTGCTTCTTTGAATCTTAAAAATTACAATGACGCAAGGCGCTTCAATGAAAAAGCATTTTTGTTTACCAAAGATCCTATTGATAAAATGGCTTTGGGGAACAATCTTGCGATGATTTATCATAATGAAAAAAATTACAAAAAAGCAGTTAGTATCTACACCAAACTACTGGATAGTGTGGGCAGTAAAAGCGAATTTTATCCAAGATTATTATTGAATTATTCCAGAAGCAAGTGGTTTGAAGAAAAAAATTATAACCCAGTTCACAATTATCTACTCGCAGAAAAACTGAGTAAAAATCTGGATGACGAGTGGACAAAAGATGCAGCTTATGCCTATCTGTCTGCTTATTATTTAAATAAAAATACTGATTCATCAAAATTATATGCTAATAAGATGCTGGCTCTTGCTCAAAAGCTGGATTATCCTGCGGATCAACTGGAAGCGTTGCAAAATCTGATCAAAATATCAGATGCGCCGCATTCTCAAAAATATTTTGATGACTATACAAGAATTCAGGACAGCTTGGTAAATGCCCAAAACAAAGCAAAAAATCAATTTGCACTCATCCGTTTTGAAAGCGAAAAATCCAAAGCGGAAAATCTCAAATTACAAAAAGAAAAAACGACAAATGAATATAAAATTCTACGCCAGAAAATCATCAGCTGGGGTATTTTCCTAGGTACAATCTTGCTCCTGTCTATTATCTTTTTATGGATCAAAAGGAAACGGCAGCGCCTGATCCAGGATGCGGATAATAAACTGCAGGAACAGCGTCTGGACTTTTCCAAAAAAGTACACGACGTGGTTGCCAACGGAATCTATGAAGTAATGACAACGATAGAAAATCAAAACGATCTTCCGAAAGAAAAAATCCTCGACAAATTGGAAATGATGTACGAAAAATCACGGGATTTATCATACGACGATACACCTCAGCAGGATTTCTGTGAGAAAATATCAGGCTTAATCAGCTCTTTTGATAATGATAACACCAAGATCATTATCATTGGCAATGATGTCGATTTCTGGATTGGAATTGATCAGGTTTCTAAGGAAGAACTATTTCAGATCATAAGAGAACTTCTCGTGAATATGAAAAAACACAGCCAAGCAAGTCAGGTCATATTAAGATTTATCAAGGAAAACAACTCCAGAGAAATCAAATACATAGATAACGGAATTGGACTTTCTGAAGGGTTCGCAGAAAAAAACGGATTTACCAATATGAGATCCAGATTGGAAAATATCAATGCAAAACTGGCCATTGAAGAAAGTAATACCGGTTTAAAATTATCAATCAAATTATAAGAAATGTTCGGTAAAATATTAATTGCAGAAGACCACGAGAGCAGTAATTTTTCTGTACAAAAAGTTTTGGAAGAGCTGCAAATCCCGGTCGTAGATCACGTCTATTATTGTGATGATGCTTTTTCATATCTCAAAAAACATCTGGAATCGGCTCCTTATCAGGTTCTGATAACCGACCTGTCTTTTGAGGAAGATCACAGAAAACAACGCATCAAAAACGGACGGGAACTGATAAAACTCTGCCGGGAAACAGATCCCGATCTCAAAGTAATTGTCTTTTCTGCAGAACACAGGCTGGGGATTATAGACTTGTTATTCGACGAATTGAACATCAATGCATTTGTTCGAAAAGCGCGGTCTGATTCCAAAGAACTTAAAAAAGCCATACAATCCGTTTATAATAACGAAACTTATATCTCTCACGATCTCAAATTACCGGTAAAAACCGTGAATACTTTGGAATTCAGTAATTATGACATAGTACTTTTAAAGTTGCTTTCTGATGGCATTTTGCAGAAAAACATTCCTAATATTTTAAAGGAAAGAAATATCCACCCGGATAGTTTGAGCAGCGTAGAAAAAAGAATGAATGCCATGAAACTAGCATTGACGGTAAAAAACAACGAACAATTGATAGCTTATTGTAAAGATTTGGGAATAATTTGAGATTTTTTAAATTATTTTCCCATTTTACGGTTTACCGTAAGGAAATGTGATTTTATGTGATTAATTTTGCAACAGATTAATAACCGTAAAAACACAAAACACAATACGATCATTTCCTAAACAGCCTGAAGACTTCTTCAGGCTGTTTTATTTTCGCAACATTTCTGTATGTGGAATATTATCCTCCAAGTATTTTTTTCCGGTATTCTGGAATCCAAAATCAGAATAAAACTTCAGCAGATAATCCTGTGCAGAAATGCGCACTTCCCCAGTTCCCAATCGGTTTTCTATGATCTCCAGAGCATATTTTATCAATTGTTTACCAAGTCCGGTTCCTCTTCCGTTTTCTGTGGTAATGACTCTGCCGATAGACGTTTCCGGATATTTAATGCCTTTGTCGAAAATCCTGCAATAGGCTAAAACCTCGCCATTATTTTCTGCCCAAAGATGAATCGCTTTTTGATCATAATCATCCAAATCAGGATACGGACAATCCTGTTCCACAACGAAAACATTGATTCTGGCTTTGATGATTTCGTAAAGTTCAGTAGTGGTAAGTTCAGAAAACGTTTTGATTTTCCAATCTGCATTAATCATCGAATCGCACTTTATTTTTGATCAAAAACTGATTGGTTTCTGAAATGAACTTCAGAATGTTGTCTGTGCCTGTTTTCTTTTCTGCTGAGGTGACATAAATATCCGGAAGGTCTTCCCAGGTTTTAAGTAATTCAGTTTTGTAAGCTTCTACATTTCTGTCGGCTGCTCCAGGTTTCAGTTTATCTACTTTTGTAAAAACAATAGAAAACGGAACATTGTTTTCGCCACACCATTCCATAAACTCAAGATCGATTTTCTGAGGAGCCAGGCGCGAATCTATCAACACAAAAAGGTTGACCAGATTTTGTCTGTTTAGGATATAATTCGTGATCAGTTTCTCAAAATCTTTTCTGAGACTTTTTGAAACTTTTGCGTAACCATAACCTGGTAAATCGGTTAGAAACCAGGCTTCATTTACCAGAAAATGATTAATCAACTGGGTTTTCCCCGGTGTCTGCGACGTTTTCGCAAGATCTTTGTGATTCATCATTGCATTGATGAGGGATGATTTCCCAACATTGGAACGCCCGATGAAAGCATATTCTGCCATCGTAGGTTCGGGACAATCCTGCCACTTCTGGCTGCTTTTTACAAATTCTGCGGTTTTGATTACCATTTTGATATCATATAAAAACCATTAAGAAATCAAATTATTTAATGAAAAAACTCAATGTCTTAATGGTTTTAATTTATTTAATAAAATTTAAATTACTCTTTTCAGCCAGTCGTATAGAATCTCATTGAACTCGTCCGGCTTTTCCATCATCGCCGCATGGCCGCATTTTTCTATCCAGTACAATTCGGAATTGATGATGAATTTATGCATATCCTCTGCCACTTCCGGTGGAGTCACGTTATCCTGTCTTCCCCAGATGATGCAGGTTGGGCAGGTGATTTTCGGAAGATCATTCAGCATATTGTGTTTGATGGCGCTTCTTGCAAGCATCACGGTTTTGATGCCTTTCATCCTGTCATTTACAACAGCGAAAACCTCATCTACCAATTCGTCTGTAGCCACAATCGGGTCATAAAAAACTTCCTGTGTCTTTTTCTTGATATAATCTTTATCACTTTTCCTAGGGAAACTGTCGCCAAAAGTTCTCTCATACAAACCGGAACTTCCTGTCAAAACTAAATTCTGAACCAATTCCGGACGCGAAATCGTAAGAATAAGACCAATATGTCCGCCCATAGAATTGCCAACAATAGTTACCGGTTTTCCGATAACATCTGTAATAAACTTGGCGACAAACTTCGAAATTGAAGTCAGGTTGGTATTTAGAATTGGAAGATCATAGATTGGTAATTGTGGAACAATCACACGAAAACCTTTCTCTGCGAAGAAATTAATCATCTTATCGAAGTTGCTCAAGCCTCCCATTAAACCATGCAGAAGCACCATTGGATGACCTTCACCCGCTTCTACATAAGTATATTTCGTGTCTTTTTTAGTTTTAAAAATCATATTGCTATTCGATAACCCGCCAAAAATACAAATAAAAGATTAATTTTTGTTTCAAGCTTTATTTAAAGGTAAATTTTAATTTATTTTTAACACAGATTTCAGTTCATTGATTCGGTTGATGATTGGCATTGCGAAAATTCCGCTGGTTGTGAGATAAAGTTCGTAAAAAGTTTTTGCTTTCTCTGCAAAATCAAGTTTGTTTTCTGTCCGGAAATGAAACATAAAAACATTCCCAAGCATCTCATAATAATCTACGTAGTCTTTGGATTCGCGAAGCTTTACCATTTCTATGATTTCTTCTTTCGATTTTGATGAAAGTTCAGTAAAATCCATTTTGAAAATATCCTTCATCAGAGAATCGAAATCCAGTTCTTTCTGCATCAGACTCTCTTCGGGTTTTCCAAGAAGTAATTTCTCTAATGCCTGAGTGAATTGTCTTATTAATCTAAGTGTAAAATCTTTATCCTGAATCATTAATTAGGTTTTAGTTGTTAGGATTTAGTCCTTAGTTTCAAATTATTAGCCAAAAAATAAATACGCCAAAATTACCGAAACCGTAACTCCCACCAAATCTGCCAAAAGCATAGATCCAACTGTATATCTTGTATTCTTGATTCCCACCGAGCCAAAATAAACGGCAATCACATAAAATGTTGTGTCCGAACTTCCTTGCAAAATGGCTGATAATTTCCCGGCGAAACTGTCTGCTCCAAAGGTTTTCATCGTATCTACCATCATTCCTCGTGCGCCGGAACCGGACAGAGGCTTTATCAAAGCAGTTGGTAATCCGTCCACAAATCTCGAGTCAAGATGTGATGAGCTGGCAATCCATTTCATTCCGTCGATAATCACTTCGAAAACGCCGCTTGTTCTCAACAGAGAGATTGCAATCAACATTCCTACCAAATACGGAATGATCTTTACACAAACCCAAAAACCCTCTTTAGCTCCATCGATAAAAGCATCGAAAACATTGATCTTTTTATAAACTGCACCCAAAACGATTGCAAGGAAAATTAATAGAATAATCCCATTGCTCATCACTTTGCTGAAAGAATCCAGTTCATCTTTGCTCAGCTGAACCAAGTAAATGACAAGCAAAGCGATGATTGCAGAAATCCCACCAACGTAAGCCAAAACGATTGGTTGAAAAAGATTAATCCTTTGTCTGATGGAAACTATTGTCATCGCTGCCAGAGTTGCACAAAATGTAGCAATCATACACGGGAGAAAAATATCCGTTGGCGTCACCGAACCCATTGATGAACGGATCGCGATGATAGAAACAGGGATCAACGTGAGTCCGCTGGCGTGCAGGCAGAGAAACATAATCTGGGCGTTGCTGGCTTTATCTTTATCCGGATTTAATGTTTGCAGGCTTTCCATAGCTTTGAGTCCGAAAGGTGTTGCAGCGTTATCAAGTCCTAATAAATTTGCGCTGAAATTCAACATCATATGTCCGAATGACGGATGGTTTTTTGGAATGTCGGGGAATAATTTTGAGAAAAAAGGCTGAATCATCCGGCTTAGGAAATTGATGCCGCCTGCTTTTTCAGCAATGCTCATGAAGCCCATAAAAAGCGCCATAATTCCAATCAGTTTGAAGCAAATGTTGACCGCCGTTTCGCTGGTTCCGATGACGCCGTCTGTTTCAGCAACCCGATAAGTACTGACATTCTGAAGTGAATCCATTTTGTAATGAATGTGGCTTTCTTCAAGTTCCGGAGTTGTCTGCAGAGATTTCTGAATATCAGGAGAAAACTGCGCCAATGGTTTCTGAGAAATTTTGATCGTGTCACCGCCTTTGCCGACAACCATATCGTTGAAGATCTGGCTGTAATTCTCCGAGCTGAAATATTTTATGGATGCAACCGCAATTGCAATGATGATGAAGGCTGACCAAATCCTGCTTAGAACCATTCTGGAAATTAATTTCAGTAAATGTAAGAAAAATGATGATAGATTTTAGAAACTGGGATTTAGAAATTAAAATATTAATGGGAAACCAAATCCCGCAGCCCGGCCTGAGTGGAGCTCATTTTTTTTGCGTTGGGAAAGCTTGGCAAAAAATAGCGGGAACGGAGGACGGAAATAGCTGCCATAAAAAATAAAAACTCGCTATTCGACGAATGTCAAAAGCTACCCAAATCATTACATTTTCTGAAACTTAACAAGCCTTTGCAAAACTGATTTTTGTCATAAATCCAAATTATACTTGTTTAGTATGAATTCAATTGATACCTTTGCATCGGCTTTTTTTAAACACTATCAATGTTGAAATATTGTTTTGTTTGTTGCAGTAGATATTTCGGTGAGATATAAATGAAGAAGAGAATAGTGTGTTTATTTCGAAAACCTTTCAGAATCTCATTTGAAAGGTTTTTTATTTTAATTAATTAATAAAAATGATTGAACTTTTAAACGTTACCAAAAGTTTTAAGACCAAAAATAAGACGATCCAGGCTTTGGCAGATGTTTCTTTGACGGTGGAAAAAGGTGAGATCTTTGGCGTAATCGGAACTTCCGGCGCCGGGAAAAGTACGCTGATCCGTTGCGTCAACCTTCTCGAAAAACCGAATGACGGGAAAGTCATTGTAGATAATATTGAACTGACAAAATTGTCTGATGCTCAATTGACCTTGGAACGTAGAAAGACCTCAATGATCTTCCAACATTTTAATTTGTTGTCTTCGCGAACGGTTTTTGACAATATTGCATTTCCCTTGGAACTGGAGGGAAAATCCAAATCCGAGATCAAGCAAAAGGTGAATAGTCTTTTGGACCTTGTTGGTTTGAATGACAAGGCAAAAGATTATCCTGCTAATCTTTCCGGCGGACAAAAACAAAGAGTTGCGATCGCAAGAGCCTTGGCAAACGATCCGAAAGTTTTGCTTTGTGATGAAGCAACCAGTGCGCTGGATCCGGCAACCACCAAATCGATTTTGAAACTACTGAAATCTATTAATCAAAAATTGAACCTGACAATTCTTCTGATCACGCACGAAATGGAAGTGATCAAAACGATCTGCGATAAAGTGGCGGTGATCGATCACGGAAAATTGGTGGAACAAGGCAACGTGGAACAGATCTTCACCAATCCGCAACAGGAAATCACGAAAGGATTTATCCAATCTTCTCTGAATGTAGAATTGCCTTTGGTCTATCAAAATTTGTTGAGCAGTATTGATAGTGGAAATAATAATCCACTGGTAAAATTTATGCTGACAGGAAACAACGATCAAAGTTTTGTCATCAGCAATTTGTTTGAAAAATTTAGGGTTAAAGCCAAGGTAATCAGTGCACAGCTGGAATATGTTGGCAACCTGAGTTTTGGGGTTTTGCTTGTGGAATTGCAGGGTGAAAATACCAACGAGGCTTTGGCTTATTTGGAAAATGAATATTCTAACACAGAAATTTTAGGTTATGTCGGATAGTATGATCAATTTGTTATTTCAAGGGACATTAGAAACGATTGTGATGACCCTGGTTTCCGGATTTTTCGGGTTTCTTTTGGGATTGCCGATGGGGATTTTCTTGTTTCTGACCAGAAAAGGCCAATTGCTGGAGAATAAAGTTTCTCATCAAATTGTTTCTGTCATCGTGAATATTTTCCGTTCGATTCCATTTATTATTTTGATTGTCTGGATGATTCCATTCACGAGAACAATTGTCGGAACATCGATTGGTGTGGCGGCAGCATTGGTTCCGTTGAGTGTTGGTTCTGCTCCGTTTATCGCGAGATTGGTAGAAAACAGTTTGCTGGAAATTCCGTCCGGATTGATAGAAGCGGCGAGATCTATGGGTGCAAAACCGTTGCAGATCATTAGAAAAGTTCTTTTGCCAGAAGCTTTGCCTTCACTAATCAATAATGTCAGCATTACTTTGATCACACTTGTTGGGTATTCCGCAATGGGTGGCGCAGTTGGCGCTGGCGGATTGGGACAAGTTGGTTATCAGTATGGCTACATCGGCTATGATTTTGCGGTAATGAATTCGGTCTTGGTATTACTGATCATTCTGGTTTTCATCATTCAATTGGCGGGAGATTTCCTATCAAAAAAATTCAATCACAGATAAAAAATTAAAAATGAATAAATTAAAAATAATTGCTTTAGCATTTGCTATCATCACATTATCAGCTTGTAACAAGAAAGAATCAAACCCGAATGTTTTAAAAATTGGAATTGCTTCCGGACCTGAACAAGGCCTGGCGGAAGAAGCAAAAAAAGTAGCGAAGGAAAAATATGGTTTGGATGTAGAATTGGTTAGTTTCAACGATTATGTTGTTCCAAACGAAGCTTTGAGCCAGGGCGATGTGGATGCAAACGCTTTTCAACATTTGCCTTACTTGGAAGAACAATCCAGACAACGAGGCTACAAATTGGCGGTTGTAGGAAAAACATTTGTTTACCCAATCGTAGCTTATTCGAAAAAGATAAAATCGATTTCTGAACTGAAACCCGGGCAAACGATCGTCATTCCAAATGATCCTACAAATGGCGGAAGATCACTATTATTACTTAAAAAACAAGGCTTAATCAAGTTAAAAGATGGCGTTGGCTTGCTTCCTAAAGTGACAGACATCACAGAAAATCCGAAGAATTTCAGAATCTTGGAATTAGAAGCACCTCAGATTCCGAGAGTTTTAGAAGATAAAGAAGTGGTTTTGGCAATTATCAATAATAATTTTGCTGCTCAGGCGGGACTTGATCCGGAAAAAGAAGGTTTGTTCACGGAAGATAAAGATTCTCCTTACGCCAATTTAATTGTTTCAAGAGAAGACAATAAGAATGATGAAAAGATCAAAAATTTCGTTAAAGCTTATCAATCTCCGGAAGTAGAAGCTGTGGCGAAGCAAACCTTCAAAGGAGGTGCTGTGAAAGCGTGGTAAAACTTCTATTTTATATCTAGTTTTTAAGTTGGTGATTCTTTTGAGTCACCATTTTTTATAATGCAATCAAAATTAATTATGATTAAAAATTATACATTCTTGTTTTTTACAAATCAAACATCTACTAATCAATATCATAAATGAAATAATAAATAATAAAGATGCATTAGTAGATTATGACTTTAATCATTTTATTATTTTTATTAATTCTAAATAAATATGTTTGCAAAAAAATAAATTATATGTTTAGCAAATATCTTTCTTTAGGTCTTCTGGGACTTATCATTAATGTAAAAGCTCAAAACTGCACACCACAAACTGCGGGTGCTGCAATTGGGAATAATGGTTGCGTGAGTTTAACTTATCAAAATCAAAGTGTTTCTTATAAAACCGTTAGAGCAGCTGATGGAAACGAATGGCTACAGCAAAACCTCGGAAGTTCAAACGTAGCGACAAGCATTGCTGATGAAGGCGCACGTGGCGATTACTTCCAGTATGGGCGTTGGGATGACGGTCATCAGTTAAAAACTTCTGCAACCAGCGAAACTTACCCAACACCAAATAATCCACTTGGTTTAGGATCCGGAACTTCAACTTTTTACATCGGCGGTGGTTCGCCATGGAACTCTAATTATACAGGTTGGTTCGCAAACCCAAATCAAAATGATACCTGGTCGGCAAAAAACCTTTCTGAGGTGACAGAACACAACGGCATCGATCCTTGCAAAGCTATTGGTGACAACTGGCAAATGCCGTCCGAAGCAGATTGGGATCTTGTAATGCAAAAAGAAAACATTTTCCCAAAACCAGCTGGAGCTACAACCGGAGGAATGCAGAGAGGCTTTGAAAGCAATCTGAAAATAGCCGGAGCCGGAGCTCGTAAAGAATCAGTGTTTTCTTTCGAAGGACAACGCGCTTACATCTGGACAAAATCTCCAAGTGCCAACCCAAATTTTTACCGGTATGCCTATTTGGGAACGTCATCTCTTAGCACAACAGGTTTTGGTGGTGATGCGAAGAGCTTTGGCTATTCTGTAAGATGTGTGAACAAATCCAATAATACTTTGGCTGTTAATGATTACTCTAAAGTTGATTTTAGTTTTGGACCAAATCCTGCAGACAAATTCATCAAAATCAACACAGAAAATGCTATTAAGTCTGTAGAAGTTTTATCCATCACAGGACAGAAACTTTCTGAAACCAAAGAAAATACCGTTGATGTTTCTCGTTTGGCAAAGGGAAATTACTTAATCATAATTACTCTTGAAAATGGTAAAACGATAACGAAGAAGTTTACTAAGAAATAACTTTTTTAGAATTAATTGAGCGAAAGCTCACATCAGTTTATGGTCGGAAGTAAAATCTTCCGGCTATTTTGTTTTAGAATCAAAAGAGCACATAAAATTGATTTTCAGTATTTTTTAGAAGATTATATTTAGATATTTATTAGATATCATTGCCGAAATTAATTCGACAATGACACTTAATAAATTCGTTTTTAAACTTTGTGAAAAATTACTAGTTAGTAAAATTTAATTAAAAGCATTATCATAAGCCATCGATGAAAAATCGATTTTCAACATTGCTTGGGAATCTATTGGATTTTCGTTGCATTTTGCGGGCGTCCAGGTTTTATTGACTTTTTTGGCAGCTTCTTTCAGATCATTAAGAAATGGTTCACTGTTGGCTACTTTTGGCCCTGCTTCAAGTTTTGAGAGAACACCATCTTTTGTAATATCCATTTTTACAAAGAACAAACCGTTGATCACGTAGGTTTTCCAGTTCACGTTTTCCATTAGTTTTTCTTTCAGTTCTTTGATGTAGGCATCAGAACCTCCGGGGTATTTTAAGCTTTTGAATTTTGCAGGATCGCAGGAATTATCTTTGATTTGATAGATTCCACGTACGTTGTAAGCAACAGAACTGAGGGAGTTGTCCATCATTGGAATATCGATGTTCATTGCTTCTTCAACATCATTATTGGCTTGAGCAAAAGCAAGAGAGCTTACCAATAAACTAAATGAAAGTAATAGTGATCTCATAGAATTTGATTTAAAATAAATAAAAGAAATTTTGTGCCAAAATGTTTCTGATTAGCAATTATTTACAAAACTTCAATCTGATTTTTCAATAGATCTTCAAACTCATCTCTTTTTCTGATGAGGTGCGCTTTTCCATCCAGAAACATTACTTCTGCAGGTTTCAATCTCGAATTGAAATTGGAACTCATCTCAAAACCATAGGCGCCCGCATTTCTGAAAACCAAAACATCGCCTTCTCTCACCTCATTTATTTTTCTGTCCCAAGCGAAAGTGTCTGTCTCACAGATGTTTCCGACAACGGTGTAAATCCTTTCCGCACCTTTGGGATTCGATAAGTTTTCGATAATGTGATAAGAATCGTAGAACATCGGACGAATCAAATGGTTAAAACCAGAATTCACGCCTACAAAAACTGTCGCGGTTGTTTGCTTGATGACATTTGATTTTACCAAGAAATGACCGCTGTCACTCACCAAAAATTTCCCTGGCTCAAACCAAAGCTGGAATTTCTTCCCGGATTCTTCCTCGTATTTTTTGATGGATGCATTTACTTTTTTTCCAAGAGATTTCACATCCGTTTCGATGTCACCTTCTTGATAAGGCACTTTGAAACCGCTTCCCATATCCAGATATTTCAAATTCGGGAAATGTTCTGCCAGTTCAAACATAATCTCAAGACCTTGGATGAAAACATCTGGGTCTTTGATTTCGCTTCCCGTGTGCATATGAAGACCTTCCACATTAAGGTTTGTCGATTTCATCACACGCTCGATATGACGCATTTGGTGAATCGAAATCCCGAATTTGGAATCAATATGTCCTGTCGAGATTTTGTGATTCCCTCCAGCATAAATGTGTGGATTGATTCTCACAAAAATCGGATAAGAACCTCCGAATTTGTTTCCAAATTGCTCAAGAATCGAAATGTTATCGATGTTGATATGAACTTTATGAGACATTGCTTCCTCGATCTCAGCCAAATCCACACAGTTTGGCGTGAATAGAATTCTGTCGTTGGAGAAACCAGCTTTCAAGCCCAATTTCACTTCGTTGATAGAAACGCAATCCAAAGAAGCGCCCAGTTTTTCTACGTACTTCAGGATATTGATGTTGGTCAGAGCCTTTGCGGCGTAGAAAAAACGCGTGGTCTTCGAGAAAGAAGACGTCAGCTTTTTATACTGCTCGCTGATGGAATTAACGTCATAAACATATACGGGCGTCCCGAATTCTTTTGCTATACTTAGCAAGTCCTGATTGGTCATAATCGTAGATTTTTAAAAATAAAAAGGCAGATTCTTATATAAAGAGTCTGCCACAATAGATATCTTATGCATGCAACTCCTTAGACATTCCAAACCTTAGAGAACCTTACAGCTCCCTTTTTTCCGATTTTGCTTTGTTTAAAATATTGCATTGCTTGTTGTTAATAAATTTTGGCAAAATTAGAGTTTATCTGTAAATCTCGCAATTTTTGGATTGATTTTTATTTTTGGCAGCTATTGACCTTGTCGAAAGTTATTTTTTGAAAATTAATAAGGCAGCTTTATCCGCCTTCCGTTCCCAATCTTTTTGCCGAGGCTTTTCCAGCCACAAAAAAGGATTTCCACTCAAGTCGGGCTGCGAGATTAGGTATATTATAAATGATGTCAGTAAATTTTATAGTTCCCGTATTCTTTTTTATACTCAAGATTTAAATTCAAGTAAATCAATGAGTCACTTTTTATTATAAATTTTGAATTATTAAATTCTGTGAAAATTTTGGAATTAGGTTTTGGATTACAATTTTTCATTGTTGTTTTCATTGATTCGAAAGTTTCTTTTTCATTTAACGAAAAGTCATCAATATATAAACATTCATTTGGTCTGAGAGAATTCAATATCAAAGTATCTTTATTTTTCCTCCATAAACCTTCAGAATAAATTTGAGTTATATGTCCCGATTCAGAATACTTGAACTCATTATTTTTTAATAAAGTCAAAGTAGCATTAGAATAAGGATATCTTACAACTTTCCAGTCACGAACAAATTCTTCATCTTTATGAAGTTTATTATCAACCGATTTTGAACAATCAAAAAAGGTTGTGAAAAGAATAAATAAAGTAAAAAACTGCAGAATTCTTTTCATTGAATTTTATTTTTCTGGAAGCGGAGAAACCTCAAACTCATTCCTCAAAAGTGCCAACTGCAAATCATTCTGCAAATCCTGAGAGAATCTGGAAACAGGCAACATCAGTTTTTTAATTTTATCCAAAGATTGGATTTGATGATACAAATCGTAAAATCCAAAACCTGTCAGTTTTCCGTTTTCTAAAATGAGAAAAGATTTTTCGCCCAAAGTTCTTCCGGATGAAGTCCAGATTTCGTTTCTCTTTTTAAGGTTAATTTTCTGCGTGAATTCCTCAAAATTCTCTTTCAGTTCCGGTTTGGATTTGATGTAATTAATGGCTTTCAAACCCTGCGTAAAACTTTTGAATCTCAAATAAGGTTTCTCTTCCTGTTCTTTTTTGATTTTCTCAAGAATGTATTTGTTATTTCTGTTAAACAATCCAAATGGCAAAGGTTGTCTTTTATTAATGCCTTTGTTCTGCACCATCAGTTTGGCAATCAGGTCGGTTCCCGTTAATTCATAAGAAGTCAGAACTGCATCTTCCTGAATGTTTTTATACTTTCTGGAATCTGATTCGAGGATTTTTTTGGCCGATTTGTAGAGATCTTCTACCACATCGGAATAAATAATTGTTCCTTCAGAATTTTGAAAATAGAGAATTCCGCGTTCGTTCGGAAGATCTTCTGTCAATAACTGGATTTTATTGAGATAACTTTTTGCGTGATTCTGTTCGTGTTGAGATTGGATGATTTCATTGGATTTATCCTTAATCATCAATAACTTAAACAGGTCTAAAGTCGCTCTCGCATCACCACTTGCTCTGTGCGCTTCTGTCAAAGGAATTCCGATTGATTTGCAAAGCTTGCTCAAGGAATAACTTTTCTCCTCGGGAATCAATTTTTTAGCTAAAGGAATGGTGTCTAAAGTATTGATTTTGAAATCGTAACCAAGTCGTTTGAATGATTGGCGAAGCATCCGATAATCGAAATCAATATTGTGGCCAACCAAAGTTGAATCTTGTGTTATTTCTACCACACGTTTGGCAATCTCGTGAAATTTCGGAGCGGTCAAAACCATTTTTGATGAGATTCCTGTCAACTTTTGGACAAAAGCCGAGATCTCATCTTCCGGATTCACGAGCGAGATAAACTGGTCTGTAATCTCGTGACCGTCAAAACGATAGACCGCAATTTCTATGATGCTTTCCTTCCGGAAAGGAGCGCCGTTACTTTCTATATCTATTACTGAATACATCTGCATTTATGCGATCTGCACTTATTTAATTATCTTTTTTTACTGAACATTCCCAAAATAAACTTTGCGCCTTCTCTTGCTAAAGTATTCAGAAATGTTTTTCCTGCTCGGCTTTCAATGACTTGCTCAAACATTCCGGGCTCTTCTTTGGTTTGTGCAGCTCTTTCTCTTGTTGGTGTCGGAATTGCGGTTTGTGTGAGTTCTTCTATTCTTTTATTGAGAATCTCGTAGGCACTTTTTTTATCGATGTTCTCCTCATATTTTCTGACTAATTCAGAGTTTCTTGTCAATTCATCAATTTCCGATGAGGTCAAAATATCCATTCTACTTTCCGGCGAAATCAGGTAAGTTTGGACTAGCGGCGTTGGAATTCCTTTCTCATCAAGAGCTGTTACAAAAGCCTCTCCAATTCCGAGACTTTGGATCAATTGGCTGGCGTTATAAAATTCTGTCGTTGGATAATTCTCAACTGCTTTATCGATTTCCTTTTTATCTTTTCCAGTGAAACCTCTCAAGGCGTGCTGGATTTTAAGACCTAATTGACTTAAAATATTTTCAGGAACATCGCCAGGAATTTGAGTAATGAAATAGATTCCGATTCCTTTAGATCTGATTAATTTAACCATCGTTTCAATCTGAGAAAGCAAAGTTTTGGAAGCTTCATTGAAAAGTAAATGTGCTTCATCAATAAATAAAACCAACTTCGGTTTTCCGCTGTCGCCTTCCTCAGGGAAAGTCATATAGATTTCCGCAAACAATGATAAAATAAAGGTTGAGAAGAGATTCGGTTTGCTTTGTATATCATCCACACGGAAAATATTCACAACGCCTTTTCCGTCTCTGGTCTTTAAAAGATCTTCAACATCAAAACTTGGTTCTCCGAAAAAAGTTGCTGCACCTTGCTGTTCCATCGCAACAATTGATCTCAAAATTGCGCCCAAAGATGCCGGAGCAATCGAGCCATAATTATCAGCCAATTCCTTTTTGCCAATCGGATTATCCGTCACATACTGAAGCACTTTTTTTAAATCATTCAAATCTACCAAAGGCAAAGCTTTGTCATCAGAATATTTGAAAACGATAGACATAATACTTTGCTGAGTATCATTGAGACCAAGGATTTTGCTTAATAAAATCGGCCCGAATTCCAGAACTGTCGCTCTCAGTTTCACACCTTTTGCGCCGGAAATTGTCATCAGTTCTACCGGGAAATTCTGTGGCGAATATGGTAAACCTGTTTTAGAATATCGCTCTTTGATGTTGTCGTTTTCTGTTCCGCTTTCAGCGATTCCGGAAAGATCACCTTTGATGTCCATTACCAAAGTCGGGATTCCTGCGTGAGACAATTGCTCTACGAAAACTTGTAGTGTTTTGGTCTTTCCGGTTCCTGTTGCACCTGCAATCAAACCGTGTCTGTTGACGGTTTTCAGAGGAATTGAAACATTAACTTCTGTTACTATTTCGCCGTCCAGCATTCCTTTTCCAAGGATGATGTGGTCGCCTTTTGGGTTGTATTTTGAATTGAGATCGGTTATGAATTTTTCTTTATCAGCCATCGTTTGGTTTTTCAATCCTTAAATTTAAAAATAATTTTCAGAAACGGTTTTAAAACTTCAACTTATTACATATCAATCCTAAGTTTTTATTCGATATAAATTATCTTTGCAATCAAATGCCATTCTATGCGCGCTTACAACACAAAAAATTTCCTGAAAATCCTCGTCAGTCTTCATAAAACTGATACGTTGAGTATTCTGTTCCCGACAATGTTGCTGGTTGGCGTTTATTCGTACGGGATGTATTTTCTTGAGATAGAATATCTGCACCTCACTTCCAAATCTACCGTCAGTCATATCGGAATGCTGCATTCTCTGCTTGGGTTTGTTTTGTCTTTGTTGTTGGTTTTCAGAACCAATACAGCTTATGACCGTTGGTGGGAAGGCCGAAAACTTTGGGGAAAACTGGTGAATGACAGCCGGAATTTTATGATCAAAATGAGTAGTATTCTGGATGACAAAGATGTGAAGACCAAAACTCAGATCGCAAGATATCTTAAGTTTTTCCCACATTTGCTGGCCACTCATCTTTCAAAGGAATCTACCAGGTTGGTTCTGGATGAAGATTTCACAGACCTCAAAAAAGAACTGAAACATCATCCGCCCACAGAATTGATTTACCTGTTGATGAAGAAACTCTTTCATTTGAAAAAAGAAGGTAAGATCTCGGAAACGGAAATGCTCTTCCTGGATTCTCAATTGTCTGGATTTCTGGATGTTTGTGGCGGTTGTGAGAGAATAAAAAACACTCCAATTCCTTATTCTTATTCATCTTTTATTAAGAAATTTATCGTCTTCTACGTTTTGGCTTTGCCTGTTGCAAATGTTGTAAATCTTGGTTTCTTTATGATACCGATTACCATGTTTGTCTATTATGTATTGATGAGTCTGGAACTGATTGCAGAAGAAATAGAAGATCCGTTCAATAATGATGAAAATGACATCCCGATGGAATCTATCGCACAAAATATCGAAAGAAACATCGATTTAATTTTAAATAAATCTTGATCGTGATAAAAAAATTAAAACTCGAAGAATTAGGAAGAATTGATTTAGAAACTTTCAAAAATACAGCGAAGATTCCGCTTGTGATCATCCTGGACAGCGTGAGAAGTATGCACAATGTCGGGGCCATCTTCCGAACTGGTGATGCTTTTCTGATTGAGAAAGTTGTCTTGTGTGGCATCACACCCCAACCGCCTCACCGCGAAATCCACAAAGCAGCACTAGGCGCAACGGAAAGTGTTGACTGGATTTATGAGCAAGACATTAATATTGCTATAGAAAATCTTAAGAAAGAAAATTTCAATATTATTGGGATTGAGCAAACTTCCGACAGCCAGAAGATTTCTGATTTTGAAATTAAATCTGATGAAAAATATGCTTTAATCCTAGGAAATGAAGTGGACGGAATCAGTGATGAAGCTTTGCCGAATGTTGATGTGTTTTTGGAAATTCCTCAATTGGGAACCAAGCATTCTCTCAACGTAAGTGTTTGTGGCGGAATCGTGATTTGGGAATTTGCGAAAAACTTAAAATAAAACTAAAAACTATGAATAACGAAAATGTAAACAAAGTCTTTGACTTGTACGTCAAAAAATCTTACAGTTCGGAAATTGAAAAATATTTGAACTCTTTGAATGTTTCTGATGAAGAAAAACAAGAAATTAAACAGGTTGCCTATGAAAAGTACACAGATTATAGTGTGAATAAATTGGTTGCCAAAAATAAATTTTATTTGATTTTATCTGTGTTTTCGGCTGTTGTTTTGCTTTTTATATTTTTTTTTATAGTTCCGAAGCAAAATATCAATAATGATTTTTTTTACTCAATTAGCGGAAGTGTTCTGATTTGTTTTTCTCTTTATTGCTCTTTTCTGTTTCTCACATCCATTGATAAAGAAAAAATGAGACCAGTTACCCATAGTCAAACCTATGACTATGGAGCCTTTTTTACATTATTTTTTGCGCTAGGAATAATTCCCGGAGCTTTATTCTATTTTTTTATCTCTTCAACCATAGAAAGCGGACAAGAAAAAATCTTGGAAGAGACCAAGGTTTTTACAACAGCAACAGTTGTGGATGGAGCATCTGTAGATAGAACCAGCTTGAAAGGAAGAACTTCTAACACGACATACATTATTGTAGAATTCGAGAATAAAAAAGGAGAAAAAGTTAAAAGAAAGATAGACATAAGCAAAAATGAATTCCGTGATTTTGGAAAAGATCAGGAAGTAAATTTGATATATTCCAGTGTTAATGATTATAATATTAAAGTTTTAAACAAAGATGCTGACTTGGCAAAATATACAAATTCTCAGCAAAGAGATTTTACGTTTAGCGATTTAGTTTCTCTTATTCGTGAAAAAGATGTTTTAAAAGTTCTTAATAACATTAGATATGGCTGGAAGGATCATGCTCCTGAAGAGTGGATTAATGAAAAAGATCAGTCGGTAATTAAGAGGGGAAATAATGAATTGATTTATTTTGGAAGCAACGAGGATTACTATAATTTCACAAGGAATATCGAGGCAGGTTACCGTGAGATTACTGATTCGAATTCCAAGACAGCGATGCTTCCTTTCGGAAATAAAACCTTTGAAAATGACCAGTACAAAATTATCGTAGAGCAATTGGTTGAAAATGGTCAGCCAGTTAATACAATTGTGAATATTATTCCAAAAGAAAACAATTTGCCCATTAAATAAAAAAACTGCAAACACAATGAAGTGTTGCAGTTTGAAATAAATCTAATAAAAAGTAAAAATGAAAGGCGACAAAGATATATTTTTTGTTTAATACAATGCAATACTTTTCATAAAATTTTATAATTTTTTTTAAAACCTTTTCTCCGTAAGGATTTTTTGTAAATTAGCATAATGTTTATAAAAGACTACATTTCCAAAGATTATCCCGCTTTTGGCGACAGAGACTCTATAGAAGAAGCTTCTGAAGTTGCAAAAGAGTTTGGGTATTCCCACGTTTTCATTGTGAACAAAGGCGTTTTCCTCGGCGGACTCAGCCAGTCTTTCCTGGAAGACAGTCCGGAAGGAAATTTGGACAGTCTTAATATTCACTACGAAAGATTCGCTATTATAGAAGACAGCAGTTTACTGGACAGCATCAAGCTTTTCCACACCTTCAATGCAAATGTGATTCCCGTGATTTCCAAAGAAGAAAAATATCTGGGTTACATCTCCTGTGATGACATCTTCAATGAATTTTCAAAATATCCCTTGTTTTCCGAAAACGGAGCGATTCTTACGATTCAAACGACTGGTCTACATTATTCTATGACGGAGATTTCTCAGATCGTGGAAAGCAACAATGCGAAAATCTACGGAACTTTTATCAGCGCCATCAAGGAAGACAGCATAGAAATAACACTCAAAATCAGCAATGAAAACCTGAGTTCTATTGATGAAACCTTTGAAAGATATGGTTACAATATAGTTAATAAACATTACGACGACGAGAAAGAAGAACTGTTGAAAGATCGTTTCGGGTTTTTTCAGAAATTTTTGGAGATTTAATTTATGAAGGCAGCTATCTATTCTCAAAAAAAAGACCTTGATACGTTTCTGTATCTCAACAAATTCATTTCTGAATTGGTACTCCGGGATGTGAAAGTAGTTTTGCATTCGGAAATGGCTGAAAAACTGAATTTCTCAAAAGATTTCGAAACATTTTCCTGTAAAGAAGAACTTAGAAGTAAAAACGTCAATATCGTCTTTAGCTTTGGTGGCGATGGAACCATTCTCAATGCATTGACTTTTATCCAGGATTTGGAGATTCCGATTATAGGTGTGAATACAGGGCGACTGGGATTTTTGGCTAATTTCAGAAAAGACCAGATTTTTGATGAGCTGGATTCTATTATTCTTGATAAAAATTACAACATCAGCGAGCGTTCTGTCATCAAAATCACTACTGATAATCCTAATGTCATTGATTTTCCTTTTGCTTTGAATGACGTCAGCCTTTCCAGAAAAGAAACGACATCAATGATTACTGTGGAATCTTATATTAATGAAGAATTCCTGAATGTATTCTGGGGCGACGGACTGATTGTTTCTACACCAACGGGTTCTACAGCGTACTCTTTAAGTTGTGGTGGACCAATCATTTCTCCGGCAAATGACAATTTCGTCATCACGCCAATTGCGCCTCACAATCTAAACGTTCGTCCACTCATTGTAAAAGATGATGCGAAAATTAAACTGATTGTCAAAAGCCGTGTAGAGCAATATACTTTGGCTTTGGATTCCAGGCTTTATCACATGGAGATCGGCAGTGAAATCAATATTGAAAAAGCCGATTTCTCACTGTTTCTTATCAAACCGAAAAATTTCAGTTTCTATGAGACCATTCGCCAGAAATTGCTTTGGGGGAATGATAAGAGGAATTAATGAAAATATTAGTCATAACATAAGACTGAAAATTCGAAACTTAAAATTGTTAATAAATTTGTAACTTTACCGTTCAAAAAAAATCTTAAAAATATAATCAAAATGAGCAGAAAATTTCCGGCAGGAGTTGCCACTGGTTCTTTAGTAACAGAAATATTCGATTATGCAAAAGAGAAGCAGTTTGCGCTTCCGGCAGCTAATGTAATAGGGTCTAGTAATGTAAACGCAACTTTGGAAACTGCTGCGAAACTGAACGCACCTGTAATCATCCAGTTCTCAAACGGAGGATCTATCTTCAACGCTGGAAAAGGTCTCAATAATGATAATCAAAGAGCGGCAGTTCTAGGAGCTGTTGCCGGAGCTAAACATATCCACACTTTGGCAGAAGCTTACGGAGCAACTGTAATTTTGCATACAGACCATTGCGCCAAGAAATTGTTACCATGGATTGACGGTCTTTTAGATGCAAGTGAAGAATTCTACAAACAAAACGGAAAGTCTCTTTATTCTTCTCACATGTTGGATTTCTCTGAGGAGCCAATTGAAGAAAACCTTGAGCTTTCTGCAAAATATTTCGAGAGAATGGCGAAAATGGAAATGACGCTTGAGATCGAATTAGGCGTAACCGGAGGAGAAGAAGATGGTGTTGACAATTCTGACGTTGACAGCTCAAAACTTTACACTCAGCCGGAAGAAGTAGCACACGCTTACGAAGTTCTGAAAAACATCTCTGACAATTTCACAATTGCGGCAGCTTTCGGAAACGTACACGGTGTTTACAAACCAGGAAACGTAAAATTGACGCCGAAAATCCTTGACAATTCTCAGAAGTATGTTCAGCAGAAATTCGGATTGGGAGAGAAACCGGTGAATTTTGTATTCCACGGTGGATCTGGTTCTACTTTAATGGAAATCCGTGAGGCAATCGGTTACGGTGTTGTGAAAATGAACATCGATACAGATTTGCAATTCGGTTACACTGAAGGCATCAGAGATTATATGACAGAGCAGATCGAGTATCTACGTCATCAAATCGGAAACCCAACCGGAGCAGATTCGCCAAACAAGAAATTCTACGATCCAAGAGTTTGGGTAAGAAAAGGAGAAGAAACTTATATTAAAAGATTGACTCAGGCTTTCGAAGATCTGAACAATATTAATACACTTTAATTTATTTGTAAAAAGTAACAAGTACAAAGTATAATGTATCTTGCTTTGTACTTTTTACTTTGTACATTCTACATAATACACAGAAAATGGCATTTGATTGGTTTAAAAGGAAAGGGCAAAATATTACCACTTCTACAGAAGACAAAAAGGACGTTCCAAAAGGACTTTGGCACAAAACGCCAACTGGAAAAATTATAGAAGCTGAAGAACTGAAGGCTAATAATTTTGTTTCTCCGGAAGATGGTTTCCACGTAAGAATCGGGAGCAGAGAATATTTCGATATGCTTTTTGATGATCAGAAATTCAAGGAATTGGATGCTGATGTGGAAAGTGTTGATATTCTTAAATTTAAGGATACAAAATCTTACACAGACCGTTTGAAAGAAGTAAAAGCCAAAACCAAACTGACAGATTCTATCCGCAATGCGACAGGAAAAGTGAACGGTGTGGAAATGGTAATTTCCTGTATGGATTTTGCTTTCATCGGTGGATCTTTGGGTTCTGTGATGGGCGAAAAAATCCGCAGAGCGATTGATTATTGCATCAAAAATAGACTGCCTTACATGATCATCTGCCAATCAGGCGGCGCAAGAATGCAGGAAGCAGCTTATTCACTGATGCAGCTGGCGAAAGTTCAGGCAAAGTTGGTTCAGCTTTCTGATGCTGGTTTACCTTACATCGCTTATTTAACGGATCCAACTTTTGGTGGAATTACGGCTTCTTTTGCAATGACTGCAGATTTAATTATCGCAGAACCAAGCGCTTTGATCGGATTTGCAGGACCAAGAGTGATTCGTGAAACCATAGGTAAAGATTTGCCGGAAGGTTTCCAAACATCTGAGTTTTTGCAGGAAAAAGGTTTTGTAGATTTCATCGTGAAAAGAACTGAAATCAAACAGCAAGTTTCAAGAGCAGTAAAACTTTTGATCCACGAATATCATTAATCAAATTATTAAACTAAAAATATACTCTCTCAAATCTGGGAGAGTTTTTTATTGATGAGATTTATAGGCATTTTTTTTCGAGCATTAAAATCATTAACCTTTAATAAATTATTGAAGGTTTTTTCGATTGGAATCATGCATCCATTGTTTGCGTTTCTTTACACTTATGCAAGCCTAAAAGCTTTCAAAATTGCAAAGGAACTGTATCCGGAAAGTAATTCTAACAGTGGCATCGGAAACGCTTTCCGACACGCTTATTGGTGCTGTATTATTATGATGTACTTCTGCAAGGTTTCATCACCTGCAAAATCATTAAAATGGTGCAAAAGACTGACAGACATGCACGAAGATCTTTTCCCAAACAAACCTTTGGAAACCAAAATGGATCTTCATAATAATCAATTGGGGATGGATTATTTTATGAGTCTATTGCCCGGTGTTCACCGTCAGTTTTTCGAAAGTACTTTTTTTATTGATGAACTTCAGAAGAAGACAAAAGATGCGGTTTTGATAACATCGGTTGATGATAAGGTTGATAAAGATATTTTGATCTATTTGGAATAAAAACGAGCAGATTTTGAATGGTAATGGCCGGGGGAAATTCTGACTATGATTATTTCATTAGCAAGATTTATTTCCTAGATAGTTTTACTAGATATTGATCATTCTGATCTTCGAAGATCAATTCTGAGTTCCAGCCTTCTTCCGAAGTAATTTTTTCTAAAGTTCTAAAATCCAGATAAAGCCATTTGAACCAATCTGTGACTTCCTTTTGATATTCATATCGGCAGGTGACTTCACCGTAATATTGATCTCTCGGAAGAACATCGTCTTCATACATATAACTAATATCAGAAGAATCAAAAATTAAAATTCCATTTTCATTAAGCAAAGTTTCTGCTTTTCTGAGGAATTTTCTGAAGCCAGATAAATCACCACACAATCCGATTCCGTTCATCAAAAGCAAAAGCGTCTCGAATTTTCCTTCATTAAATTTGAAAATATCTTCACAAACCACATTTTTCAAGCCTCGGTCTTCCATCACTTCACAAGCTGCAGGAGAAATTTCCAAGCCAACAACATCCAGATTTCTATTTTGAAGCATCAAAGCATGGCTTCCTGCGCCAGCGCCAATATCCAGAATTTTTCCTTTGCACAGATCAAGTGCTTTCTTCTCCAGAACAGGTAATTGTTTTTCGGTCCGGAAATACACGGAAATTGGCATCTCCACTTTCGGTCCAAAAGTATCGTGAACATAGAGTTTTCCTCTGCTGGTTTTGTAGTGAAAATTTTTGATGGCAAGTCCGGGAAGATCAATCATAGTAATAAAAACTTGCTGCAAAGATAAAATTAATAAAAAAAGCATCCAGATCTCTCTGAACACTTTTTTTCGTCATTCGGAACTTTCATTCTGAATGCTCAATACAAATGTACCTTTTATTTAGTTCATATAAAATGAACCATGGTTAAGAAATTCGCTTTCTGATTCTGCTGAGTGCCTGAGGTGTAATTCCCATAAATGTAGCAATGTGTTTCAGTGGAATCAGCTGGAAAAGATCGGGTTCCTCTTTCAGCAATTTCAAATATCTCTCTTCGGCAGATTCGCTTAAGTAAGAAAATTCTTTATTAAGTTTTGCTAAATAGATATTTTCGATTGTCAATCTGCCGATGAGATTTCCTACTGGAGAAGTTCTGTAAACCTCCTGAAGATCATCATAATGAATTTGCCAGACTACCATATCTGTCAATGCTTCCACATTGCACCTGGAAGGCGATCTTTGCAGAAAAGAATCATAAGAGGTAAGATATTGATATTTAAAAACAAATCTTGTCGTGAGTTCTTTGTTTTCCTTTACAAAAAAAAGCCTTGCTACTCCTACTTCTACGAAGGATAGATAGTTTTCAACTTCGCCTTCTTTCAGAATCAAATCTTTTTTCCTGTATTCTTTTCTAACGTTCTTGCTCCTGTAAATTTCCCAGTTTTCTTCTGTAAGTGGAATTTTTTTAGAGAGCAGAAATTGTTTCATAAACTCCATCCGGTTTCTATTTATAAACGGAATTCAGTTCGTTGATGTATTCGTAAGCTGTTAAATCAAATTTTACCGGAACGATGCTGATAAATCCGTTTGCCAAAGCTGTTTCGTCTGCATCTTCGGACTCATCCATGTTGTTGAAATAGCCAGTCAGCCAGTAGTACTTTTTGCCGTGCGGATTGGTTCTTTCATCAAAGCTTTCTTCCCATTTTGCATTTGCCTGTTTACAGATTTTGATACCTTTTATTTCATCTTTTTTAAGGTTTGGAATATTCACATTTAGCACAACACCTTTCGGCATTGGGTTTTCCAAGGTTTTGAGGATAATTTCTTTTATGAATTCTTCTGCCTGATCAAAATCTGCTTCCCATTTCAAATCGGAAAGAGAAAATCCGATCGCCGGCAAACCTTCTACGCCAGCTTCCACAGCGGCAGACATCGTTCCTGAGTAAATAACATTAATGGAAGAATTAGACCCATGATTGATTCCTGAAACCACGATATCCGGTCTTCTTGGAAGGATTTTATCCAAAGCCATTTTCACACAGTCTACAGGCGTTCCGGAACAGGAAAAATCTTTTTGAGGTCCATCAAGATTCAGTTCTTCAAAGCTCAACGTTGAATTGATCGTGATGGCGTGTCCTTTTCCACTTTGTGGAGAATTGGGAGCAACTACAATGACGTCTCCAATTTGGTTAACAATACTTATTAGTTTTCTAATTCCCGGCGCCGTAATTCCATCATCATTGGTTACCAGTATCAATGGTTTGCTCATAAAATTTATTTTATATTTTTTCGCTTTTTGCGAGATTTTCAAAATTATCTCAAAAATAACCAATTTATAATGAGTAAAATAAAATAAGGTGTTAAATTTGGTTTCGTTTTTGAATACCAACGTAACATTCAAAAGAAAATTTTGACTAATCAAAACTAAAGATTAAACAACTTTTCATATTTTTATATCATCTCGGAAATTTATCTTGCAGATTTTATAGATTTAGCAGATTAGTATAAAAGTTTAAATCTGCTGAATTTGCTTAATCAGCGAGAGAATAATATTAAAAAAATCTAATTAAATAGATTATAAAGCCACCTTTAAAATTTATGTTCAAAAAAATCAAGTTCAAGAAACTGCTGATGTTTGCGCCACTTATGACGCTGATGTTCTGTTTCAATTCTCCACAAAATGATGATGAAAAAATGCAGACCATTATGGTAAGCGTTAAAAACACACTTTCATACCTTCATTACAGCCCAAAACCAATTAACGACGCTTATTCCCAGGACGTTTTTGATAAATATATGGAAGACGTGGATGCGTCCAAAAGATATTTTCTTCAGTCTGATATGGACGAGTTCAAAAAACATTATACAAAACTGGATGATTACCTAAATAACGGGAATCTTGTTTTCTATAAATTGACCGTGGACAGACTTTATCAGCGTGTAGACGAGATTGATAAAATGGCTCAGGATATTCTATCAAAACCTATCAATCTTGAAGAGGACGAAGAATTGATCTTGGAACCTAAAAAAAGAGTGAATCCTGCTGACGCAAAACAACAGTACAACGAATGGAAAAAGTACATCAAGTACAACATCCTTCAGGAAATGGAAACTCTTACCAGCAAAGAAGAGGCTCAGAAAAAGAAAAAGGATTCGGTAGTAAACAATAAACTTCCTGATACTATAAAATATGCGCCGCTTTCTATGGAAAAAAAGCGTGAAAAAGCTACAGCAGAAGTTAAAGATCTGATTACGGATTCTTTTCGAAGATTCAAGAAAAGAAAAAAAATGGACTGGTTCTCAGTTTATATGAACGCTTACACAGAAGTTTTTGATCCGCATACAAACTATTTCTCTCCACAGAACAAGGAAGAATTTGATATGAATTTCACTGGAAAAGTAATTGGCATTGGCGCAATCATTCAGGAAAAAAGAGGATTCTTATATCTTGGCGCTTTGACGATTGGCGCACCAGCGTGGAAATCCAAACAATTGACAGAAGGTGACAAAATCTTAAAAGTCAGATCCAAACCGAAAGAAGAAGCAGTAAACGTTGTAGGAATGTTGTCTGATGAAGCCGTAAGATTGATCCGTGGAGAAAAAGGAACACCTGTAACTTTAACCGTTGAGAAAAAAGACAAGACCATCAAAGAGGTGACAATGATCCGCGAAGAAGTGGCGATAGAAGACACCTTTGCAAGAAGTATTTCAGTTACCGGGAAAAATGGAAAAAAATACGGATTCATTTATCTTCCTAGTTTTAATGTAGATTTTGAAGATCCAAAAGGCAGAAATGCTTCTGACGACATCAAAGCAGAATTAATCAAACTTAAAAAAGAAAATGTAGAAGGAATTATCCTGGATCTTAGGAGCAATGGCGGTGGTTCTTTGACAGAAGTTGGAGATATTATGGGCTTGTTTATGAATGCAGGACCTTACGTTCAGGTAAAAGACAGCCGTGGAAAAGTTCAGGTACTAAGCAACAAATCTAATGAGCCTATCTGGACTGGTCCGCTTGTAGTCATGCAAAATGAATTGTCAGCTTCGGCTTCCGAGATTCTTGCCGGTGCTTTTCAGGATTATGGGAGAGCTGCGGTTATCGGTTCACCTAGTTCTTTCGGAAAAGGAACAGTTCAGACGTTTGTGGAACTAAATAGATTCCTGAATACCAATGATGACTTTGGTTCTCTGAAACTGACAATCCAGAAATTCTACAGAATTACCGGAGAATCTACCCAGAGAAAAGGCGTGGAATCTGACATCAAAATGAAAGATTTCTTCTCTTATGCAGAAGTAGGCGAACGTTTTGACCAATATGCTTTGCCTTGGGACAAAATAGAAACAGCAAGTTACAAGAAACTTTCAACGCTAAATATTGCTCAATTACAGACAGATATAGACAAGCAGCTTGTGAACAACAACAATTATAAATTGTTACAGCAATCTGCAGAATGGAAGGAAGCGCTTGATAAAGAAGAGACAATTACGCTGAATCAAACCAAATTTAATGAGCTGATGAAAACGCGTAAAGCACAGATTGATAAGTTCAAAGTTCTGGATAAATTCAATAACGGATTGAAATTCACAATTCACCCGGACGAGGCAGAAAGAATCAAGAAAGACGAAGTTTTTGCCAAGAAAACCGAAAACTGGAGAAAAAATCTTGAAAGAGATTTCTATCTTGAGGAAACGGTAAATGCACTTTCGAAGATCAAATAAATAAAAAAGCGGAACTAAAATTTAGTTCCGCTTTTTTATGTTTAAAGAAATACTTTATTACTTCAAACTCTCAAAACTACGCTTGATAAAGTCCGTCAGCTCTTTTCCTTTCAAAAGATTCTGAGATAATTTTGCCAAATCCAAAGCCTGATTAATCATCGCACTTTTTTCTTCCGGATTCTCTTTCTTCAATAATTCTCCGGCAAAATCTGAGTTAGAATTTACAACCAGATTATACATTTCTGGGAAGCCGCCCATTCCGAACATTCCGCCACCGCCGGTTGCCTGCATATCTTTCATTCTTCTGATGAACTCAGGCTGAGTAAGTGTAAACGGCGCATCTGTAGAATCCAGATCTTCCAGTTGAACCGTAAACTTCTGATCATTGATAGATTCCTCGATGTTTCTCTTCAAAGCTTCTTTGTCAGAATCATTCAGTTTAGAAATAACAGGTTCGTCTTTTTTGATCAGATTATTGATGTGATCCGCATCCACTCTCGCAAAAGAAACATTGTCCTTAGAACCTTCCAATTTCTGGATCAAGTGTGGAACGATTGGAGAATCAAGCAACAAAACTTCATAACCTTTATCTCTAGCAGAAGCGATGTAGCTGTGCTGCTCATCAGCATTCGTTGCGTATAGAATCACTGTTTTTCCGTCTTTGTCTGTTTGAGTTGGTTTGATTTTCTCCACCAATTCATTCCAAAGATAATATTGGCCTTCCGTCGTTGGGTAAAGCGCAAATTTGTCAGATTTCTCATAGAATTTATCTTCCGAGATCATTCCGTACTCGATCACAATCTTGATGTCATTCCATTTTTGCTGGTAATCTTCACGATTTTCATTGAACAGAGAAACCATTTTGTCCGCCACTTTTTTCGTGATGTAAGAAGATATCTTCTTCACCGCGCCATCAGCCTGCAAGTAAGAACGGGAAACGTTCAACGGAATATCCGGAGAATCGATCACACCTCTCAGCAACATCAGGAAATCAGGAACAATGCCTTTCACCTCATCCGTCACATAAACCTGATTTTGGTACAATTGAATCTTATCTTTCTCGATATTAAGGTTATTCGCCAATTTCGGGAAGAACAAAACACCAGTCAAATTGAAAGGATAATCCACGTTCAAATGGATGTGGAACAACGGATCCTCAAACTGCATCGGATACAATTCTCTGTAGAAATTGTTGTAATCCTCCGCTTTCAGCTCACTCGGCGCTTTTGTCCAGGCCGGAGTCGGATTATTGATAATATTATCCACCTCAACCGTTTCCGCTTTTGCATCTTCGGCAGAACCTTCTGGTAAAGGCAAAGTTTCCGTTTTCGTTCCAAATTTAATTGGAATTTGATTGAATTTATTATATTTCGTCAAAAGCTCACGGATTTTGGATTCTTCCAAAAATTCCAAAGAATCTTCTGCAATATGAAGCACGATTTCCGTTCCTCTGTCAGACTTTTCGGTTTCTTCCAAAGTATATTCCGGACTTCCATCACAGATCCAACGAACCGCTTTAGTATCTTCTTTGTAAGATTTCGTGAAGATTTCCACTTTCTCAGCCACCATAAATGCCGAATAAAATCCAAGACCAAAATGGCCGATAATTCCTGCATCTTTCGCAGAATCCTTATATTTTTCAAGGAATTCCTCCGCACCGGAAAACGCAACCTGGTTGATGTATTTCTCAACTTCCTCGCCCGTCATTCCAAGACCTTGATCCTTGATGGTCAGCGTTTTCGCCTCTTTATCAATTTTAACCTCGATGATCGGATTTCCATAATCCACTTTCGCTTCACCAATCACGGTCAGATGTTTCAACTTCGTCGTTGCATCCGTCGCATTGGAGATCAATTCACGAAGAAAAATCTCGTGATCACTGTAAAGAAACTTCTTGATCAGCGGAAAAATATTCTCCACCGACACATTAATACTTCCTGTTGACATATTTATATTATTTTTTGTTTAATTAATTTTAAAATTCCCGAACTCTCAAACTCTCCCACTCTCAAACGTAATTAGACGACTGCCAAAAGCCAAAACTTTCCCCCGCGCTATTTTGTCACCGGGCTATCCGTTACAATCTTTTGCTTATCACGATTTGTCATTGATTGACGCATTTCCCAAGCAAAAGGATTTCCGCTACTATCCCTGTCGCGGGTTTCCACAGTCCGTCAAGATTTCACAAAAAAAAGACCATCCAACAATTAATGACAAATTGTCGCTTTGAAATATCTCTAATACAAAAGTCTTCGACTCCGCTCAGACTGACACTTTTAAAATGATGCAGATAGCATTAGAGTTGTCACACTGAGCGGAGTCGAAGTGTTTATCTACTAAAACTTATGTGTTCTTCATTTGCATTTAGAATTAACTCAATTTGACTTAAGTGTAAAAAAATTTTGTCTCTTTTGTGGTTTAAAAAAATCCTTACATTTACTTTCCACAACAAGAAAGCAAAATGCGCCACAAAATTCAAAATCAAAACCCTGATTTCAAGAACATTACATTCAATTCCAATTCAGAAAATTACACTTTTGAAAAAGACGGCTTGGAACTGAAATCAAAATACACCAGCGAAGACGTTAAAAACAAAGACATCAAAGCCGGCTCCGCAGGGATTGCGCCTTTTCTTCGTGGTCCCTATTCTACGATGTACGTTCAGAAACCTTGGACCATCCGCCAATATGCAGGGTTTTCCACAGCAGAAGAATCCAATGCTTTTTACAGAAGAAATCTCCAAGCCGGACAAAAAGGATTGTCGGTTGCATTTGATTTGGCAACACACAGAGGTTATGATTCCGACCACGCAAGAGTCGTCGGCGACGTTGGAAAAGCAGGCGTTGCGATAGATTCGGTTGAGGATATGAAGATTTTATTCGACCAGATTCCATTAGACGAAATCTCAGTCTCGATGACGATGAACGGAGCGGTTTTGCCGATTTTATCTTTTTATATTGTTTCCGCAGAAGAACAAGGTGTTTCTATGGACAAACTTTCCGGAACCATTCAAAATGACATTTTGAAGGAATTTATGGTTCGGAATACTTACATCTATCCGCCAACGCCTTCAATGAAAATCATCGCCGATATTTTCGAATATACTTCTAAAAATATCCCGAAATTCAACTCGATTTCGATTTCCGGTTATCATATGCAGGAAGCTGGCGCAACGCCCGTTTTGGAAATGGCATACACTTTAGCCGACGGTTTAGAATATGTAAGAACAGGAATCAAAGCCGGAATGAATGTCGATGATTTCGCTCCGAGATTATCATTCTTTTGGGCCATCGGAATGAATCATTTTATGGAGATTGCGAAAATGCGTGCTGCAAGATACATTTGGGCGAATCTTTTGAAACAATTCAATCCTCAGAATCCAAAATCTTTAGCCTTAAGAACCCATTCGCAAACATCTGGATGGAGTTTGACAGAGCAAGAACCTTTTAATAATATCACCAGAACAACAATTGAAGCGTTGTCTTCAGCTTTGGGCGGAACACAATCTTTGCACACGAATGCTTTGGATGAAGCGATTGCTTTGCCAACAGATTACTCCGCTAAAATTGCCAGAAATACTCAAATTATTCTTCAGCAAGAATCGGGAATCTGTGACGTTGTTGACCCTATGGGCGGAAGTCATTTGATAGAATCTCTCACTCAACAAATGATTGAGGAAGCAATGAAATTCATAGATGAAGTGGAAAAAGAAGGCGGAATGACCAAAGCGATCGAAGCGGGAATCCCGAAAATGAGAATCGAAGAAGCTTCGGCCATCAAGCAGGCAAAAATTGACAGCGGAGAAGAATTTATCATCGGCATTAATTCCTTCAAATCAGATTTAAAACAGACCGAAATCGAAATCCTCGACATCGATAATACGGAAGTCCGCAGAAAACAAATTGAAAGACTAGATTCAATAAAATTAAATCGAAATTCTTCAAAAGTTGATGAAATTTTAAATAAAATCCGAGAAACCGCAAAAATGGGAACTGGAAATCTTCTGGAATTGTGCATCGAAGCAGCTCGCAGAAGAGTCACACTCGGCGAAATGAGCGATGCTATGGAAGAAAGCTTCGGACGTTACAAAGCCAATATCAGAACCATATCAGGAGTTTACGCAATGAATGCAAGCAAAAATGAATACTTTGAAAAAGCAGTTGCTTTAAGTCAGAAATTTGAAGACCAGGAAGGAAGACGACCAAGAATTATGGTTGCGAAAATGGGACAAGACGGTCACGACCGCGGAGCAAAAGTCGTAGCAACCGCATTTGCCGATATGGGATTTGATGTCGATGTTGCACCATTATTTCAAACACCGGAAGAAGTTGCGAAGCAGGCTGTGGAAAATGACATTCATATTTTGGGTGTTTCGTCTTTGGCGGCTGGTCACAAAACTTTGGTTCCACAAGTTGTGGAAGAACTTAAAAAACTCGGTGCAGACGATATCACCATCGTTGTTGGAGGTGTCATTCCACAGCAGGATTATGAATTTTTATATCAAAACGGCGCGCATCATATTTTTGGTCCAGGAACGAATTTGCCGAAAAGTGCGGTGGAGATTTTGGAGAAATTTTTAGCTTAACCTTTATTATAAGTAATGTTTGGAAAACTAAATAAAAAATACAGCAATGCCCTACTTTCATTCAATTTTTATGCTCTCGCGATTTTAGTAATATTTTTAATTGCAATCTCGGGAAGGTTCAAATCGGGGTCTTGTACACCAAACTTAGATATCCTGTCCGTAATCTTTTTATACCTTATTTCTTTTATTCTTCTTTTAATCAATGGAGTAAGAGTCTTCTATTATAAGAAACCCAACAAATATTCTTTTTACATACATTTAATTGCATTTTCTCTATTGACATTTTTTTTCTTCACATTTAAAAAATAATTCTATATTTGCACCTGAAAATCAAGTTCAACCAATAAAAAACAACGAAGCAATGTTCAAATACAATCAACATACATCAGTAGGATTGCCTTTTGCAAAGGCGAGGCTTCGTGGTTTGGTACCTTCTTAGAACAACAGTATAATGAAATATCAAAACCCGGAGTCGTAAGATTTCGGGTTTTTTATTGCGCAATATTTCAAACTCAAAACAGTTTCCCCGAAATCAATTTTTTTGTTAGGAGCTTAATCCCGTTTGCAGTTTATACTGAGCTTGTCGAAGTGCTGTATCTTTTTTTGCCATCGCTTTTTTCAAGCCAATGCTAAAAAAAGGATTTCCACTGCAATCGGGGCTAGGGTTTTCTGCTCCAATCAAAATATTTGTCTGAAAATAGAAAATTCCGACAATCAAGCCATTAAAAATTAGAAAAAACCACAAAGTGATGACGCCAAAATTTTGGATTCAACACACCAGCAAAATTTTCAAAGTTTGAAAAAGCCTTGAAAAGGCGAAATCAAAAGCATTGGGTGAAGCCCAATGATAGAAAGAAATTGAGAGGTTGCGAAGCCCTGAAATTGAAGATTCGACGTAGTCAAAGGGCGAAATCATTTAGCGGTAATTTTCTTTAACAACAAATTAAAAAAAATCAACTAATAATTTAGTTGAATAAAATCTGATGCGGGAATGTCTATCATCTCACATCTAAAATCTAAAAAGATGGGAAATTTAAAATTAAAAGGAAAAGATATATTAAAATTAGGCTATCCAAACAACCAGAGCGTCAACATCGCTTTGGAAGTAATGAAAAGAAATTTTGCAACCAAAAATATTCATTATGTGAAATCTCTTCTCAAGGAAATCCAGCAGAATCCGGAGAACTTCGAGAAAGATTTAACCTTCGGACAAATCGCAGAAGCTTTGATTTCATCCAAGAAAACTGAAAAAAGAATGCTCAATACCAACCGGGCGTCTTTCGAGATTTTCGGAAACAATATTTCAGAGGAAGCAAAAAACCAACTCTACACCGCACTGAAACTGCCAATTGCAACACAAGGCGCTTTGATGCCCGATGCACACAGCGGTTACGGACTTCCAATCGGTGGTGTTCTTGCAGTAGAAAATGCCGTGATTCCTTATGGAGTAGGGATGGATATCGGATGCAGAATGTCGCTCAGTATTTTGGATACGCCAATTTCATATCTCGACGGCGCGAAAGACAAATATGAAAAAGCGCTTGCCGAACACACCAAATTCGGAATGTATGAAACGCACAAATCTCACGTCGACCACGAGATTTTCGACAAAGATACGTTTGATTTAATTCCGATTTTGAGAAGATTAAAAGGTAAAGCCATCAAACAAATGGGAAGTTCCGGCGGTGGAAATCACTTTGTAGAATTCGGGGAAGTGGAAATTATGGAAGAAGACAAGCAAATCAATCTTCCGAAAGGTAAATATCTCGGAATTCTTTCACACAGTGGTTCGCGTGGTTTGGGAGCCGAAATCGCTCAATATTATTCGAGAGTGGCGACCGAACAGTGTCCGTTACCAAAAGGAGCGCAAAACTTCGCCTGGCTGGATTTGAACACGCACCTCGGATTAGAATACTGGACGGCGATGAATCTTGCGGGAGATTACGCTTCGGCCTGTCACGACGATATTCACAGAAGATTGGTGAAAGCGGTCGGCGGAAGAGTGAAAGCCACAATCGAAAACTATCACAACTTTGCGTGGAAAGAAATCCACAACGGGAAAGAAGTAATCGTTCACAGAAAAGGCGCCACTCCGGCCAATGAAAACGAGTTGGGAATGATTCCCGGTTCGATGACGGCAAAAGGTTTTATCGTGCGTGGAAAAGGAAATCCGGATTCACTGAACTCGGCTTCACACGGAGCAGGACGGGCTTTTTCGAGAGGGGAATGCAGAAACCGTTTCACTCAAAATGACATCAAGAAAGAATTAAAACTCAAAAATGTCACCTTGATGGGCGGAAATGCGGAAGAAGCACCGATGGCGTATAAAGACATCAATGAAGTGATGAATGGGCAAAGTGAATTGGTCGATATTCTCGGAACTTTTCAACCCCGAATTGTGAGGATGGATAAATAAAATGGTTGTTAGTTTTTGGTTGATGGTTGTTAGAATTTTAACACCGTCAACTGACAACCATCAACCGACAACAAATTAAAAAACAATGGACAAAATAATACAAATCACCTCAGGAAGAGGACCTTTGGAATGTCAATGGGTAGTTGCCAAAGTTCTGAAGGTTTTCCTCGAGGAGGCAAAACAAAATAAAATCGATTACGAAATCATTCACCGTGAAAATGGCGATGAAAACCTGACTTTGAAATCTGCGACCTTACTTTTAAAAGGAAAAGGAGCAAATGAATTTCTGAAAAACTGGCTTGGTAGCATTCTTTGGATTGGGAAAAGCACTTTCAGAAAATTCCATAAACGAAGCAATTGGTTTATCGGGATTTTCGAATTGGAAGGTTTGGAGAAAATTGAATTTAATGAGAAAGAAATTCAGTTTCAGACGGCGAGAAGTCAGGGAAGCGGCGGACAAAACGTGAATAAAGTAGAAACTGCTGTTCGTGCGACTTATCCGAAAACCGGACAGAGTGTTTTCGTGCAGGATTCCCGTTCGCAACTGGAGAATAAGAAGCTTTCGATTATCCGCTTGAAAGAAAAAGTGATGGAATTTCACATTCAACGTATGCAAAAGCAAATGCAGGAAACGTGGAATAATCATTTGAATGTTCAGAGAGGAAATCCCATTCGGACATTTTCCGGAACCGATTTTAAAAAGAATCATCAGGAGAAATCTTTCAAAAAAGAAAGAAGTCAACTGAAAAATGAATTAAAAAACTACAGAAATGACCTTAACTAAAAGTAAATATTATTTTGAAGCGTTGGATAATTATCCCTACAGCTTACCAGATTGTCTTGAAGCGTTGAACTACGCACTTTCTTACGACCCTGAAGATGCCGATTCGCTTTGTCTGATGGGAAGAATCTACAGCGAAATGCTCAACGATTACGAAAAAGCAAAGCTTTATTTCGAAGAAGCTATGCAATGCGATGTAACAAATCTCAATACGCCAAAATATTATATCAAATGTCTTTTGGATAACGAAGATTTTCAGGAAGCGGAAAAACTGATTGCTTATGCTTTGAAAATCAAGGGAATTGACAAGGCTGTTTTATGGTATTACAGAGCTTTGCTTTCCGAGATGAGAGGAAGTTTTCCGAATGCTTTGAAATTTTTGAAAGAAGCAAAACAATTCAGTTATAATAAGGAAATGCTTGAATTCCTAAAAGAAAGAGAGCTGTTTATCAAATCGAAAATGCCCAAAAAGCCGAAGAAAAAATCAGCTAAAAAGAAGAAGGAAACCAATTAAGGTTTCCTTTTTTTTATGATGTTGCTGATTAATTATATAGAAATCTTTTGTATTATTTTTTACCAAATGACAAATCAAGAAAGAATTATTCTCCCTAAATTTCCACAATGAAAGAACTATTCGATTTTATTTTACGGTTTGGAAATCTGAATGTGCAGCAGATCGACTTTATTAAAAGTAAAGCTCAAGAAATTGATTTTCAAAAAGATGAATACTTTTCAGAAGCCGGTAAAATTGCAAATCAGGTTGGATTTGTGGTTGACGGAATTCTGCGTGTCTGCTATTACAATAATGAAGGCGAAGAGATCACAAAATATTTCATCGACGAAAACAATCTGGTTGTTGATCTGGAAAGTTTTGACAATCAAATTATTTCAAGTTCTTATGTTCAGGCAATTACAGATTGTAAGATGATCATTTTTTCCAGGAAAGACTGGCTGGAACTTATACAGACTATTGTTGGTTTCGATGTTATAGTTAACAAAATCATTTCCAGGGCATTATTACAGAAAGTTGAGCGAAGAAGTCCGTTGGTAACCGAAGACGCAACAAAGCGTTATCTCAAATTCCTGGAAATCTACCCGAATGTAGTCAACCGGATTCCGCTGTCGTATGTTGCTTCTTATCTTGGTGTTACGCAATCTTCACTCAGCCGGATCAGGAAAAATATTTAATTAAATTGCTTTTTGTCATTTGGCAAATGCTATTGTTTTTAATTGGCTCAATTTTACATCATCAATTTAAAACAAGAAAAAATGACAACAGTATTAATAACAGGTGCCAACAGAAGTATTGGTCTTGAAACCGCAAAACAGCTTTCTCAAAAAGATTTATTCGTTTATCTGGGAAGTCGTGATTTGGCGAAAGGCGCAGCAATTGTAAAAGAACTTAATGAACAAGGATTCAACAATATCAAAGCAATTGAAATAGACGTCACTAATCCGGAATCAATTTTATCAGCAAAAAACATCGTTGAAAAAGAACAGGGGAAACTGGATATTCTAATTAACAATGCCGGAATTCTTGGAACTCAACCTCAAACGGCAACAGAAACGTCTGTTGAAAATATCAAAGAAGTTTTTGAAACTAATTTCTTCGGTGTGATCAATGTGACGCAGGCATTTTTGGATTTGCTTAAAAAATCTGACAAACCGAGAATTAGCAATATCACTTCCGGACTTGGCTCATTGACACTTCACAGCGATCCGAGTTGGAAATATTATCAAGTTAAAAACGCAGCTTACGGACCTTCAAAAACAGCATTGAATGCTTACACAATTGTCTTAGCTTATGAATTGAAAGATTCAAATTTCAAAGTGAATGTGATTGATCCGGGTTATACAGCTACAGATTTCAATCATCACAGCGGTCCGGGTTCTATAGAAAGTGCGGCATCATTCATCATCAAACATACTTTGACAGAAGATGATGCGCCAACCGGACAATTTTACAGTAATGATATTGAAGATGAAACAGGAATAAGTCCTTGGTAGTATTCTTAAAACAAATAACAAAAAGAGAAACTTTAGAGTTTCTCTTTTTTATTTTAATTATTTCTTAGCATTGGCATTTACGTAAGCTAAAACCCAATTGGTTTCTTCCGCATTCAGTTTTGCTTTTGGAGCCATTCTTGTCATAATCGGCTGCCAATCTGCTACTGTGAACTCAGATGGCGAAGGCAATCCGTGGCATCTTCCACATTTTAAATTAAATAAATCTTCTCCTTTTTTAAGCATCTCTTCTTTGGTAAGATTAGCTGTTGCTGTCGATATAGCTGTAGAAACTGTTGGCGTGGTTGCTGTTGGTGTAGCTGTCTGCGTTTTGCAAGAATAAACGATGACGCCTAAAAGACACAAACTATATAAGTATTTTTTCATTATTTTTGAATTTGATTTTCATCAAAAATAATTAATTTGATGGCAGTTTATAACGCTCTCTTCTAATTTGTAACAATTCCAAATATCCAAAATGGCAAAGCAATTCGGTATCGACGATTACATCAATGGAATCAACGCGTCTGATAAACGGATACTTGGGAAAGCCATTACCCTCATTGAAAGTAAAAAGCCCGAACACAGAGATCTTGCTGATCAGCTTTTGAAAGCAATTATTCCTTTCACAGGAAAATCAATTCGGGTTGGAATTACGGGCGTTCCGGGAGCTGGCAAATCAACTTTTATAGAAACATTTGGAAAATTAGCGATTGAAAAAGGAAAAAAAGTCGCTGTTCTGGCTGTTGATCCAAGTTCGTCCATTAATAAAGGAAGTATTCTTGGCGACAAAACCAGAATGGAAGAATTGGCAAAAGATCCAAACGCATTTATCCGGCCAAGTCCGAGTTCAGGTTTTCTTGGCGGCATTGCAAATACAACTTTTGAAAGTTTATTAATTTGTGAAGCAGCAGGTTACGATTATATTTTGATAGAAACCGTTGGTGTCGGGCAAAGTGAAACGTTGGTAAATGATATTACCGATGTTTTCGTTTTTCTTAAAATCATTGGCGGAGGCGATGAACTTCAGGGCATCAAACGTGGCATTATGGAAATGGCAGATTTGATTTTCATTAATAAAGTCAATTCCGAAAATCTTGCAAAAGCCAAATTGACAAAAACCGAATTATCCAGAGCTTTACAATTTATCACAGCGAAAGAAAAAGACTGGAAAGTGCCTATTATTCTTGGTTCGGCTTTGGAAAATGAAGGCTTCACGGACACTTTTGAAAAGATAGAAAACTTTATTTCTCTTAAAAATAAGAACGGAACCTTTATAGAAAATCGAAAAACTCAGGCTGAAAAAAGGTTTGAATTCTGGGTTAAGGAATATATTCTTGAGAAAGCAAAAAGAGACAATTCACTCGAAAATTCTTACCTCGAACATAAAAAAAATGCTTCCGAACTCAATTCAAATTCGAGCTCTGAAGCCAGGGAATTTGTCAAAAAATTATTTGATAATTAATTATTTCGCAGCTGAAAGATTTCCATCAAAACTGATCGGCTGTCTGTTGTTAGAACTTACCGACAAAAATGCACTTCCGTTTTTGAAAATCTCCAGATTGAAAACATAGCTTTCTCTTTGGTCTACTGTCGTAATTACAAACAGCGTATTACCTTTTTTGGTTGTGGATTGTTTTATCCTGAAGTCCTTAGACTCGAATCTGATTCCACCGTTATTTGCGTCACCTGGAGTAGCACTAAAAGCTCTTCCAAAATAAGGTAAAGCAACGCTGAACAAATCCTTTTTTAAATTAAAACCATAACCGGGGTCAAGATTCAGAATACGTGTTCCAGTCGAACCCGGCATAGAATTCATCACATTGATGACATCATAATTTGTTGGGAAAGTTTTGGTTGCGTTAAAATCAAATTCTTTCTTTTCAACAACAGCATTTAAAGTTGTTGGCTCCAAATAGATTTGGCTTCCGCAACTTACTGTCATCAAGGCTAAACTGAATATTAAGATTAAGGATTTCATTTTCAAATTTTTATAAAGTTAATGCAACAAGAATGATGCAACTTTTAGATTCAATAAAAACGGAAAAGTTAATGGTTGTGTTCCAATTCTTTTCTGGAATCGCTGAAAATTTTCAATATTTTGTCTTCTTCATTTTCCCAGCAAAGTTCATCAGAAGCCACATTAAGGTTATGAAGATAATAAGCTTTACCATTTTCCAAAACCAGATTTATTTTCTCTGCAAGATGTTCTGGCGAATGATTTTCTATGATCTCCCCTACTTCAAAAGAATTAACAATATTTGTCATTTCAGGAAAGTTAGAAACAACGACAGGTACTCGGGATTGGATATAATCTGAGATTTTATTTGGCAAAGAATAATAATAACTTAGTCCGTTGTTTTCTTCTATACTCAATCCTACATCAGCTTTTGGCGTAATTTCCCGGAGTTCTGCTGGTGACAGCTTACCAAGAAATTTTATTTTATGCTCAATTCCAGATTGTTTAGCCAATGCCCAGAATTCGCATTCCAGCGGTCCGCCTCCGGCAATCCACAATTCAGCATTTTGAATCGATTGCATTGCAAGAATTGCTTTGTCTATTCCACGGGAATAATTGAGCCAACCCTGATACAGAATTATTTTTTTTGAATTTTCTTTCGTTCCGGTAAACTCAATTTTTCTGGGCAGATTATTGATGACAACCGGCTTATTGATCTCGTATTCTTTTACAAACCAATTGGCGTAGGAATTACTTGCCGTAATCATACGTTTGATTTTTGGAATAAATGTTTTCTCGATTTTCTTCCATACGTGTTTCACCCAACGACCCTGGATTGTTGGCATTTCAGTAAAGATCTCGTGGCTGTCAAAAATGATTGGAATCTTAAGTTTCTTGGAAATCAGATAATTTGGCATAAGTGTTTCCAAATCATTGGCCAATAAAATGGTCTTATTGTCAGCATGTTTTAGAAGTTCTTTGTATAATTTTCTTTGGAATTCTATGTAAGCAAAACGTAATATTTTCGATTTTAATTCGATTCTGAAAAAAGGATAAGGCCGTTCCATTTCCGGCGTCCCAAGCCAATTACATCCAATAAGAACAGGTTCATAGCCGTTATCATAAAGTGTTTTACATACCTTCTCCACGCGCTGGTCGGTATATAAATTGTTGAAAACACTTACGATTACTTTCATTTTAATTCTTTTTGAAAATATTATAGATCTGAATTAAAGCAAGAATTCCATTTGGAATAATGATTGGCCAAAGCATTCCGCTATAAATTCCATAGATTACAAAACAGATGCAGCCCAATAAATTGATGGTTCTGATCGTTTTAATATCTTTCAGCAGAAAACTAGCAACGACAAAAGCTGAAGCTAAATAACCAACGTATTCTGACCAATTATTCATTAACATTTATTAAGGATTACAAACCTAAACAATTTTTAAAAAAATCAGGTCATAAAGTCCATTTTTTTCTGATGGCAATCTATTTGCAAACAAATATTTAAATTTTACAATAATTAATTGTAGGATTTATCATAAAAAACATAACTTAGTGTATAATTTTTAATTATGGATTATAAATTTTCAGACGGTTTGAACCGCGTGTTCAAGCAAAGCAAAAATGAAGCAAGGCGTTTGCAGAGTGAATTTCTGAATACTGAACATTTCCTTTTAGGAATCATCAAAACTGAAAATTCTGCGAAAGAGATCCTCGAAAGTCTAAGTGCGGATCTTACCCAAATAAAAAGAAAAATAGAAACCCTGAGTTCAGCAAACTCTAACCCGTTTACTGCAAATATGGGAAGCATTTCTTTTACAAAAATGGCAGATCAGGCTGTAAAAAGATCTGAGCTGGAATGTCGCCAATATCAATCTGCTGACATCAATACAGTTCACCTACTTTTAGGTGTTTTGTACAAACAAGAAGATCCTACAGCGAATATTCTTCAGGCTTACGATATCGATTATGATGCTGTTCAAAAAGCATACAGAACGATGTTGAAAAACACCGATCAGTTGCCACAAAATAGTGCATACGATGACGATGAGGAGAAAGAAGAACCTTACAGCCAGATGAAAAAACCTTCGGGAAATCTTGGCGCTCAAAAAAGCAAAACGCCAACTTTGGATAATTTTGGTCGTGATTTGACTTCTCTCGCAAGAGACGGAAAACTGGATCCGGTAATTGGTCGTGAAAAAGAAATCGAAAGGGTTTCTCAGATCTTATCAAGAAGAAAGAAAAACAATCCGCTTTTGATTGGTGAACCAGGAGTTGGTAAATCAGCAATTGCAGAAGGTTTGGCTTTGAGAATTCAGCAGAAAAAAGTTTCTCGAGTTCTTTACGGTAAACGTGTTATTACTTTAGACTTAGCAAGTTTAGTTGCCGGAACCAAATATCGTGGACAATTCGAAGAGAGAATGAAAGCGATTATGACGGAACTCGAGAAAAACCGTGATGTCATTCTTTTCATTGATGAGTTGCATACGATTGTTGGCGCAGGAAGTTCTACCGGAAGTTTAGATGCTTCCAATATGTTCAAACCAGCTTTGGCAAGAGGTGAAATCCAATGTATTGGTGCTACAACTCTTGACGAGTACAGACAATATATCGAGAAAGATGGAGCCTTGGAACGTCGTTTCCAAAAAGTAATGGTGGAGCCAACTACGGTAGACGAAACGATTCAGATCCTTCATCAAATCAAAGATAAATACGAAGATCACCACAATGTTCATTACACAGATGAGGCTATCAACGCTTGTGTGAATTTGACAGCGAGGTATATTACAGACAGATTCCTTCCGGACAAAGCGATTGATGCGATGGACGAAGCCGGATCTAGAGTTTATATCAAAAATATGAAAGTTCCTTCCGAAATTATCGAGCACGAAACGCGCATCGAAGAAGTGAAGGAATTGAAACAGCAAGCAGTGAAAGCTCAGGATTACCTTGAAGCCAGAAAACTGAAAGACGAGGAAGAAAGACTTCAAATCGAATTGAATCTTGCTCAGGAACAATGGGACAAAGACGTCAAAGAGAAAAAAGAAGAAGTAACGGAAGAAAGTGTTGCGGAAGTTGTCTCTATGATGAGTGGCGTTCCAGTGACCAAAGTTGGCAAAAATGAGCTTGATAAACTGGCTCAGATGGATGAGAAACTGAACGGAAAAGTAATTGGACAAGAAGACGCTGTGAAAAAAGTGGTGAAAGCCATTCAAAGAAACAGAGCTGGTCTTAAAGATCCAAATCGTCCAATCGGAACATTCATTTTCTTAGGAACAACCGGTGTTGGTAAAACCGAGCTTGCTAAAGTAATGGCTCGTGAATTATTCGACTCAGACGAAGCTTTGATTAGAATCGATATGAGTGAGTATATGGAGAAATTTGCGGTTTCCAGATTGGTCGGAGCGCCTCCAGGATACGTTGGTTATGAAGAAGGTGGACAATTAACAGAAGCTGTGCGAAGAAAACCTTACGCAGTCGTTCTTTTAGATGAGATTGAGAAAGCGCATCCAGATGTTTTCAACATTTTGCTGCAGATTTTGGACGAAGGTTTCGTAACCGATTCATTAGGTAGAAAAATTGATTTTAGAAATACAATCATTATTTTAACTTCGAATATCGGAACAAGAGACCTGAAGGACTTCGGAGATGGTGTAGGATTCGGAACCAATGCGAAGAAAACAAATACCGATGCAAGAGCAAGGTCTACGATTGAGAACGCTTTGAAGAAAGCATTTGCACCGGAATTCCTAAACAGAATAGATGACATTATTATCTTCAACTCTCTTGAGCAAAAAGATATTAAGAAAATCATCGATTTGGAATTGTCCAAATTGTATGGCAGATTGGAAAAATTAGGCTACAGAATCGAGTTGACGGAAGAAGCAAAAGATTTCATCTCGGAAAAAGGATGGGACAAAGATTTCGGAGCTAGACCTCTGAAACGTGCGATTCAGAAATATATCGAAGATCTCTTAGCCGAAATGCTTGTCAATAAGCAATTTGGAGAAGGTGAAACCGTTGTTCTGAAAGTAAATGAAGCCAAAGATGGTTTGGAAGGCGAAACTGTGAAAGAAGAACAGATTGTAAAATAAATCATTTCAAATTTATATAGACCACCTTTGCGGGTGGTCTTTTTTGTATCTTATGGAAGAATCATCTAAAGAATATTTGTTACAAAATATCCCTGGAATCACGAAAGAGGATATTGAAATTTTGTGGCCTTACACAACTTTACGGAAGTTCAAATCCGGGGAAACTTACATCAGGCCGGGCGAGAATAACCGTAAGGTTTACTTCATTAAAAGTGGAATTGTTCGCGTTTATCATCTGGAAGCTAACGGCACAGAAAAGACCATTCTTTTTCACAATAAGAAGAGTTTTTTCGGGAATTATGACGGGATTATTTACAATCAGCCATCGAGATATTTTTATCAATCCATCGGTGAAACAGAGCTTTTTGAACTGACTTATGACGCTATTCATATTGGTTCACAAAAAAGTCTGACCATTAATAATCTGCGGGCGAATATGTTCCTAACTATGATTGGAATTCTTTTGCAAAATATCGAAGATTTTGTACTTCTAAATCCGGAAGAAAGATATCAGAAACATCTGGAAGAAAATGCAAAAGTCTTGCAAAAAGTACCTTCAAAATATATTGCTTCTCTATTGGGAATCACACCAGTATCTCTTAGCAGAATAAAAAAGAGACTTTTTAAAGGAAATTAACAAACGTTAATTTTTGTTCCGAAAATTCATTTTACATTTGCAGTCCCTAATAAGGTCCTCTAAAAAAATCTATCCGAACACAAATGGTGATAAATAAGAGGACTTTATTTTTTTATAAGCCTACCACAAATCCCACACTCGGGATAAATCCTGTACTGAAAATACTGCTTCTTTCCTTCCACAACACATTGTACATCAATCCAAATTGTGCAAATGCATTATTTCCTATCGGTTGCATATAACCGCCGCCGAGATACAGCGCCGTTTCATCTGTATCAAATTTATACCCTGTGAATTTTTCTTCAGAATTAATGAAATATTGCTGAAGATTAGCGCCTACAAAGAAAGAACGGGCAAAATAGTAATTCATAAAAGGACCAACGCCAAACATTGTCGATTTGTAAAAATCTGAAGTTTGCCAGGAAACATTTCCGATAACGCCGCCTTCCAATTGGTCTGTGATTTTATAACCGATCTTGGAGAAACTTGTAGATTGAAATAACTATCACTACCGAAACCAACGCCCAATCCGCCACCGAAAGTCCAGCGGTTGGTTTGAGTTCCGGAACTCATTGCAATTTGCGAAAAGCTTAGAACGCTAATTAGAATTAAGGAAAGACTGAATAATTTTTTCATAATTAATGTGGTTTTTTATGTTGACATTTTAATCAAGGTTGACTCTCGCAGCCCGACTTGAACGGAAATCCTTTTTTGCTGTGGGAAAGTATTGGCAAAAAAGATTGGGAGTGGAAGGCGGATAAAGCTGCCCAAATAATTAATGTTGCTAATATCGTTTTTATCAATCCTTAAAATTATGGTTTTTTTGCGAAAGTTTTAATTGTATTTTTGCATCCTCAAACTAAGAACTCCCGTCAAGAGTTTCGTAAAATTGAAATCAAATGAAAATAGTAGTTGGCCTCTCCGGAGGCGTAGATTCTAGCGTGACAGCTTATCTTTTGCAGCAACAAGGTCACGAAGTTATCGCACTTTTTATGCGAAACTGGAACGATGCATCGGTGACATTGGAAGATGAATGCCCTTGGATTGAAGACAGTAATGATGCGCTTCTCGTCGCACAAAAATTAGGAATTCCTTATCAGGTCATCGATATGAGCGAGCTCTACAAGGAGCGAATCGTGGATTATATGTTTGACGAATATCAAAAGGGAAGAACGCCAAATCCAGATGTACTTTGTAACCGCGAAGTGAAATTCGATGTGTTTATGAAAACGGCTTTATCGCTTGGTGCTGAGAAAGTTGCAACCGGACATTATGCGCGCGTGACTTCTACTTTTGATGAAAAAGGGAAAGAGATTTTTCACTTGCTTGCAGGTAAAGATAATAACAAAGACCAAAGTTATTTTCTTTGTCAGTTGAGTCAAGACCAATTGTCAAAAGCGTTGTTTCCCATCGGAGAATTGACGAAACCTGAAGTTCGGGAAATTGCTAAAGAAATCGGTTTGGTAACCGCGGACAAGAAAGATTCTCAGGGACTTTGCTTTATTGGGAAAGTGAGTTTGCCGACATTCTTACAACAGCAGCTTGTTCCGAAAGAAGGAGAAATTGTTGAGATTTTTAATGACTTTGCTGAGTTTCATAAAGAGACTCCAACTTTTAATTCAAAATTAGAAGAGCTGGAATATCTGTCGGCGAAAATCAATTATAAAAAAGAGGACGGAAAAGTGATTGGCAAGCATCAAGGTGCGCAGTTTTTCACGATTGGGCAAAGCAAAGGTTTGGGAATTGGTGGTCACAAGGAATCTTGTTTCATCATCTGCCGAGAGATGGAAAATAATATCATCTTCGTAGGTGAAGGGAAAAATTTCCCCGGACTTTTCCGAAAAGCTTTGAAAATTGAAAATGCCGAATTGCATTGGGTTCGTGAAGATTTGAGATTGAAAAACGGCGAATCTATGGAAGTTTTGGCAAGAATCCGCTACAGACAAACTTTGGAAAAAGCAACGATTCATCAATTCGAAAATGGATTCTATATGGAGTTTGAAAATCCTCAGTCTGCTATTGCTGAAGGACAATTTGCGGCTTGGTACATCGATGATGAATTGATTGGAAGCGGCGTGATTGCTTAAAAATAAATTGAATTAAATAGTTGAACAGGCTTTGCGGAATTTTCGTGAAACCTGTTTTTTCTAATTTCCAGCCAGCCAATCCTTAAAATCCTTCACTCTATCACGACTTACCGTAATTTCTTCGTTTGGTTGGAACTCCAAATCTACTTTATAATTAGGAGAAATGTGAATGTTTTTGATGTAATCTGAGCTGATGATGAATTGTCTGTTGACACGGAAAAATTTGGAAGGCTCGAGGACATTTTCGAGTTCATCAAGAGTAAAATCTGTAGGGAAATTTCTTTCTTTGGTTTGAAGATAGACGATTTTGTTCTCGCTGTAGAAACAGATGACTTCATTGATGGAAACCACCTTCAAATTATAACCAATTTTGACCAAAATCCGTGAAAGTGTTGCCTGTTCTTTTTTAACGATTTGTCTGATTTCCTGTGAATTAACAGCGCCTTGTTCCGGTAAGAATGATTTGAATTTTTCAATTGCTTTTGCCAAATCTTCTTCCTCGATAGGTTTCAAAAGATAATCGATGCTGTTGAGTTTGAAGGCCTTCAAAGTATATTGGTCAAAAGCTGTAGTGTAAATGATAAAAGCCTTCGTCGAAACTTTATCAAAAATATCAAACGACAATCCGTCACCGAGAACTATGTCAGAAAAAATCAATTGTGGATGTTCATTTTCCTGAAACCAATCGACTGATTCTTCTACAGAATTAAGGCTTGCAACTACTTCTAAATCAGAAAACAAACTCAATAATTTTTCAAGTCGTCTGACTGCCGGTTTTTCGTCTTCGATGATTATCGTTCTTATCATTTTTATAGTTTATTTTATTTGATTCGAAATTAGTTAAAATATTATTTTTCTTTGTCCATTATTTCCCGAATTTTTCGCTCTTCCCAATCTTTCCCGAGAACAAATTGAGGAACAAAAACACTCATTGCGTGGGCAAGCAAACCAATTCCCCAGAAAAATAAAGTGACGAAATTTTCTGGCTTGAAATAACTTTCTCCGGGTTTTAGATTTTGGATATTAATAAATACAATCAACAGATTGACAAGAACATAAATCGTCAAATGGATATAAAACCCTTTCAGTTTTTTCACTCTTTTCTTAGCCTCAAGATATTTGATATCGTTTTTATCTTTAATAATTTCCATTGTTTTGCTTTTTGAGTTCTTTATTAATCATATCATTTTCCCAATCGGAGTTGAAGAAAAACAGCTTAATTCCTTTGATTGCGAGAATCAATCCCCAGATGATAAAAATCCAGGAAACCTGCATCTCTCCAAGGTTTTGTGGAAACCCGTGTTTGAAGAATTTGATGCCATAAACGATTCCGAACACAATTGCGAAAACCAAAATCCCAGTATAGAATTTTTTGATTTTTCTTACTCTTTCCACAGCCATTTCGTAACGTGGATTTTCTTTATTAATAATTTCCATTTTATTTAGTTTTTAAGGTTATTTTGATTGTTCATTATTTCCCGAATCTTATGTTCTTCCCACTTTTTACCTGTAAAAAGATAGATTGAATATCCCAAAATGCTGATTCCAAATCCAACTACTGGAAACCAAAACCAATGAAAGTCGGGATTAGTTTTTAAGTTGATAAAAATGAGATAAGGCATCAGAATAACGATTCCAGAAAGCATTATATAAAAAGCTTTTATTTCTTTCATTCGTGCTTTGGCCAGCTTCAGTTTTAGTTTCTCAAAATCAGTTTCCATCACTAATATTTTTTGAAATCATCCTTGCGTAGAATCTCCTGAATCTTTTTTTCTTCCCAGTTTTTACCTATGGCAAAAACGTTCATTCCGTGAGCTGCTAATCCAATTCCCCATCCTAACATTGGCCAGTAAAACCAGATTTCTGTTGGAGAAGTGAGCAGATTGATAATTGCCAAAAATGGAATAATAATGCAATATGATATTAAATTTCCGTAGAAACCTTTCAGTTCTTTTACTCTTTTTACCGCTTTTTCGTAAGCAACATTTTCTGTAGTTTGTGAGGTGTAAGTTGTCATTGTTTGGGTATTTTTTTCTATTAATATTGGTATTTTTACTTTGAAGTTTTCTTCTGATTTTTCTATATAAACATTGTCTTTGGTTAGAAGTGCGTATCGTTGAACGATGTTTGCCAAACCGATTCCTGCGCTTTCTTTCAGTTGTTCTCTTACCTGAAGATTATTTTCGATGCAGAGAAATTTCCCTTCTGAGAAGACCCTGATGTTCAATGGTTTTGATGACGTGGCAAAATTATGTTTGATGCAATTCTCCAGTAATAATTGTAATGAAAGCGGTACAACTAGTTTTTTTAAATCATCAGGATTAACATCAAATGTGAAACTTACGCTATCTTCAAATCTGGTTTTCAAAAGGTTGCAGTAGATTTTAGCAAATTCTATTTCATCTTCCACTTTTACCATTTCCTTGTCTTTTTGCTCCAAAACATATCGGTAGATTTTCGACATCGATGTTGTGAACTTCTGCGCCTGTTCCGGATTTTCATCAATCAAAGCGGTTAAAACATTCAACGAATTGAAGAGGAAATGCGGATCCAATTGGTTCTTCAAAGATTCGAACTGGGCGTTGGCAGATTTGGCGATGAGTTTCTGTTCCACGACTTCTTTTTTCGTGTTCTTTTTCAGTTCCTCCATAAAGCCTTTGGCGTGAAGGAATGCCGAAATCATCAACGCAAAATTTATCATAAACCAATTGGTAAAAGTATATTTTCCGGAAAAAATATCTTCTGGAGTAGCCACTTTTTGAATGACCACATAGTTCATATAATTACACGCATAAACCATTATGAAGTTGACAATTAATGTTGCTACGATTCCAAGAATGGTTCTAAGTCTGGTTTGTTCTGTCCACGATAGTTTTTTATTGAGAAAATCATTCACATAACCATTACTCAACCCTAAGCCGAATGCATACATTGCCGAAATTAGCAAGTTGTAACCAAAGCTTTCTAAAGTTTTTTCATCAGAGAAAAAAGTGAAGAAAAAAATGGATGAGCCCAGTGTAATCCACGTTAGCGTTATTAATGGTTTTTTATTCATATTCTAATTGCTTGGTTCAAAATTATGACAGAAAGAAAAGTTAGGCAATTATATATGACCGAATTGTTAAAAAATCCTACTGAACTGTAAAAAGTACCGCTTGGAATCTTAAATTTTTGATAAGATTGAGGTTTGCCACTCAAAAAGGAACATCTTTTGCTTGGAAAAAAATATTAATCTTTAATCATATGAAGAGAAACGTAGAAATCATCTTTGCCGGAATCTTCGGGACAGCAGCTGTTCTGGGCGTTTTGGTGGCGAGAAAATATTTAAGAAACAGAGTTTACAACAGCGATTATTCTGACCATCATCATTTATTCGGGAATTCCAGGAGAAATCCTTATGCAGCCGCGGATGACGGCGTAGAGTTAGACGCATTTTTATGACACACACTATTTAATTACACAAATTTCCGGTTCTCACGAACCGGATTTTTTTTGTGGAAAACTTTCCGGAATTTTAAGAGAGATTTTATTTTTCTAATGATAATTTTGAAGATAATAATTCCAATCAATTTTAGCGCAAAGGCGGAAGTTTCTATTTCAAAGCTTCTGTAAGTCGCAAATATTTGCGGCTTGATATGAGCTCAATGACACTTTAATTTGTGCCTTTGCGTTATTTTTTTCCAATAAAAAATGTCAAATTTCATCCCAAAAGGGCAAGGCGCTCAACGAAATGTTGTCAACAAATTTGACCGATTCACGCACGAACCGGAAGATTATGAATTGGATTTAATCAAAACGCAGGTCACAGAAGTTTTCCCGAAAAGCATCATCAATATTGTAAAAAGTCCGGATTTGCCGATGGATTATTCTATGAATCCGTACCAAGGTTGCGAACACGGCTGTTCCTATTGTTTCGCCCGACCAACACACGAGTTTTGGGGCTACAGCGCAGGCGTCGATTTCGAAAGAAAACTGATGGTCAAGAAAAATGCGCCCGAACTTCTGGAGAAAACGTTTCAGAAGAAATCTTACGTTCCAAAACCGATTATGCTTTCCGGAAACACCGATTGTTATCAACCGATTGAAAGAGAATTTGAAATCACGAGAAAACTGTTGCAAGTTTGTTTGGATTACAGAAATCCGGTTTCCATCATCACCAAAAACGCTTTGGTCTTGAGAGATATTGATATTCTCGAAAAAATGGCAGAGAAAAATCTGATTTCGGTTTCGCTGAGCATTCCGACAATCAACGAAGAACTCCGACGCGTGATGGAACCACGAACTTCAACCGCAAAAAACAAACTGAAAGCCATAGAAGTTTTATCTGAAAAAAACATTCCTGTAAATGTGATGATTGCACCCGTAATTCCAGGTTTGACCAGCGATGAAAGTCTCGGCATAATGAAAGCGGTTTCTGAAGCTGGTGCGAGAAGTTGCGGTTATACTTTGGTCAGATTGAATGACACTGTTGAGCCAGTTTTTATCCAATGGCTGGAAACGCATTTCCCCGACAGAAAAGACAAAGTTCTGAATCTCATCCGCTCGATGAGAGGTGGAAATCTAGGAGAGAAGAGATATTTCCAGCGTTATCAAGGCGAAGGAAATATTGCAGAGATGATTCATAAAACCTTTGAAATCGGGAAGAAGAAGTTTTTTAATAATCGTGAAAGAGCAAGTTTGACGACTGAGCATTTTACTGGAAGCCGAACACAACAATTGCGCTTGTTTTAGGTTTTTTATCACAAGGCCTGAGGTTATTTTAAATTCTAATTCAAAAAAGTCGCAAATTTAAATTTAAACTGCGACTTAGAAGCGATTAGTTTGTCTATATTTTCCGTCTTTGCGATAAAATAAACAAGTCTTTTGATTAAATTTGCAAACTGATTTATTTCTCAGTAAATTTCTACAATGAAGCAATATTCCGCAAAACGCAGTATCCAGATTCTCGCACATATTCTTGAACAATACGGCATCGACAAAATCATCATTTCTCCAGGTTCCAGAAATGCGCCTTTATCGATTCATTTTTCCGAGATTGATGCGTTCCAATGTTACAGTATTGTGGACGAGAGAGCGGCAGCATTTGTTGGTTTGGGAATTTCAAAATCAATCAAAAAACCTGTCGCAATCACTTGTACAAGCGGTTCCGCAGCAACCAATTATTATCCTGCCGTTGTAGAAGCGTTTTATCAGAATATTCCGCTTTTGATTTTGACGGCTGACAGACCTTCGGATTTTGTGGATTTGTTTGACGGACAAACCATTCGTCAGAAAAACCTTTTTCAGCAACATTCTTACGGCGACTTCGAGTTATTGGAAGATGAGAAAGACGGCGCAGACGACCACAACTTCGAAACCATCAAAAAAGCAGTTGAACTCTGCATCGAAAAAAGCGGCCCGGTTCACATCAATATTCCTTTGAATGAGCCTCTTTATAACTTGATAGATGAGTTGCCGGTTTTGCCAATCGTAGAAAAAACGATTCAGAAAAAGACTTACGAAATTCCTTCAAATCTGATTGCGGATTGGCATACTTCCAAACGAATTCTAATTTTAACCGGATCGTTAGACCCAAATCCGGAATTATCGGCTCAGCTTTCTCAATTGGTTAAAAATCATACCGTTGTCGTTTTGACGGAAATGAATTCAAATCTTCAACACGAGAAATTCTTCGCTCATATCGACCGATATATCACAGATTTTACTGAAGAAGATTACAGAACTTACGCACCGGATTTGCTAATTACAATCGGACAAAATGTAGTTTCCAAAAGAGTAAAACAATTCCTTAGAAAAGCCAAACCAGCACAACATTGGCACATTGATGAATATTGGCAGCCAGACACTTATTTCGCTTTAACTCAAAAAATTGAAACTAAAGCTGAAGTTTTCTTTTCCAAATTATTAAAATCCATCAATCTTGAACCAAGACCATTCTTCAATCTTTGGGACGTTTTGAAAGATAAAAAAGACGCAAAACACGAGGAATACTTGAACAAAGCACCATTCTCAGATTTCTATCTTTTCAATCAGTTATCAAATCATATTCCTGAGAATTACAAGATTCATTTCTCGAATAGTTCGGCAATCCGATATGCGCAATTGTTTGATTATCAAAAGCACGATGTTTATTGTAATCGAGGAACCAGCGGGATCGATGGCTGTACTTCTACTGCAATGGGATTTGCAATGATGGAAGATGAACCCACGATTTTGATTACCGGAGATTTGTCGTTTTTCTATGATATCAATGGACTTTGGAACCAATATATTCCGCCTTACACTAGGATTGTGATTTTCAACAACGGTGAAGGCAATATTTTCAGAATCATTCCGGGACCAAACGGAACCAATGCTTTGGACGAATTTATTGCGACGACACATCACAGGAATGCAGAATTATTGGCGAAAAATTTCGGTTTTGATTATACGAAAGTTGAGGACGAAATTACATTAGACAGAGTTTTACCCAACTTTTTCAAGTCCAATCCGAAACCAAAGATTTTAGAAGTGATGACTTCTGAATGTAATAATGCGGATATTTTGAAGCAGTATTTTGAATCTTTGAAATAAACCTATGATAAAGAAAATTTTATTTTATGTCTCTGCGATATCGCTTTGCGCTTGTACAGCACGGAAAACAAATTCTATTGAGAAAAACTTTCTATTGCCGGACGAAGGGGAAGCAAAATACTACCTGATAGATCAAATAAGAATAGCCCAAAAGGACAAAAGACTCGGAGAAAATCCAATGTTAATTATAAATGGATCTGTAATTTATTATTCTTATAAAGAGAAGATAGAGCCAATTCAAATTAAAGAATCACAAATTAAAACAATTCAGTTTACGAAAGCTGAAAATTGTGTGAGTTTATATGGTAAGGCTTGTGCTGACGGATTAGTAACTATTACAGCCTCATATTAATATTGCCTTAAAAGATTAAATCCGATTCTTCTTTCGGTAGATTGATAATTTTTTCAATCGGATAAATGAACATTTCATCAAAATCATTGAGTGCATTAATCAGTTGAAAATGTGAAAATTCCTTAATGTTATCAAGCGTAATTTCAGTTTCTTCGATTTTCTTTGAGCTTAATAAACTTTGTCGCATCACACCATTCAGCAAGTAATTCTTTGACGTAAACCAGGTTTTATCTTTCAGGAAAAGGAGATTGGAATAAGATGTGTCTATGATTTGATTTTCTTTAACAATGATAATTTCGTCTGCTCCGCTGTCATTTTTTAATTTTTGGAATTGCCTTCTGTCGGCTGATTTGAAAGTGTAATCAATTTCATTATCTATGACCAATTCGAAATCATCGTGTTCTGAAATGGCGTACGGAACAATCTGGGTTTTGAAATTGTTATCCAGATCATATTCAATTCGGAATTTGTAAAGTCCGTCTTCGTCGTGTTTCAGGTTTAAAAATAAATCTTGAATTTCTATTTTACATTCCTTTCCGAAATAAGAAAATGTCTCATTCATTCTTTTTTGATGAAGTTCTGTCAGGAAGATTTTTTGGTCTTCCACTTTGATGCTTTCAATAAATTGGGACATAAATTTTGTTTTTCATTTCTTCGTATTCGCTTTTTAACTCGCTTTGGTGCGTGATTCCGCCGCCGCTTTTAAAAAAGAGTTTTTCGTTTTCTTTTTCAATAAATCTGATCATCACGCAGGAATCCAAATTTTTTCCGTCAAAATAGCCTGCAATTCCGGTGTAAAAACCTCGGTCATATTTCTCAGCTTCGAGGATGATTTCCAATGTTTTCGGTTTTGGCGCACCGAGAATAGAACCGGCTGGCAAAAGTTTTTGGAGAATTGAACCGATTTTGTTTTGAAACTCCGGTTTGATTTCGCCTTCGATTTCGGAACTCATTGCAAGGAGATCTTTTTGTTTTGTTTTGATGAAATCGATTCTTTGAAAATCTTTAACGCGAACATTGTTGGCAACCATACTCAAATCGTTTCTCAGTAAATCTACGACTGTGTAATGTTCCGCTTTTTCTTTCGGGTCGTTTTTCAGAATATTTTCTGCATTTTCAATTTCCGCATCAATTGTTCCTTTCATCGGATGCGTAAAAATCTTATTATCAATGATTTCGATAAATGTTTCCGGCGAAAAACATACGAATTCCTTAGGAGCCAAAATTTTATATTTTGCTTTTGAAAATTTGAAAATATCTTCCAAAGTCAAACTGGTTTCAATCTCGGTTTTTCTGGTGTAATTAGTCAAATAAGAATTTCCTTTTCTCAAGTTTTCCTGAACAATTCCGAATCCTCTTTGATAATCTTCTAATGTTTCAGGGAAAGATTTCCATTCAAAGTTTGGAATTGGCTCGTGTTCATTTTTTACGTTTGTAAGATTATGAAAATCAATCAACAAACTATTATTTTCAATTTCGTTTTGAGTGAAAATTCTGACCACATCCATTAAAAAATTGATCAGAAAAAAAAAGGGTTCTTTTCTTTCTGATAATTCGTCCATTACTTGAAACTTCGGATTCTGAAACATAAAAACAAAATTAAGAGAAAAGATGATAGAGAAAAGATAAAAGACTTAAAATGTGATTTATCAATTCTTATCGAGTATTTTTGCAAAAATTTTGAGAATGACGACGCCAAAACCGGAAATTGGAAAAATACTGACAGAAGCTTACGAATACTGGATGAAGACTTTGCCGTTTCAGTTTTTGTTCACGGTAATTTATTTTGCTGTGACGATGTTTGCCGGATCGTACGCATTCCGATATTACGGTCTTTTTGAAGAAGTTCAGAAATTTCAGGGCTTGATTTATACAGACGGAAGGGCGTTTTTTAATAAATATGGCGAACTGATGCAAACCGAAAACGCCATTTTGTTTTTGCAGGTGATGATGGTTATCAAAGCGGTGATTTTCCCTCTGAATATTGGCTTTCTAAAAATCTACAGAAAACTGGATCTTGGTGAAAAACCGGAAACGAGTGATCTTTTTGCGGGTTTTAGCGGGCATTATTTCTTTCTGTTTGTGATGTACTCGCTGGCCTGGAGCGTGATCAGTAATTTCATTTCCTTCTTTATTTTCCTTTGGATCCCGATGGCTTTGTTTGTTCCTGCATTGATTTTCTTCAAAGGTTTTAATTATTTCCAATCTTTCAAAATCAGTGTTCAGACGTTTAAAGATCATTTTATTCTGATGTTTATTGCGACGATTGTTTCGATTCTGTTTTCTTACAGCGGATTTATTATGTTTTTCTTTGGAATTTTTCTGACTTTCCCGTTTTGGAATGCGATGATCTATGTTCTTTACAAACATTTGATCGGTGATTTTGAGGAATAATTGTTTATGAGTTAATTTGATTCAAGAAAATTTTATGTAGATTTGATTATAAACTTCAAACTTAAACTACTATGGACAATTTTAATGAATTCGATTCTCCTGCCAATGTTCCAACCAGGGAAACCAGCAGTATTATTTCTCACGCTCTGGAAATTTTTAAGAACACATTTTTATACTGTTTTCTTGCAGTCGTGATTTACTTTTTGCTCAGCATTGTCATTCAATTATTGACTGGTTTTGATTCTCAGCTTTTCGTGGAGCAGGTAAGAGAGAGAGGTGATGGATTCGGTTATGGCGATATTATTGCCACACCTGGTTTTGTAACTTACAGTGGCGCCAATTTTCTTGTGACGCTTCTTTTGACGCCTATTTTTGTCAGTTTGATCTATGTTGCCAACAAATCGAATTTCAAACAACCAATTGTGGTTTCTGACATCTTTTTTGCATACAAACAGAATTTTATCAACATTGTTATTTATGCACTCATTACTCAGATTGCACTTTTTATTTTGTTAATAATGTGTGTTTTGCCTGCCGTTTTTGTTATGCCTTTCTTTTTCTTAGGTTATCCTATTCTTATTTTTGAAAAAGCAAGTGCTTTTGATGCGCTTAAAAAATCATTTGCCATTGTTCAGGAAAATTATGGCACAATTTTACTTACAGCATTGCTTGCTGGCCTTATCAGTATTGCCGGAGTTGTTTTGTGCTGTGTCGGGATTTACCTTACGATCCCTTTTGTTTACGTCGCAATGTACTCTACCTACTGTGCTTATCAAGGTGCACCAAGACAATTAGATAACTATAAACAATAAAAACTATGTCAGATTCCGGTAAACCTATTGATTCTGTTGTAATAAAACAGATCGCTTTAATTCTTTTGATCTGCCTTCTGGTCGGATTGATTTGCTGGAATCTGGCATTATTTCTCCCTTCATTTTTAGGAGCCGTTACGTTGTACATTGTTTGCAAAAAATACAATTATTATCTTGTTGAAGAGAAAAACTGGAAACCTTGGGTAGCCGCATTGGCTCTCATGCTTGCATCACTGATTATTTTGATTCTTCCCGTTTACTTTATTGTAGATATGCTTGTTGCCAAAGCAGGTAATGCTCAGGTTTATATGGAGAAATTCAATGTTTTTCTGGAGAAGATTCACGTTTTTATCTTTCAAAAAGTTGGTTTTGACATTCTTAGCAAAGAGAATATCACCAAGGTTACAAACTTTGCAGGTACGCTTTCTACAAGAGCTTTGAGTACCACTGTAAATACTTTTACAGTGATTGTATCCATGTATTTTATCTTGTATTTTATGTTTGTAAAAGCTCGGTTTTTTGAAAGAATCGTAGCGAGAGCAATGCCTTTCAAACGAGCAAATACAAAATTACTTGGTGACAAATTTACTAAGCTGGTGTTAGCTAATGCCATTGGTATTCCTGTTGTAGCCATTGGTCAAGGTGTGGTTGCCCTTATTGGATACTGGATTTTCGGTGCGCCAAGTGCAATTCTTCTATTCGCTCTTACTGCTGTCTCATCTATGCTCCCAGTAGTTGGTGCAGCTATCGTGTATGTTCCTGTCGGTATTTTTATGATTGCAGAAGGTGATTCTACCGGAGGAATTGGAGTGATAATTTATGGACTTGTAGTCGTAGGACTTACAGATAATCTACTTCGATTCACATTACTGAAAAAACTGGAAGACATCCATCCATTGGTTACTGTTTTCGGGATCATTCTGGGGATGAATCTTTTTGGATTTATGGGATTGATTTTCGGTCCGATTTTAATGTCGATCACAGTTTTGCTGATTCAGGTTTACAGAGATGAGTTTTCGGATGAAGATACACCGCCGGAATTACAGATCCCGAATGACAACGATGAGCTGGATCAAAAAATAAATTTAATAGTATAATGGAAGGTCTGAATCCAGAAATCCTCAGGGAAATTTGTGAAGTTCGAATGCCGTTTGGGAAACACAAAGATATGATCCTTGCAGATTTGCCAATCAGTTATCTGGAATGGTTTCAAAGTCAGGGAATGCCAAAAGGTAAACTCGGAATGCAGCTTTCTACAATTTACGAAATCAAAATCAATGGTTTGATGGATTTGCTAATTCCAATCCGCGGACAAGTCAATTATTCTAAAGATAAAAAAACGACTTATAAGTTTTAATTAATGAAAATCAAAAAAAAGATTAATACTGCAAGACGATCATTAATGCGACGTCTTACCAAAAATATTGGTAAATCAAATGCAGGTATTAAGAACAATCAAAACATAAAAATTCAAAGAATTCTGATTTCCAGACCAAATCACAGATTAGGAAATCTTCTTTTATTAACACCTTTGGTTCAGGAAGTCTCAAATACTTTTCCAGATGCGAAAATAGATCTTTTTGTAAAAGGCGGCGTAACGCCAATTATCTATAAAAACTACAAAAACATACATCGTTACAACCAGCTTCCTAAAAAGCCTTTCAGCAGTTTGGGGAAATATATCAAAGGTTGGTTTCAGCTGAAGTTTCGGAAATATGATTTGGCAATTAATTCCAATCCGGGTTCATCCTCCGGTCGATTGTCTATTCTTTCGACCAATTCTACTTACAAATTTTTTGGAGATCACGATGAAGAATTGAGTTCAAAATATCCGGATTACAACCACGATGCGAAGAAAACAATTTACAATCTGAGAAAATTCCTTACCGAACTGGGCTTTCCTGAAAACAATTCTAAAATCCCATCTTTAAAAATCATTTTAGACCAGGAAGAACTGGAAACCGGAAAAGCAAATTTTCAGAAAATCGTCCAAAACGATAAGAAAACCATTTGTCTTTTTACAAACGCAACTGGTGCCAAAATATATTCGGAAGAATGGTGGAATGCTTTTTACGATAAATTAAAAACGGCATTTCCGGATTACAATATTATAGAACTTTTGCCTGTAGAAAACATTTCAAAACTTAATTTCAAGATTCCACATTTTTACAGTACAGACATTCGGGAAATGAGCGGATTTTTAGCAAACTGCGCACTTTTTATCGCAGCAGACAATGGTGTGATGCATCTTGCGAGTGCTGTAAATGTGCCTACAATCGGGCTTTTCCAGGTGACGGATGAAACGATGTACAAACCTTACAACGACAAAAGCTTTTCCATCAACACAAATAATGTGGATATGGATAAAGTAATCGATCAAATCAAAACGTCTTTATAATATTAAAGCTCGAATTGATTTAAAAAACTATAACACAAATGACTATGAACTTTGTTCTTTCCGAGGTGTATTCTCAATACAAAAACGATATTTTAAACATTTTAAAGAATTTTAAAGATGATGGTGTTGTAGTTGGTCACGGAAATAGGAACGTCGTAAAATATTTTGTGGTTGGTGGTTTGAAATTCAATTTTAAATCATTCAAACAACATAATATTATAAATCGACACGTTTATAAATATTACCGTAAATCGAAATCCAGACGTTCTTACGAGTATGCTCAGATGCTTTTGGACAAAGGTTTCCACACGCCAAAACCCGTTGCTTTTATTGAAAATCACGATTTGATTGGCGTGACTTCCAGCTATTATGTGAGTGAGCAATTGGAGGATATTTTTACTTTAAATGATGCGCTTTACAATCCTGCTCTTCCGGACAGAGAACGGATTATTAAAGATTACACCAAGCTGATTTTCCAACTTCACGAAAATGGAATCGAATTCATTGATAATGCAGGCGGAAATTTCTTAATTAAAAAAGAAAATGAAACGTACCAGTTTTATCTCGTCGACCTCAACCGAATGAATTTTTATCAGGAAATTAATATTTCAAAGCGACTTCAAAACTTTGAACGTTTGACGAATGACCCGGAAATCATCAGATTAATCAGCGAAGAATATGCAAAACTTTCCGGAACAACTTATGAGTTTTGCTCGCAAAAAATCGTTGATTTTGCTAAGAAAAAGGCTTTCAAACTTAAAATTAAAAGAATCCTGAAGTTCTATAAATTCTTTCTGAAAAAAAGTTAAGCTTTCAACGCAGCGATTTCGTCTCTCAGCTTCGCCGCTTTTATGAAGTCCAGGTTTTTGGCCGCGGCTTCCATTTCTTTTTGTTTTGCAGCCACGATTTTTTGTATGTCTTCGCTTCCGTATGTTGCTTTTGTTTCCGCAACTTCCTGCATCAGAACTTTTTGAGTGTATTTTTCGTCCGGGAAATCTTTGCTTCTTCCTACCAGATTTTCACTGATTTTTTTGTTCAGTGCCATTGGAACTTTGCCGTGTTCTGTGTTGTACTGCATCTGCTTTTCACGACGGTAAAGTGTTTCATCGATTGCGGCCTGCATAGATTTTGTCATTTTATCCGCATACATTATCGCTCGCCCGTTTAGGTTTCTTGCCGCTCTACCAACTGTTTGAATCATTGATCTTCTGGAACGCAGCATTCCTTCTTTATCAGCATCCAAAATCGCAACCAGCGAAACTTCCGGTAAATCCAATCCTTCTCTTAAAAGATTGACACCGACCAAAACATCAAACAACCCAAGACGCAAATCCTGCATAATCTGAATCCTTTCCAATGTCTCCACATCTGAGTGAATATATCGAGTTCGGATTCCGACTTTCGTGAAATATTTAGTCAGTTCTTCCGCCATTTTTTTGGTTAAGGTTGTTACCAAAACACGTTCGTCCGCTTCTTCTCTTTTATGAATTTCCTCAATGAGATCATCAATTTGATTCATTGTTGGGCGAACCTCGATAATCGGATCTAAAAGTCCTGTTGGACGGATGATCTGTTCGATGTAAGTTCCGCCGGATTTTTCCAATTCGTAATCTGCAGGAGTTGCGGAAACATAGATTACTTGATTTTGCATCGTCTCGAACTCATCAAATTTCAAAGGTCGATTGTCCATCGCAGCGGGTAGACGGAAACCATGTTCTACCAAAACTTCTTTTCGGCTTCTGTCGCCTCCGTACATGGCATGAACCTGTGGGATTGTTACGTGACTTTCATCAATCACCATCAGGAAATCTTTCGGGAAATAATCCAAAAGGCAAAATGGTCTTGATCCAGGCAAACGCCCATCCATATATCTGGAATAATTCTCGATTCCGGAACAGTAGCCTAACTCACGGATCATTTCTAAATCAAGCTCGGTTCTTTCTTCAAGACGCTTGGCTTCCAACGGTTTTTCAATCTCTCTGAAGAAATCGACTTGTTTTACCATATCATCCTGGATTTGACGAATTGCTCCTTGCATTGTTTCAGGTGTAGTCACGAAAAGATTTGCTGGATAAATATTAATCGTATCAAAGTTTGAAGTCACATTTCCTGAAACGGGATCAAAACTTTGAATAGTCTCAATCTGATCGCCGAAAAACTGAAGTCTGATCGCTGTATCAGCATAAGCCGGATAAACATCTATCACATCACCCTTCACACGGAAAGTTCCTCTTTGAAATTCATTCAAAGCTCTGGAATACAATGCACTAACTAAAGAATTAAGCAATCTCGTTCTGGAGATTTTTTCACTCTTGGTAATCGTAATCAATGACTTTTCAAATTCCTTTGGATTTCCAACACCATAAATACAGGAAACCGAGGCTACGATCAAAACATCTCGTCTTCCGGAAAGCAAACTTGCTGAGGCAGAAAGTCTCAGTTTTTCAACTTCTTCATTGATACTCAAGTCTTTCTCGATATAAGTATTTGTAGAAGCGATGAAGGCTTCCGGCTGATAGTAGTCGTAATAACTCACAAAATATTCTACCGCATTGTCCGGAAAAAACTCCTTGAACTCCATAAAAAGCTGAGCCGCCAAAGTCTTGTTGTGTGCCAAAACCAAAGTCGGTTTCTGAACCTGATTCACAACATTGGCAACTGTAAATGTTTTTCCGGAACCGGTAACACCTAAAAGGGTCTGGTATTTTTCGCCGATATTGATGCCTTCTACCAATTTCTCGATGGCTTTTGGCTGATCTCCAGTAGGTTTGTATTCTGATTGAAGTTTGAATTGCATAACACAAAAATACGAAAAAACGTTCCAAAAAATGGAACGTTTTACTATTGTGACAATTCTTTAATTCTATTGAAAATTCATTGTGATTGGTAATTGGAAAACTGTTGCAGCAGCTTTTCCTTCTTCCGTCGCTGGTTTCCACACTTTGTTTTCAGTGACTAATTTCATTGTTCTAATCGCTTCATTGTTGAATGTCTGACTTGGACCTTCTGCTCTTACATCCTTTGTTTTTCCGTTTTCATCAATGGTAATATAGACATTTGTCTTTAAAGTTCCATCTTTTTTCCCGAATGCAGAGGAATCAAAATTATTGGAAAAACTGGTTCTCAAAGAATTGAGACCTTCCGGAAATTCTGCTGGTGTAATATCTCTTGCAGGAGGCGGCGGTGGTGGAATTGGCAATTCGTTTTCCTTCATTACTCTTGGCGTTGGAGGAGAAGGAACATTTTTCTTTCCTTTAATTTTTACATTACTTTGAACAGACTTTTTCTGAGGAATTGTGTCCATCTTTAAGGTTTTGGCCGTTGTGATTTCCGGAATTCCAGATTTCACTTCAAGTTTGGTTTCAGAAGCGTAAACTTTTTGGACAAACAGAATGCTTAATCCTGCAAAGGCCGAAACAGCGAGCAATTTTTTGAACTTTTCTAATTTTGATTTTTTGGTGGTCATCATAATAAATCGTTTTTTGGTGTTATTAAAATTGAATTGATTGATTAAGGAAAGATTCTGCGCATTCAAAACTTCGGCGAGAATCAGATTCTGATAATCTTTAATATTGAATTGTTTCTGGACGATCACTTCATCAGCCAGAAATTCGTGGTTGTCTTTAATGGCTTTTTTATAAAAATAAATAGCGGGATTGAACCAGGAAATAGCATTAAGGATTTCTACTAAAATCAAATCGAGAGAATGTTTCTGAACCAAATGTGTCGTCTCGTGCAAGAAAATCCGATGATCTATTTGATCTTCAAAGTGTTTTTTGCTTAGATAAATCTTATTCCAAAAACTGAATGGCGGCAGATCTTTTTCAATTAATTTTACGTTTTGACTTTTATAAATAATATCAGTTCCTTTTAATTTTAAAATTTTTCTAATTGACATCAAAGACCTAATAATCAAAGCAAATGAAATCAGAAAATAAATGATTAAAATCAAATTCATCCAATTGAAATCCGATGTCTGATTTGCTTTCTGAATCAATTGCTGGGTTGTAACTTCTTCAAAAATTAATTGACTTTTCTTTTCTGATATCGACGGCAGATTAATCTTAACAAAAGGAATCGTGTAAGAAAAAATCAAAGCAAACAAAAGGTAAAACCGGTTGAACCGGAATATCTTCTCCCTCTGCAAAAACAAATAGTAAATCGCTATTAATAACAATGAACAAAGGATAATCTTTAAAATTACAGTTTCCATTACGGTTCTATTTCTTTGTCAATAATATCTCTTAGTTCCTTCAGTTGTTTCTGTGAAAGTTTGGAATTCGATGTGAAAAAAGAGGCAAACTGGCTCACGGAACTGTTGAAAAAACGATCAATCATAGAAGTCATTTCGCCTTGGAAATAATCTTCTTTCTTCACTTTCGGGAAATATTCTCTTGAGTTTCCATAAAGCTTATAGCCTACCAGATCTTTGTTCTGCATTCTCTTCAACAATGTTGCAATGGTTGTAGATGCTGGTTTCGGATCGTCGTAATCTTCCAAAATATCTTTCATAAAAACCTTCTCTTTTTTCCAGAGGATTTCCATTAAAATCATTTCGGTTTCTGTCAGTTTTTGTTCGTTCATTCTACAAATTTATATTTTGTTCTACAAATGTAGAATTAAATTTTGAATGGGCAAATTTTGCTGGCATTATTTTTTCATAGAACATTTCAAAATAAATCTTATGTTAAAATCCACATTACCAACACTTTTTTGTTCCTTCTTCCTTTTTTATTCTTGTGGTTGGAAAGGACAACCAAGCAAAGCCACCTCTCTGGAAGAAAAACCAAACACAGATTACAAGCCCGCTTTTGCCGGACAAACCAGAATAACGCCTGTTAAAACTACTACGCCTTACAATGTAGAGGTCCTCAATACTTCCTTAGGAAAACCCTGGGGAATTATCAATTTGCCAGACGGACGATTTCTAATCACGGAAAAATCCGGTTTTATCAATGTGGTTTCCTCTGATGGAAAAATGGTTTCAAAAATCGAAGGTTTTCCCAAAGTTGATTCCAAAGGACAAGGCGGAATGTTGGACGTGGCGCTGGATCCAGATTTCAAAACAAATAACACCATTTATTTCAGCTTTTCTGAACCTTATCAGGATGGCAATCATACAGCGGTGGGAAAAGGCAAACTATCATCAGATTTAAAAACCATTTCTGAGGTAAAAGTTATTTTCCGCGCAACACCAACTTATGATGGTGATAAGCATTACGGAAGTCGATTAGAATTTGACAAAGACGGAAATCTTTTTGTAAGCACAGGTGAAAGATCTGATAAGGAAACGAGAGTTTATGCTCAGAAAACGGACAATTATTTAGGAAAAATACTGAAAATAACGAAAGACGGAAAAGCTGCTCCTGGAAATCCGTTCACCGGAAAAGCAGGTTACAAACCGGAAATCTATGCTTACGGAATCCGAAATCCGCAAGGAATGGCTTTGGATGAAAAAGGACAACTTTGGGACATCGAGATGGGACCAAGAGGCGGTGATGAAATCAACCTGATCCAAGCCGGAAAAAACTATGGCTGGGGAGATGTAAGTTATGGAATCGAATATACCGGACAAAAAATAAATAATGGCACAACTCAGAAAACAGGAACAGAACAACCTGTATATTATTGGGATCCGGTGGTTTCGCCAAGTGGATCAACGTTCTACACAGGTAATATTGAGGAATGGAAAAACAACCTGTTTATTGGCTGCCTTAGCGGAGAACACATCAACAGAATCGTCATCAAAGACAATAAAGTAGTAGGCGAAGAAAGATTGTTGCTAGACCAAAAAGAAAGATTCCGAGATGTAATGAACGGAGCAGACGGTAATCTGTATGGAATTACCGATAGCGGAAAACTCTACAAAGTTTCAAAGAAATAAATTTAAAAATCCTGACTTGTTCAGGATTTTTTTATGCGGTCTGCTTTCTTAATTCCCTGGAAATCCTTCAGATAAAACGGTTCAAAGTAAGCGGTATCTTCAAAATCTTTTTGATTAAATTTCTCAACTGACTTCTTAATTAATCCTTTTGCTGATGGGAAAATATCAGATTTAAATTCTGCATTCGGAAGGTTCAGGATTTCTTGTGCCTTTTTTGCTCCATCGCCAATGAACACAACTTTTTTATCAGCTAATTCTGAAAATGAGCTTTCATCAAGAATTTTTGCTTCAGTTTCCTTTACCATTTCACCGGAAGTTCCATCGAAAAATGCGGTGTAAACTTCCATTCTTCTGGCGTCAATTAATGGGATAATTAGTTCAAAATCTTGATTGACGAATTCTTCCACCATAGAATCCAAAGAATTGATGGCAATCAAAGGGAGTTTCAAACCATAACAAAACCCTTTTGCTGAAGCAGCACCAATTCTGAGACCTGTGTACGAACCCGGACCTTTCCCAAGAGAAATTGCGTCTAAATCTTTCAAAGAAATTTCAGCGCCTTCCAAAGCCCACTCTACGAACGAGTGAAGGCTTTCAGACTGTTTATAATTATCGGAAACTTCTTCGCAAAGACAAAGTATTTCTTCGCCATCGGAAATAGCAACTGAACAGTTTTTGGACGAGGTTTCTATGTGGAGGATTTTCATTGTGCAAATGTAAGAATTTAGAGAATTACGATTTCAAAGCCGCGCTTTGCCTGCTCCATAATTTCCAGATTCCTTTTTGTCGAATCCAGAATTCCAGTACGGAAAGTTTCATTTTGAAGATTTCGTTTTTGTAAAGTCCTTTTACAGCGACAATTCTTCTGATATTAGCAAACTTATTTTTGATTTTAAATTCTTTCAATTCAGTTTGATTGACGGATTGATATTTTACTTTTCCAGACTCAAAATCTGTTTTAAAATCCTGATAATTCTGAACCCAACCGTTGGAATGTCCAAAAGAAACATCAGCAGAAAACAATTCGAGAATTTTGGAATTGTTACTCTGCATCAGAGAATCGAGTCTCGAAACCTGACTCAATAATGCTTTTTTCTGCTTGGAATAATTCTGAGAAAATCCGAAGATAAAATTGAATAAGAAAAGGAATGTCAGAAATTTCATTTTGAAACTAAACATTTCGGTAAATCGTTCTTGGTTCAGCCTGAGCTTTTGGATAAATGGCAATTTCTGCAATCGAAACTCTTTCCGGAGCATTGATGCAATAAGCAATCGTGTCTGCAATATCTTCTGGCAACAAAGGCTGGTAACCTGCATAAACCGTAGCTGCTCTTTCGGAATCACCTTTGAATCTCACTTTTGAAAAATCGGTTTCTACAGCTCCCGGCTGAATATTTGTCACACGGATTCCGAATTCTGTCAACTCCAGTCTCATTCCTTCAGAAATGACGTCGACCGCTTTTTTTGAAGCACAATAAATCACGCCGTTTGCGTATGTTTGTCTTGCGGCCACCGAACTGATGTTGATGATTTGTCCATTTTGTTTTTCTTTCATCAATTTGATAATGGGCTGAGACACGTAAAGCAAACCTTTCACATTGCCGTCCATCATTGCGTTCCAATCGTCCGGATTTCCATCTGCAATTGAGTCTAGTCCGTGCGCATTTCCGGCGTTGTTGATTAAAACATCAATATTTTTCCAATCTTCTGGAAGCGAGCTGATGGCTTCGAAAACCTCATCCGAATTTCTGACATCAAAGCTTAATGTAAAAATTTCTGTTTCTTTTGACAATTCGGATTTCAATTCTTCGAGAATGGTTTTGTTTCTTCCGCAAAGAATGATTCTGTTTTTCTGTTTTGCCAAGAGAATGGCGGTTGATTTTCCTATTCCGGAAGTGGCTCCGGTGATGAATATTGTTTTCAATTTACTTTAGATTTAGACGTACAAAATTAACGTAAAGTCACAAGTATTTTTGAATCTGAACCTAAAAAAAGTCGCAAATAAAACTATGCGACTTTCTTAAGGTTTTTATTGAAATTAATTTATGCCTTTGCGATAAATCTTATTTCTGACTATCAGCCTGGAAATCCAAACTTACAGAATTCATACAGAATCGAGTTCCAGTTGGTGGCGGACCATCATTGAAAACGTGACCTAAATGGGAATCGCATCGTTTGCATAGAACCTCGATTCGCTCCATTCCGTGGGTGGAATCTCGTTTGTAGCTCACACCTTCTTTGTCCGCTTCGAAGAAACTTGGCCAGCCACAAGTGCTTGCAAATTTGGAACTAGAGCGGAACAAATGATTGCCACAAACGGCGCAATAATATTCGCCAAGTTCATCAAATTCATTATATTTTCCTGTGAATGGATATTCCGTATTAGCTTCTCTTGAAATGGCGTAAACTTCCGCCGGAAGGATTTTTTTCCATTCTTCGTTGGAGACGTTTAGTTTGGTTTTATCAGTTCTTGAATAGTAAGGATTGTTTGCGTGTGTGTTATCTTCCATTGTTTTCTGTTGTGTTGGTTGTTTGGTTAAATCGACTTTTTTCTGCGCACATTGCTGCAAAAATAAGGTCATTAATATTAAAAAAACTAATTTTTTCATCTGAGTAAATTTACGAAATCTAATATTAGATTCCATTATCATAAGTTAGTTAAACAAACGCACTCATTCCCGTTATTGAACGTCCGACAATCAACGAGTTGATTTCCTTGGTTCCTTCGTAAGAATAAATCGCTTCTGCATCGGCGACAAATCTGGCAACATCGTGTTCCAAAAGAATGCCGTTTCCGCCCATTACTTCTCTTGCTTGTGCGACAACATCACGCGTTCTAAGGCTACAAAAGACTTTTGCTAATGAAGCGTGTTCATCTTTCAGAATATCCTGATCCTGCATTTCCGAAAGTCTGAAAACTAATGTTTGCATTGCTGTAAGATTGGATAACATTTCCACCAAATGTCCCTGAATCAACTGGAAAGAAGCAATCGGTTTTCCGAATTGTTCGCGTTTTCTGGTGTAGTCCAAAGCGCTCTCATAAGCTCCTCTTGCGCACCCGGTTGCCATCCATGCAACGCCGGCTCTCGTCATTTGAAGAACTTTTGCGGTGTCTTTGAAAGAATTTGCATGTTCCATTTTTTGGGAATCTGCGACGAAACAATCTTTCATCGTAATTAATCCGTTTTGCACAATTCTGAGTGCCATTTTGCCTCTGATTTTTTCAACTGTAAATCCTGGTGTATCTTTTTCTACTATAAATCCTTTCACCTGATTATCGTCTAAATCTTTCGCCCAAATAATGATGACATCAGCAAAAGTTGCATTTCCAATCCATTTTTTCTGTCCGTTCAGAATCCAGCCGCCTTCTACTTTTTTACAAGTTGTTGTCAATCCGCCAGCTGCTCCTGAACCGACTTCTGGCTCGGTCAATCCAAATGCGCCAATCAGATCGAATTGCTGCATTCCGGGAAGATATTTTTGTTTTTGTTCCTCAGAACCACACATATAAATTGAACCCATCGACAAGCCGGACTGAACACCGAAAAACGTTGCCAATGATGCATCAACTCTGGCGATTTCCATTGCAATAACGCCTTCCATCAAGAAAGGTAAATTCGGACAGCCGTAACCTTCGTAAGTCACACCGCAGAGATTCAGTTTTTTGAATTTTGGGATGAGTTCGTGTGGGAAATCGTCCGTCAGCCAATATCTGTTGACCAGAGGTTTGGCTTCTTTTTCCATAAACTCACGGACTTTCAGTTGGATGGCTCGTTGCTCGTCCGTCAGTTTCAAATGTAGTTCGTAAAAGTCGCCGTTGATGGGTGGTAATTCTCTATTCTTGCCAGAAGAATCCAGCATTTTGGTCAAACTATTCAATTGATTTTTATCAAGTTTTGAAAACTGATGCATCAATTTTGGAAGGTCGACTTTTTGTGAGATTTGGGAGAGTTGGTCTATGTCGATATTTTTTAAAAGGTTGAAAACGCCTTTAATATTGGAGATTGTGCTGTTCATAGATTCTGTTTTTATAATTAATGCAATTAATATTCCTAAAAAGAACTTACAATTCTAATCTTATCGACTATTTTCTGAAAATCTATTTTACAAAAATATGATTATCAATATTTTAAAATCTGGATTGATTTACAATTAGTTTCGGATTGATTTGCAGAATTACTTTCATTTTAATTATCAATTTTGAGAAAAGAGGTTTCAAATAATTGACAAAACTTGAATTGGAAACGAATCCCGCAGCCCGACTTGAGTGGAGCTCTTTTTTTGCGATTGGAAAAGCCTGGCAAAAAAAGCGGGAACGGAAGACGGATTAAGCTGCCCAAAATTTAAAAATTTAATTTCTAAAATAATCTATTATGAAATCGTTTGCGATTCCATTTTACCATTAAAAAACAAATAAAATATATTCAAAATGAAAACGAAAATCTTATCAATCAGCTTAAGTGCATTAATTTTAATTGGATGTAATAAAAAAGACTACGTCGATTCAAATGCAGATTATGAAACCACAGCTTCTGCTGACAGTATTTCTGTGGCTGCGACCCAACAAATCGAAGGCAAGCAATTTGTGAAAACTGCGGAAGTGGATATGGAAGTGAAGGACGTTTATGGGGCAAAAATCTCGATTGAAAAACATTTGATTTCGCTTGGTGGATTTGTAACGCAGAGCCGAATGGAAGCGCAGACTTTGTCGGAAAATACTTATAATATTTCTGATGAATCGTCGATGTTGATAAGGAAATTTCAGAATCAGAATAGAATGCAAGTGCGCATTCTAACAGATAAACTGGGGGAGTTTTTGGATTTCATAAATGATAAAAAAGTGTTTCTTAATTCCAGAATTATTTCTGCGGAAGATGTGACGGAGAATATCAAATTGTCTAAAATGGAAGCGGAAAGACAAACGAAAACCAGCACGAATATTTCTCAACTGAAAGCCGGAAAAGACAAGGTAAAACTGGATGACGAAAATATGTCCAAGCGAATTCTCAAAAATATTCTGATGAAATCCTTGCCGACCAACTGAAATATTCCACGGTTGATATTTACATCAAAGAACCAAGCACGAGTGTGGTGAAAATCCTAATTGTCAACACCAAAAACGTCGATAACGAATACAAATACAATTTCTTTTTCGATGTGAAAAATGCTTTTGTGGAAGGCTTTTATTTGATTCAGCAGATTTTTGTTTTTCTGATTTCGATTTGGCCGATTGTTTTGATTTTAGGATTGGTATTTTATTTTTGGAGAAGGAGAAAAGCATTTGTGAAAAGTGAGAAATAGTTTTATCGCAAAGGCACAGGAAATTTATATTCGATGCTTAAAAGTCGCAAAGTTCAATTTGCGACTTTTATCAGTGTTTATAGAAAATAATTCCGCCTTTGCGTTTGGATAATTTTTATTTCCTAATTTTGAAAAACGATGTTGAGAAAACTGCAACTTTTTTTTATGATTTTCTGTTTGGGGATTTTTGTGTTTCCGAAGCAGAATTTCAATGCGCAAGTTGCTCAGAGTTCTTGTTGTGAATCTCAATCCAATAATTCTGACTGTTGTGAGAAAGAAGATTCTTCTTCCAAATCTTGCAGTCACGATTCCAAGAAAGAAAAAGACTGCAAAGACAATTGCACGACTTGCAAAACCTGCAGTTCCGGATTCGTGTTTTCTGTTGTTCTGAATAACTTCGACAACAAACTGAGAACTCCTATTTTCCAAATCGAAAATCAATACTCTTATTATTCTCAATTGCCATTAGCACGAGCATTCATTATTTGGCAACCGCCTAAACTTGGTTAATTTTTATTGAATTTTATCTTTATAAAGTCTTCGAGAGCCTCAGACTGACAATTCAGTTGACAATTTCGCAAAGACTTCATTAGTCAAACAATTAAAATTAATCAAAATGAATTCTATTATAAAATCAGGGATTTTGTTCCTATCTATATTTCTATTTTCAAACTTTTCTGCGCAGACAAAAACCTTCAAAGCAAAAGTAGAAGGCAATTGCGGAATGTGCAAAGAACGCATCGAATCTGTTGCAAAATTCGACAAGAACGTAAAATCTGCCGTCTGGAGCGTGAGCAAAAAAACCTTGACTGTTAGTTATGACGCTTCGAAAACCGACAAAAAAGCAATCCTAAAAAGCATTGCTGAAGTTGGTCACGACAACGAAATGTTCCGTGCATCCAGCAAAGTCTATGATGAGTTGGAAGTTTGTTGCCAGTACGACCGTTCGGACAACAGTAAGTTGGCGAAAAACTGCGACCCAAAACAAGTTTGCGAACTTAAATAATCCATTTAAAATTTTTGACGATGAACAATTTAAGTAAAAAACTGATGTTTTTTGTGCTGTTGCTGATGTCTGTTTTTTCCTTTGCCCAAGCTGTGACAGAACAGTTTTTGGTGAAAGGGAACTGCAATATGTGCAAAGCCAGAATAGAAACTACTGCGACAAAAGCGGGCGCAATCTCTGCCAATTGGAGCGCAGAAACTCAAACCTTGACAATGGTTTTGGACGAATCCAAAGTCACTTGCGACACAATTCTAAAACAAGTGGCAGAAGCCGGACACGACAACGAGAAATTCAAAGCGTCGGAAGATGCTTACAAAGCTTTGCCTGCGTGTTGCCTTTACACGAGAGGTTCTGATAAAAATGAAAATGCCCACACAGATTCGGATTCGAATGCAAAGCAAATCGAAGGTGTGAAAATTACCCGAGAAAAAGAAGCAACCGCAATCAGCAAGAAAGAAGCTGGATTGATTTTCAATATCAGTTCGAAAGAATTATTGAAAGCGGCGTGCTGTAATCTCTCGGAAAGTTTTGAAACTAACGCGACTGTGGATGTTTCTTTCAGCAATGCGGTGACCGGAACCAAGCAATTGAAAATGTTAGGATTAGACCAAAAATACACTTTGCTGACCAAAGAACAATTGCCTGAAATCCGTGGTTTGGCTTCGGCTTATGGTCTGAATTTCATTCCAGGAAAATGGATTGGTGGAATCCAATTGACGAAAGGTGGAAGTACAGTTGTGAACGGTTACGAAAGTATTACAGGACAAATCAATACGGAACTTTTGAAAACCCACGATGATGATAAAAAATCGGAAACGGAAATCAATCTTTTTTCAGATAACAACGGCCGTGTTGAAGCCAATGTAACGAGCACTTCTCCAATTTCTGACAAATGGAATCAAAGTGTTTTGCTTCACGGAAACGGAACTTTTGGCGACACAGATATGAACGATGATGGCTTTCTCGACAGACCAAAAGGAAGTCAGTTAAATGTAGCTTATTTGCTGAATTACAATGATTTGGAAGACTCTGGATTCGCTTCGCACTTCGGAATTAATTTTTTGAAAGATGAACGAACAGCCGGACAAATTGGATTTAATAAAAGAATTCCGCAGAAAGACCAATCGCTTTACGGAGTTGGGATTGATATTTCGAGATTCCAATTGTGGAACAAAACGGGTTATGTTTTCAAAGGGAAACCTTATCAAAGTCTCGGCTGGATGAATCAACTGACTTATCATCAGCAAGATAGCTTTTTCGGATTGAGAAATTATTATGGAAAAGAAACGTCTTATTATTCCAATTTAATTTTCGAAAGCATCATCGGAAATACAAATAACAAATATAAAGTCGGGGCGAGTTTCCTTTATGACAAGTACGATGAAGATTATCTTTTGGACCATTACAAAAGAACTGAAACTGTTCCGGGATTGTTTGCAGAATATACTTTGACAGGCGAAAAATTCACTTTGGTGACAGGCGCTCGTGTTGATTTTCACAATCTTGCAGGAACGCAGTTTACGCCGAGAATGAATTTCAAATATGACTTGACGCCGAAAACTATTTTCAGAATTTCAGCCGGAAGAGGTTTCCGAACTGCAAATATCTTTGCGGAAAGTCAGGCTTATTTTGCTTCGAATCGAGAAATCCAAGTCATTAACAATGGTGGAGAAATCTACGGTTTGAAACCAGAAATCGCTTGGAATTATGGTGTGAGTCTTCAGCAGGAATTCAAATTATTTGGAAGAAAATCCAGTATTTTGGCGGATTTCTTTAGAACGGATTTCCAGAATCAAGTCGTAACCGATTTGGATGAGTCTGCTCAGAAAATTTTATTCTATAATCTTGAAGGAAAATCTTTTGCGAACAGTTTTCAGACACAATGGGATTTTCAGCCATTGAAAAATCTGGAATTCCGAGTGGCTTACAAATATTATGATGTGGCTTTGGATTACCTGAGTGGATTGAAAAAAGTGCCTTTTATGGCTAAACATCGTGGATTTGCAAACGTGGCTTATTCAACCAATAAAACGGAAAAAGGCAGATTCTGGAGCTTTGACACGACATTAAATTTAGTCGGAAAACAAAGACTTCCAAACACAAAATCAAATCCTGCAGAATTCCAGATTGGAGATTATTCACCAAGTTATTCTACTTTGAATGCTCAGATTTCAAGGAATTTTTCCGAGAAAATCAGAGTTTATTTGGGCGGAGAGAATTTGACCGGTTATCAGCAGAAAGTTGCGATTCTTGACGCTGCTAATCCTTTCGGAAATTACTTTGACGGCGGAATGGTTTATGCGCCGATTATGAAGCAGAATTTCTATGTTGGTGTGGATTTTAAGTTTTAAAACTAATTCCTAATTAGCAATAGAAAATTTTATTAACCACATAGACACATAGTTTTTTGTATGGATTTAAGATAAAATAGATGTGAATTCTATACTTTCTTTTATCAAAGCATATTTTACATTTTTCTATATGCCTATGTGGTTTTATTATTCTAAACAGTGTTTTAATTTAAAAATATTAAATTTGATAAAATTAGAAAATTGAAAAAAATAACAATCCTTATAATAAGCGTTGCACTTTTATATTCGTGTGACAAGGCAAAGACAAGTACAACCGAAGCGGAAGTTGTGAAAAGCGATTCGGCAGTTGTTGGGAATGATTCCGCAACGTCGGTTTCTACGGCAGAAAATGCGGTAACTCCAGCGCCATTGAACGCGTCTCCAGTTGCTTCAACTTCTGGAAAACCAGCACTAAATCCTGCTCACGGACAGCCGTATCACCGTTGCGAAATTGCCGTTGGAGCGCCAATCGACAGTGCGCCGTCTCAGCAACAAGCAACGCCACAAGCGCAAACGCCATCAATCTTAAGTCCAAATGTTGCGCCTGCACCGCAAGCTCAATCACTTGGACCAAAACCAGCGACGAATCCTGCTCACGGCGAACCTCATCACCGTTGTGATTTGGCTGTTGGTGCGCCTTTGACTTAGAATTTTTGAATCTATAAAAAAATGCAACTTTTAGAAGTTGCATTTTTTGTTTTGTTATGAATATTTTGAATAATTTTAAGCTTCCTGATTGTAAAAACCTTGCATCAACTCATTCGCTTTTTCGAAGTCGTTTTCTGAGACTTTTAGCTGAACACCGCCACTTGTCGTGTTGAACAAATTGTACGTATTAGCCAAAATATTCCCGAAAACAAAGGTTTCTACGCCATTGGTTTCTAAGAAAATTTTGAGCATTTCTGCTTCTATTTCTGTATTGAATATTTTGAGGGTGACTAATTCCATTTTTATGATTTTTTGAGAATTGCTTGATTGATTTCGTTAATCAATTCCGGACCTTCGTAGATAAATCCTGTGTAAAGCTGAACAAGACTCGCGCCAGCTTCCAGTTTTTCTATCGCATCTTGCGCCGTGTGAATTCCACCAACGCCAATGATTGGGAATGCTTTTCCACTTTTTTCGGAGAGAAATCTGATGACTTCTGTCGAGCGTTTTGTCAAAGGTTTTCCGGAAAGTCCGCCGGCTTCGGTTTTATTTTCTGAGATTAAATTTTCTCTTGACAACGTCGTATTCGTCGCAATCACGCCCGCGATTTGAGTTTCTTTAATGATATCAATAATATCCAAAAGTTGCTCATCTGTCAAATCCGGTGCGATTTTCAGAAGAATTGGTTTTTGTTTTGGCTTTTCGAGATTGAGGTTTTGAAGCGTCGACAACAATTCTGTCAAAGGTTTTTTGTCTTGCAATTCACGGAGATTTGGTGTGTTTGGGGAACTGACATTCACAACGAAATAATCCACGTACGTAAATAATTTTTCGAAACAGATTTTATAATCGTTGACGGCTTCTTCGTTTGGCGTCACTTTATTTTTTCCGATGTTTCCGCCGATGAGAACGTTTTTATTTTTCTTCAAACGTTCAATCGCTTCGTCCACACCACCATTATTGAAACCCATTCGGTTGATTATTGCAGAATCTTCTTTTAGTCTGAACAATCGTTTTTTATCATTTCCAGCCTGAGGTTTCGGTGTCAAAGTTCCGATTTCTATGAATCCAAAACCAAGGTCAGAAAGTTCATTGAAGAGTTTTGCGTCTTTATCAAAACCTGCGGCCAGACCAACCGGATTTTTGAATTTCAATCCGAAAACTTCACGCTCGAGACGTTTGTCAACAATTGGTTTTGGTAAAAATAATTTGGCCAGAAAACCAAAATTCTTGAGAGCAGAAAAGGTAAAGTGATGAACTTCTTCTGGGTCGAATTTGAAAAGAAGCGGACGAATTAGGCTTTTGTACATCGGAGAAAAGTTTTACAAAAATACAGAATTGAAATTCAATTAAAGAGATATTTAAGCAAAAAGGCAATCACTTAAAACGATAAGTAATTGCCTGAAATATTTTCCAATGGTTTCTTTTTCTACTTGTTTCCAAGTTTTTCCAGATATTCTCCCAAAGGAATATCGAGTCCTATACCGTAGAAAGTGCCGTAAGGAAAGCTTCTGTTTTTAACAAAAGGAAAGCCCAAAACCACATTAAAGTCTAAGGAATTATAGAACCTTAAGCCTGTTGCAATACCTGCGTGTGCGAAATTAAAATTTTGGTTTGTTGTCGTATTCGCTAAAGAATAAAGAAGTCCGGAACCATATATTGCGACATACCAGTCATTTATAAAAGGTGATTTTTTATTGAGATAGACATCACTTTTGATGACATTTTCATAGCCTCGGTATTTTTTGAAATCTAAAATTTTGAATCTGACACCAATTTTCTCAGATGCAAAACCAATATTCCTAATCTCTTCTGTGGCTTCTCCATTTTTTGAAGGAAATGTGAACTTATTAAAAAAGAAATTTTGGTTTAGTCCAAGCGTTAGATATAATGAAAATCTGGATGTGTTGTTTCTCTCATAATACTGCTGCAAATCATTTAAAAAAGAAACAACATCTATTTCTACATATTCTTTTTCTGCATTAGGATTGATCAAAGTGTATTTTTTTATTCCATTTACAAATATCTGATAACTGTCTTTGAAAGCTCCTTCCGGAAGTTCTTCTGATATTTTTCCACTGTTTTCTCTCATCAGATCTATAATGCTTGAGTACGTGTCTGCTTTATCGAGTCTTCCAAGATTTCCTATAAATTCAAATAATGAGAGCAGATTTTCAGAGTATTTTATATTGAGTTGCTTGTTCGTTAAAAGTTTAATCTTTAGTAGTGGTGTCAGGTTTTTGATGCTGACAATTATGTCTTTATAATATTGGGAATTCTCATTGTCCAAAGTTTTTACAAGTACGATTTCCTTTAAAATATCATTTTCCAGAAAGGAAATATCTGACAGCGTGTAATCTTTATCTGTTCGTAGATAATTTAATTTTTCGAATAAAGACGGTATTATCTTGACGAGCGATTCCTTTACTTCCGTATTATTTTCATTAATATAAATATTTTCTGAACTCTCTATCTGTGCAATCAAAAAATCAATATAGGCTTTAAAGAAAGTACTCGTTTTAGCAATATTTTTATTTGCTTCTCTGATTTGGAAATCAAGTTCTTCAATGTTTTTATTGAAATTTTTATTAAATTCTTCGAGGTTTTTTTTATTCTCGATCTGTGTGTTTTTTAGTTCATCGTTTATTTTATAAATTACAGAAATACTATCGATTTTATTTACAATGCGTTTCAGGCTTGTTTCTTTATTTTGTGCATTTAGCTCGGTTGTACTGAATATCGAATCTTTTACTTTCTTTTCGTTCCTGACGATTTCCAAACTTTTTTTATAGCTTGTTGGATCTTTTGTAATACTTTCGATTCTCTTTGACGGCAAAGGTTTTATTTCAAATTTATCTATTGAGGAGTAAAGCGACTCAAGCTTTGGCAGATCTTTTTTAAGCGCATCAGATTTCAATTTAATATTGTTGTAGATGTTCACAATATTGTTGTTTTTTTCCGAATTATTTTTCAGAAAAACATCCGTAGCGTCCAGGTCTTTTATAGGATTATTGCCTATAGTTGCTATCTTGAATTCTTTAAGTTTAAGAATATCATTTTTTATGGATAGTAAATTGTTTAGTTTAAGCAATTCATTCTGTACATCTGCATTAACCAAAGATTTATCTTTCAAAAAAGCATTTATCTCATCATAATTCAGCTGGCTCAAATAAATATTCGTCAGCTCCTCTCCAATATTGCCAACGTTGGAGATTTTCGCTTCACTTAGAAATGTTTTAATAATATCGTAATTTTCAATATATGGATTTATCGCATTATTGATACTTTCTTTTATTTGTTTGTCTTTTTCTTCACTTACAAAAGGCGCCTGCTCTTCCCTGTAATCAATTTTATTTTTAAAAAAACCTTTCTTTATAAGCCTTTCGTTTTCTGATAAAGCCAAACTCACCAAATCCAGCTTTTGTCCGAACCTGAATTTAGTACTATCGAGATTTATAAATTTAACACTATCTACATTTTTCTTTAAAAGATATCTTTTGATTTTCCGTATTTCTTTTTCTTTTTTATCAAGATCTGATAGAGTGTTCTTCGCCTCTTCTGTTTTTCTTTCTTCTATTACTTTTCTTAATGTGTTTTCGATGTTTATTTTGTCGTTTTCTAAGGCTTTCAGAGACTTAAATTTTTCATCGAATGAAAGCATTTTAATATTCGCAATGTAATCTGTACTGTAGTTTATTTTGACATTGTTCTCAAATATTTTCGAATCCAATTTTTCCAGAGCTTTCGTCACACCTAAAGCAATCGCATAATTGGTCGTCAGTTCCAAAACTTCCTTTTCTATAACTTGAGGATTTTTCTCGTTCAGGAGAATATTCAGGCAATTCTGAACATAAAAACGAGTGGTATAATTGGTATCCGGAAACATTTTGAACATAAAGCGTTTCAGGGCTTCTTTTTTCAGTTCCTTTTGTTTCTCCATTATGATTTTAGTAAGAACTTCTACATCTATAGTTCCTTTATTCATAGTTAACGTTTCCAGACCAATTCCCAAAGTGGGATTTATCTGGCTGTAGTTTATGCTATACAGAAATAGCATAAAAAAAAGGATTGTTTTTCTCATGGCTTTTGTTTTTGTTGTGAAAATTTTAGTTTTTTGAAATAAAGTTTTTTTGATTTTAAATTTACAATTTTATTCTTTTACATACATAATCTTACGAATTACGCACTATAACTGGGAAATCATTAACAATGGCACATTTTAAAAGGAATTAATGATGTATAATTAAGCTCTTACGTAGTAAGTTCAGACTTCAAAAAAAATGAGAGCAAAATCTTTATTATCTTTACTTGTTTTTATCTTAAATCTAATGATCCAGAAGCATTTTCATAAAAACTTAGTTTTTATCATTTTCCTGATTATTCTGCCCATTCAGGCTTTCGCCATCGTTCCAAAAGATTGCGAGAAAATGGTCATTCAGGGTATTGAAGCGATGAATAAAAAGGATTTTGGAAAATCTTTGCAGCTGCTTACAAAATCCAGGAATATTGCTAGAGAAAACAAATGGTACCGCGAAGAATTCCTGGCTGTGAATAATATTGGCGCTAATTATTATATGAGACTGGACTACGGCGAGGCGCTAAATAATTATCTAGATGCCTATAAAATTGCTGTGGCTCACCTAGACGAAAAGTCAGAAATGACGGTTCTCAACAACATCGCAATCCTGTATTCAAGAGACCAAAAACAGGACAAAGCGGAGGATTATTTCTTGAAAGCATACGAGCTCGCAGGAAAATCTAACAACAAGGTTTCCAAAGGTTTATATGCTATTAATCTTGCTATCGTCTCCAATGAAAAGAAAGAATATGCCAAATCAAAAAATTACATTGATGAAGCGCTGAAACTTACCATAAATTCGCCGTACAATCTCTTGGCAAAATCGACTTACGCAGAAACGCTTATCAATCTAAAGCATTACGATGAAGCGGAAAAACTTCTTTCCTCACTTTTACCTTTGCTAAATGGTGTAGAGCATTCAGAATATAAAACGCAGGCTTTTTACAACCTAGCTGTGGTAGCTGAAGAAAAAAATAACCTTCCAAAAGCATTTAATTATCTGAAATTGGCTGAAGAAAATAATCAGAGTTATGATTTTAAGGATAATATTTTTGAAAAGTTGAGCAGCCTTTACAAAAAGGCAAACAATATAGATCGTGCAGTTTCCTATAAAGACTCGGTAATTGCGGTGAAAGATTCTGTGAATAAAATCAAAAACGGACAACTTTTTGAAAACAGCAGAATTAAATTTGAACTGGAAAATTCTCAGAAAAACCTAGCCGACAGCCAGCAAAAACTGACTTCCCAACGCAGTATTTTTATCAAAAGTTTGCTTCTAGCGATTTTTATCATCGGAATCATCATCTGGGCTTTGAGAACGAGTATTCTTAAAAACAAACAGCAGAAAATCATTGAAGAAAGTAATGCAGAGATTGCCAAACTGGAACTCGAAAAGGAAAAAAAGAACAAGGAAATTCTTGAAAATCAATTAAAAGAAAAAGAAGTTCTGGCTCTTTTGGAAGAAGAAAAGTACAAAAACGAAATTGAAAACAAAAACAGAAAACTTACAACCAAGGCTTTGCAGCTTTCTACAAAAATAGAATTGATAGACGATCTCGTCAAAACGCTTTCCCGGCAAACCGATGATTTTGAAAATCAGGACGTCAGCAATATCATCAAACAACTCAAAATTCTTCAGAGACAAAGCCGGGAAGAGGAAGGTTTTTTTATTCATTTTGAAGATGTGAATCAAGGGTTTATTTCTAAATTAAAAACACTTCATCCGGATCTTAATTCCAATGACATCCGTTTTCTTTCCTATGTCTATATGAACCTTTCTATGAAGGAGATTTCGTCTCTTCTAAACATTACAACAGAAGCCTGCCGGAAGCGAAAAGAGCGGATTATCAAGAAAATGGGACAAGATGACAACATAGACTTATATAACTATATTACAGGTATTTAGCGAAAATGTCACACTATTTCTGATCTTCCGTCCTATTATTTCCGTACCGTTTTTTTGAATTGCTAATTTTTATCATAACATTTGTTTACAAAATTAGATATATGAGAAAAATTACTGTTTTAGCCGGCGTTTTATTAGCCTTTTTTACTAGCAACGCCCATGCACAAGTAGATGTTCTAGGAAAAAATGAGTTCGGAAGAATCTTTGATCTTACTTACAGTGTTACGACTCCAAATACGGTTTATGCCACTACAATTTCCAGAAACATTCTGGAATCCCGCGACAATGGTGCCACGTGGAAACCAATATATTCTCTGACTCCTGAGGTTGGAACAAGCCTCGGCAATCTGAAGCTGAGCAAGGACGGATCTTTTCTTTCTTTTTCTACCAGACTCGGAGGTCTTGGTTATGTCCAGATTCTGGACGTGCAAACCAGACAGATTGTAAAATCTTACGCATTGCCGAATGATACGGATCTGCCTTGGGTAAATTCATACGACTTTTTTGGGAACGATAAGGAAACACTGATTGTTGCCTCCCAATTCTCCGAAGGTTTTGGCGCAGCAAACAAAGTTTTTTACACGGCCAATGGCGGAAATGATTGGAAACAAATCTATTATTCTGTAGAAAACAACAATATTATTACCAATGCTGTAGCGATAAATCCAGCGGACAAAAACAAATTGTACATCGCAAACGGACTTGGGAATACAGAAACAATTGGTGGACTTTTAATTTCAACTGATGCCGGTGAAACATTTACTCAAAAGCTTCCGGGAAGTCCTTTGAGCACGATAGAATTCAATCCAAACAATGCAAACGAATTTTATGCAGGTACAGGAATCAGCTTCGGCGCAAGTCCGGAAGGTCTTTTCCATTCTGCAGACGGCGGATCCAGCTTTGACACAAAAAATGTAGCGTGGAACAGCGACGGTATTTTGAACAACATCGTTGCCATCAAGTACAATCCTCTGGATAACAATAACATTGTAGTTTTGGAAGAAGATGAGTTTGTTTCTACCAAAGATGGTGGCGCAACTTGGCAAAGCGTCGTTTATCCTTATGACAACCTCAACAGTTATTATTACGGATTAGGCGCTAGTTTCAATCCTTACAAGGCGGGAGAAGTTTTCATAAGCGCCAATTATCAACCGCTTTTTTCTCAGAACAATGGCGAAACATTCACACAACTGAAAACACCGTTCTTCAGCTCTACAGGACAGATCGGTTTATTTGAAAGCGAAACGGCTAAGCATTTATATTACGGTGTCCAAAACGGATTTGTGCATAGAAATCTTGCAGATAATACAGATCAGGCGTACAAGATCCAGAATTTGAACATATTCAGCAGCAATGATGCGCCCATTTACCTTACAGACTCCAAAAAAGATGGCAGAATTTATTCTTTTCAAGGCTCTTTTATGGGATCTACGTTTTCTGTGAGTGATGATTTTGGTGCTAATTTCACGACTGTCTTCAATCCTTCTTCCAGCAAATTGACAAATGTGATTACAGATCCGCAGGTTACAAACCAAATCTGGGCAACTTATGACAATTGGGAGCAAGGTGCTTTGGACAAGGTGAACTTCAATAATCCGAATGATGTCCAGGTGACCAATGTTACTTTGCCTGTTCAGGCATCTGTTCAGAAGATTTTGCATCCAAACAATATTTCTGATGAGTTCTTCTTGTTGATTGGATCCGAACTTTACAAAACCGCAGACGGCGGAAACAACTGGACTTCTGTTTTTGTGAGCGATGATCTTTCTAACGCCAAAGTATTTGATATTGCACAGAGCAAAATCAATCCAAACAATATTGCACTTGGTACATCTGTAGGAACTTTTCTTTCTGCGGACAAAGGTTTGACCTGGACAAAAAAATCAGACTTCATTACCAACAAAGTATTTTATTCTGATGCCAACGCAGGTGTACTGGTAGCGGCAACTTATGATTCCGATGTTTCAATTTTCCAGCTATATTACTCTTACGACAATGCTGCAACCTGGAAATCTATTGAACCTGGCGAAGTAATGCACACCTTCTGTACATCCATCAATGTAGATTTCTCAGACAAAAATGCATACGTTTATATTGCATCATCAGATTTGGGTCTGTTGGGTTACAACCTTGATTTTGATATCCTTGCAAATGATGAAGTGACCCATCTTAAATCTGACATTATGATCTATCCAAACCCAACGGCTGATGTGGTTCATATTAATGATAAGAATTTGAAAGTAGTCGCATTGTACGATATGAACGGTAAAAAACTATTGGAGAGCAACAAGACCGAAATGAATGTTTCTCAGCTTCCAAAAGGTATTTATGTTCTTAGAATAGTAACTGCTAACAACCAGGTGATCAGTAAGAAACTGATTAAGAAATAAATCTATCTTCATAATTCCTAAAAGCGTCTCAAAAATTTTGAGGCGCTTTTTTGTTTTAATTGTGTAACATTTTCTGTTTCTTACACTCTAAATTTCAAAACAAGACAATGCAGGTTTTAAACTTCGAAGAAATATACCACGATTACTGGAAGAAGATATTTCGGCTTTGTATGGGTTATGTGAATGACGATGATGCTGCGAAGGATCTTTGTCAGGAAACATTTGTAGCGGTTTTCCAGCAGTTGCCAAAGTTCCGCCAGGAAGCTGCTATTGGAACCTGGATCTACAGAATTGCAACCAATATTTGTCTGAGACAGATCAACATCGAAAAGCGAATGCCGAAAAGTGAATTGCCTTACCAAATTAAGGATAATTATGAAAAGGACAACAAACTTGAGCAAGATAAAATGACAAACCTTCTCTATCAATGTATTTCGGAATTACCAGAACTGGAAAGGATCATCATTTCATTGGAACTCGAAGAAATGAAACAGGCAGAGATTGCTGAAGTCGTAGGGATTTCACCTGCGAATGTAAGAGTCAAAATACACAGAATCAAAGAAAAGTTAACCGAAAAATTTAAGAATTATGCAAACCGATAATATCAATTTCCAAGACATCTGGAATAAGAAAAGTGCGGAAATTCCTAACATCCAAGAAATAAAATCTACCGCTGATAAGTACAAAAAGAAACAATTACGGTTTACAATCTGTCACATTCTCAGTCTTTCAGTTACAGCTGTTATGATTATTTTTATTTGGAATGTCATTGATTTTAAAATGTTTACTACTAGTTTAGGAATCGTCATAATTCTGATTACTTTGGCTATGTATATCTATTTGGTTTCGGAAAATATCAATGTAATTCGGAAGATCAATCCTTCAATCAGCAATCAGGAATATCTGGCTTCTTTGAAAAAATTGCAAAAGCAACAGCTTTATATGCAGACGAAAGGAATCAGTATTTATTATGTTTTGTTGACAGCTGGTTTTGCTTTTTACTTTTATGAATTTGCCATGAGAATGTCAACTTTAGGTGCGTCATTGGCTTATGGATTGACATTTCTTTGGTTGGGAGTTGCGTGGTTTTTTCTGCGGCCAAAACAGATCAAAAAACAGAATGCAAAAATCTCAAAGGTGATTGATTCTTTGGAATTGATTGAGAAAGACCTGAACAACTAAAGAAACGTCATTCAAAACTGAAACCGTAACTAGCCCTGATGGTAGTGGAAATCCCACAGCTGGCGATGGGAAAGCAAGGCGCGAGGAATTGCAGCGGACAGCAGGTTCCCGGCTTCCAAAGATTCAAAGTTTTGAGATTCAAAATTCAAGGTTAAAAAAACTTCCATCTTCCATCATCTCACTTCCGGCAAAATCCTTATTTTTGCACTTCAATTAACTAAATATGGCAAAGCAAGAAGATGTTTTCAAGAAAGTGATTTCCCACGCAAAGGAATATGGTTTTATTTTCCCAAGTTCTGAGATCTATGACGGACTTTCTGCGATCTACGATTATGGACAAAACGGTGCGGAACTGAAAAATAACATCAAACAATACTGGTGGAAAGCGATGGTTCAGCTGAACGAAAACATCGTGGGCATCGACTCTGCCATCTTTATGCACCCAACGATCTGGAAAGCTTCCGGACACGTGGACGCGTTCAACGATCCATTGATCGACAACAAGGATTCTAAAAAGAGATTTCGTGCGGATGTTTTGATCGAGGATTATTGCGCGAAAATTGAGGATAAAGAAAATAAAGAGATAGAAAAAGCGGCCAAGAGATTTGGTGATGCTTTTGATAAAGCTGAGTTTGAAGCTACGAATCCAAGAGTTTTGGAATATCGTGCGAAAAGAGCGGCAATCCTTACAAGAATGGCGAAATCTTTGGAAAACGAAGATCTTGCGGATGTAAAAGCTTTGATAGAAGAATTGGAAATCGCCGATCCGGATACAGGTTCTAAAAACTGGACGGAAGTGCGACAATTCAACTTGATGTTTGGGACCAAATTGGGTGCTTCGGCTGATACGGCGACGGATCTCTATTTGAGACCAGAAACGGCTCAGGGAATTTTTGTGAATTACCTGAATGTTCAGAAAACTTCCAGACATAAATTACCTTTCGGGATTGCGCAGATTGGAAAAGCATTTAGAAATGAAATCGTTGCGAGACAGTTCATCTTCCGAATGAGAGAATTTGAACAAATGGAAATGCAATATTTTGTAGCGCCCGGAACGGAGTTGGAATTCTACGAACAATGGAAAACAAAACGTCTAAACTGGCATTTGGCTCTTGGATTGGGTTCTGAAAATTACCGTTTCCACGACCACGAGAAATTAGCGCATTATGCAAATGCTGCGGCTGATATTGAGTTTAATTTCCCATTCGGGTTCAAGGAATTAGAGGGAATCCACAGTAGAACTGACTTTGACTTGAAGGCTCACGAAAAATTCTCTGGTAGAAAGTTACAGTATTTTGATCCGGAAAGAAACGAGAATTATGTGCCTTACGTTGTAGAAACTTCGGTTGGATTGGACAGATTGTTCTTGGCCTTGTTCTCGACTTGTCTTAAGGATGAAGTTCTGGAAGACGGCTCTGAGAGAACAGTTCTAAGTTTGCCACCAGCTTTGGCTCCGGTAAAAGCGGCGATTCTTCCATTGATGAAAAAAGATGGTTTGGCAGAATATGCAGAAACGATTTTCAACGACCTGAAGTATGATTTTAACTTGTTCTACGAGGAGAAAGATGCGATCGGTAAACGTTATAGAAGACAAGATGCTATTGGAACGCCACTTTGTATCACCATCGATCACGATAGTTTGGTGGACAATACCGTAACCATCAGAGATCGTGATACGATGAAGCAGGAGAGAGTTTCTGTGGCGGATCTAAGAAGAATTATTGATGAAAAGACTAGTTTTAGGAATTTGCTTTCTAAGATTTAATCTTATTTAATATAAATTAAAATCCCGATTTGATGTCGGGATTTTTTATTTTAAAATAAGCGAAATAAGAAAGGCATAATTTTTACTTTCCTTTTGGCCATGAAAAAAATATGGTTTGCTTTTTTAGCCACCGCATCTGCCACTGCCGCCATCTATATTTCCGGTTATGGCTATATTTTTAAAGCAATTGGCATTAATCTTAAAAAAGGACCATTGACGCCATCCATTGATGATGAAGAAAAATTCCCATCCAATCCTGTTCAAAATGCAAATCCAAAACCTTGGGGAAAAGACACGAGTTACAACAAAAAAACACTCCCAGAAACTGTACTGAAGGATCTGAAAAAAACAAGAACCTCATCACTTGTGGTGATTCAAGACGGCAAATTGGTGCACGAACAATATTGGAAAGATCATAACTATTCTTCACAGATGAACTCATTTTCTATGGCGAAAGGGATTCTCTCCATCTTAGTTGGTTGTGCCATAGAAGACGGTTATCTTGAAAATGAAAACCAGCTGATCTCCACCATTTTTCCACAATATGAAAACAGCAAATATGGTAAATTTCTCACAGTATGCCATCTGATGATGATGCAATCCGGAATGGATTGGGACGAGGAGTACAACCATCCATTTGCTCAAAATTCCAAGCAATATTTTATAAATGATTTGGCTGAACAGACTTTTGCAGTAGAAGTAAAAGAAATGCCCGGAAAAAAATATGAATACCAAAGTGTTTCTCCTCAGCTTTTAGGATTTGTTTTGAAGGAAGTAACAGGTAAGGAACTCTCTACTTATCTTTCGGAGAAATTGTGGAAACCTCTGGAGATGGAATTCCCAGCCAAATGGAGCACAGATGAAAAAGGAATGGAAAAGGCATTCTGCTGTATTCATGCAACGCCAAGAGATTTTGCTAAAATAGGACAACTTCTTTTGCAGAACGGAAGCTGGAACGGAAAACAAATCATCAGCAAAGATTACTGTAAAAAACTCCTCACGCCAACAACTGAAAATGATGCTTTCTGCTTTACAGTCTGGGCAAATGACGAAACCGAAATAAAGCACCGTTTTTTGTACGGGTTTCTTGGACAATTTATCATCACTATTCCCGAAAAAAATATGGTTATTGTAAAGACTGGCTTTGATCCCCGTCTTGCTGTTGATAAAAAACTACGTCCAATTCAGGTAAATTTTTTGGTCGAAGAATTAACCAAAATGTTTTAACTTATTTACTACTAATATTTTTCTTAATTAATAATAGAGATGATTACATATAAAAAAAGGATTTAAAATTAATTAAATCCCTTCTATATTTTACTTCACTTTCCCCAAGTGAATCACCTGATTTCCCTGAGAAATAAATAAAGAATCTGCTGTAGTTTCTGCGGAAATACTGTTTCTTTCGTAAAGTTCGCCTGCCGCGGTTGCTTTTTTGAAGTCCAGAACATATTCCATGTTATTCGCTTCGATAGTGACTGTTTTGGATTTGCCATTATCATCAAAAGTAGCTTTTGCACGGCTTCCGTCTTCGGCTTTGTAAGGATAAGAAACTGATGATGTTTTATTACCATTCAAATCTTTCTCCATAGATGTTGTAGTGGCGCTGTCTATTTTTCCGTTGTCGTCTGTTACTGTACTTTCTGTAGCATAAGTTTGATTCATCATTTTGCTGTCTTCATTTTTTTTACACGAAGCTAAAGCTAAACCAACTGAAACACTTAATATCAAGTAATTTGTTCTCATTTGTAAATTTTTTTATTATTAATTCTATACAAAATGCTTTCCAAAAAACAAAAATCCCGAAAACTAGTTTCAGGATTTTGTTGTGTGAATTTTTATCGCAAAGTCGCAAAATAAATATTGTTTTCAATAATAATATTTAAAACTTTGTGGCTTATAGCATTAGAATAATATAATTTTCTCCGCCTTTGCGATAAAATATGGTTACTTCTTCAAAGTCTTAATTCCCATTTCGAATAACGCAAAACTCAACAAATCAGCATTTTCGCCAATGACTTGTTCTGTAGAACGTCCTGCGCCGTGACCGGCATTTTTCTCGATTCTCAAGAGAATTGGATTACTACAAGATTGTTTCTCCTGCAACTCAGCGCCGAATTTGAAAGAATGGGCCGGAACGACTCTGTCATCGTGATCACTTGTGATAATCATTGTTGACGGATAACAGGTTCCTGATTTTACCTGATGAACCGGTGAATAAGACTTCAAATACTCAAACATTTCCTTGTTGTCTTCGGCCGTTCCGTAATCATAAGACCAGCCTGCGCCAGCAGTGAATTTGTTGTACCTCAACATATCCAAAACGCCTACACCCGGGAACGCAACTTTTGCCAGATCAGGTCGCATTGTCATAGTTGCACCTACCAGAAGTCCACCGTTTGAACGTCCGGAAAGCGCCATAAATTCTTTCGAAGTGTAACCTTTCGACTGTAGGTATTCTCCGGCAGCAATGAAGTCATCAAACACGTTCTTCTTCTGCTGTTTCGTTCCTGCATCGTGCCATTTTTTTCCGTATTCGCCACCGCCACGGATATTTGGTACTGCGTAGATGCCGCCATTTTCCATCCAGATCGCATTCACAACAGAGAAACCTGGTTGCAAACTGATGTTGAAACCGCCGTAAGAATAAAGGATTGTTGGATTTTTACCATCCAGCTTGGTTCCTTTTTTATAATTGATCATCATCGGAATCTTCGTTCCGTCTTTTGAAGTGTAGAAAACCTGTTCTGAAACATAATCTTCGGGATTGAATTTCACATCCGGTTTCTGATAAACTTCTGATTTTCCGGAATCTACATTATACTTGTAAATCGTTCCAGGCGTAATGTAATTAGTAAATGAGTAATAAAGATCCTTCTCTTTTTCTTTCCCTCCAAAACCTGAGATATTTCCTTTTCCAGGAAGTGAGATTTCTCTAATTAATTTTCCAGTTTTATCAAATTGCTTTACAATATCAATCGCATCTTTCATATAAGTAGCGAAGAAATAGCCGCCACCTTCGGAGATTCCCAGCACATTTTCAGTTTCCGGGATTACATCTTTCCAGTTTTCCGGACCTGGATTATTGATGCTCACCTTCACCAATCGCATATTTGGAGCATCTTTGTCTGTGAAGATAAAAATGTCATCGCCCTGTGTATCTACAATATCGGCATTGATATCAAAACCTCTATTGATCTGAACAAAGTCGCCACCGTTCTTCAAATCCTTAATGTATAATTCGTTTCCGTTGGTTGCGTTAGCGCCGGAAATAATCAGGAATCTTTGGTCTTCCGAAACGCCTGCGGAAAGATATCTTCTCGGCGTTTTTTCACCTCCGAAAATCAATTGGTCTTCGGACTGTTTTGTTCCAAGTTTGTGGAAATAAACCTTGTGCTTATCTGTCATTCCGGACAGCACAGTTCCCTCTTTCGGCTTGTCATAGCTGGAATAATAGAAACCTTCATCACCTTTCCAAGCAATTCCACTAAATTTCACATCAACAATTGTTTCATCGATTTGCTTCTTCGTGATAGCGTCGATAATGATGATTTTGTTCCAATCACTTCCACCTTCTGAGATTGAATATGCCGCAAGATTTCCTTTTTTATTAAATGAAAGATTCGAAAGTGAAGTGGTTCCTTTTTCAGAAAATTTATTTGGATCCAGAAAAACCTCGATGTTTTTGGTTTTGAGACCTGTTCTGTAGATCACAGATTGCGCCTGTAATCCGTTGTTTTTGGAGAAATAAGTATAATCACCTTCTTTGAACGGCGCCGAGATCTTTTCGTAGTTCCAGATGGTTCTCAGCTGATCTTTGATGGTTTCACGGTAAGGGATTTTGGAGAGGTAATTCTGGCTGTAAGCTACTTCCTCATCCACCCATTTTTTAGTCGCTTCAGAATCATTTTCCAGATCGCGGTAAGGATCTGCAACCTGGGTTCCGAAATAATTGTCAACCTGAGTTCCTTTTACTGCTTTCGGATAAGTCATTTTTTGAGAATAAAAAGTGGCTGAAAATAGGACTCCAGCCGTTAATAATACCGGTTTAATATTCATTGATAAAGGTTTTCTCAAAAATACAAAAAAATAGAACTTCTGAAGTGTGTGGCAAGTATCTTTGTAAGCGTATGGAAATCAGTTTTAATTCCCGCAACTTGTTTAAACTAAATCACAACTTGTATTTTCTCTAAACAACCCATTTAAACTAAAACGCAATTTGATTTTGCTCTGTGCAACCTGTTTAAACCAAATCACAACTTGTATTTTCTCTAAACAACCCATTTAAACTAAAACACAATTTGATTTTGCTTTGTGCAACTTGTTTAAACCAAATCACAACTTGTATTTTCTCTAAACAACCTGTTTAAACTAAAACACAAAATATCTTAGCTTCCCGCAACTTGTTTGGAACTAAATAAAAATTCCCTCGCTGATAACGAAGGAACTTTATGAAAAAATGAATGTTTGTGTTTTTATTTCTGACTGATAAAATATTCGGCCTCTGCTTTTCCCCAATTTGGATCGAGCGCCGTTTTTGGTTTGTAAGCAGCGAACTGTTCCAAAGATTTCTTGAATAACTCTACACCTTTTGGTTTGCTTCCACCGTATTGCTCGGGCGTGAAGTAAGCATCTTCTGCCAAAAGTACCGTGATTCTGGGATTTTCCGGATCCAGTTCTTTGGCTTTTGCCAATGCTTTCTGTGCCACTGGTGCTTCCTTCATGTAGCGGGACATCGGGTCTACCATCATTCGGAATCCGCTGGTGATCTTTTTCAGGATGTAGATCTCGGCATTGTTTGGACTAAGCGCCTCTGCTTGGGCAATGTATTTTTCCGCTTGCTCTGCAATGGGATCGAGCTCTGCATTTTTCCCCGATCTCATCAGCACTCTTCCCTTCTGTATGGTTGCATAGGCGGCGTAATAGTAAGGCAGCCATTGGGTATTTTCTTTGGTTCCAATTCTTTCAAAATCATTGGTCAAAGCCGTTAATTCTTCCGTCGTTTTAGAAGTTTCTATTTTGCTTATTTTTTCTGTCATTGCCTTTTCATAGGCGGTTTGCGCAAAAGCTGTGAAACCAAGTAAAGAAAGGCTGAAGCTTAAGATCAATTTTTTCATAATAGTATATTTTATTTGTTTGTTTGTTTTAAATTTCTGATTCAAAGATAGAATGAGTTTTTGGTCATCGAAATATTATTCTGCTGAGCTGTAGTTTTTGATGACTGAATTGTTGTTTTAGAATAATTTTTATCGCAAAGTCACAAAATTTATTTAAAATTAATTTGCTTTTTAAGGCGCAAATCTTTGATTTTAATTCTATTCAATCTTTAGTGGCTTTCAACAGTTTTACAGTTTTTTACTTGCGCCTTTGCGATAAGTATTTTACAAATTATTATTAATTGCATCATTCGTCTTATCAACACCAAAACTGACGAAGACGCCGATGAAGACAAAGGTATTAACAGGCGGTCTTACGGCACTTCTGCTATTGCCATCTGCCGAATAATTGTATCCGTAAACATTTTTGTTTCCTAAGACATTATTGATGCTGAGAACAAATACGGTAAACGATTTGGAATCTTTTTTCCCGACACTCGGTACATAATTCACACTGAAATTCAGTCCGCTGTAATCTTTCAGTCTTCCTTGATGACGAATTATATTTTCTCCATTTTCTGAAACCAAATCATAATAAGGTCGCCCTTTGGAATAGGTATATGACAGATTAAATCCTGTTTTCCAATCCATAATGAACTTTTTGGCAACCGCATTAATGGTATGTTTTGAGGCGAAATTCGGAGCTAAACTAAAAGGATAGTTCAGGAAATTTCTTTTCGAATCCAGATAAGAATAGGTCAGCCAATAATCGATGTCCTTGATGGTCTTTTTGTCTCTCCAGAATAGTTCGATTCCTTTTGCATAGCCCTTTCCACCGTTGTCATTTGCGATCTGATAATACTGAGTGGTTGTCGCATCTGTGTTATCTATCAAAGAAGTTGTTTTGATCAGATCACCATATTTTTTATAAAATGCTTCGAATCTCAGACTTCTTCCGTCCGCATTTTTCTGAACCTGAAAGATGTAATGATCCGCCCGCTGGAAATTGAAATTCTTGCTGTAAAGATATTTGCTTTCCGGATTTTGATAGAAGATCCCATAAGCGAAAGATGTGGTCCAGTCTTTAGAAATCCTGTAGGCCAAAGCCGCTCTTGGCGAGAAATTCCATTTGTCTAGGTAAGATGAATGTTCCGTTCTGGCTCCTATTTTTGCCGTTAAATTATTAGTGAAAATCAAATCGGTTTCCGCAAATGCAGACGAGATCAAATCTTTGTAATCTCTTTCAAAAGATCCATATTTCATAGTTTCATCCGCATTATTCAATTCAAAACCAGCCCGAAGAATGCTCGCTCTGTTGATTTTTCTTTCGACAACCGCTTTTGCATTGATGTAATTCGATTTACTATTGATTGGCGTATTGGATTGTTCCACATTATTAAGAAAGGTGGCAAAATTCAAATTGCTGGAGTTGTAAGTGTAAGACGTTCCAATATTCAAAAGATACTTCCCGAATTTCTCTCTATAGGACAGATTGTGATACATATTCTGCCCTTTCAGGTTGACCATATTTTTGTCAGAATCTTCCTCGAGACTTTCGGATCCCACTGCCATTTTGTTTTCATCCACGCTTCCGTAATATTTGATGAAACCACCTTTTTTGGTTTTGATCCTGAAGTTGCCGTCAAATCCATAACCCTGAGGATATTTATCAAAATCTGTATTGAAATTGAATAATTTGCCCATCAATCCAAGATTAGAATATCCACCGGCAACGCCCCAGGAAGCGGTTTTTCCCTGATTTAATTTTTGATAATTGGCACTGAGGAAAATCGGGGAAACACCGAAATCAAAAGAGGTGGTTTCCGGAAGATCCACACTTTCCAAAATAAGAACTGATGACAAAGCCTGACCATAAATTGCAGAATATCCGCCACTTGAGAAGACATTCCCTTTAAATAAAGACGTATTGAAACGATCTCTTCCGGCAATTCCCGGAACCGAATTGGTGAAATAATTATTCACAAGGTTTCCGTCCATAAAGATCTTGGTTTCTGCGCCGGTTCCGCCTCTTACGAACAGACCTTCGCTCTCTCCCACTTTCTGAACGCCTGGCAAATAACCCAAGGCAGACGAAATTTGCCCATTGGCACCAGCCGTTGTATAAACATCCAAAGGCGTGAGTAATGCTGTTGCACGCTTTTTATCGCTGGCTTCTATACTTCCTGCTGTGATCACAACCGCATTGATCTCATTGATCTGGGCTTTCAGATTGACCGGGACAGAAATGTCTTTTCCTTCCAATTTAACGGGTATTTCAACCTCATCATAATCTGTTCCTGAAAAAACCAGAATTTTATCTCCGGATTCTGTAGTTGTGAAAGAATAATTTCCATTGGCGTCAGATGTAGCACCGTCGTAAGTGTCTTTTAATGTGACATTAATATCTTTCAAAGCTTTGTTTTTGAAAGTAACTTTCCCGGAAATGGTAATCTGTGACCAAATGCTGATGCTGATCAAAAAGAAAAATAGACCAATGATCTTGCGGTGCGTTTTCATATCTCATAATTTTGATTCAAAGATATTCCAGGGAATGATCATATTAAATTAAATGTAACCGAACCGTAGATATTGATAACTGAATTGTAAATGTTTCACGTAAAACATTTTTTTAAAATTCTAATTAATAGTGTTTTATATCAAATCAAATTTCGAAGCTTTGAAATGCATCAATAATATGAGTAATCTCCAAGGTTTTTTGTTTGTTGGGAAGGACGGAGATGATGTCGAAACGGACTTCCTTATCAATATTATTTTCCTCGATATAATAATTAGCCGCAGAGATTAACAATTTGATTTTCTTTTTGTTAACAGCTTCTTGTGGTTCCAAAAAAGCATCTGTATGCCTGGCTTTCACTTCCACAACCACTATTTGGTTTTCAAATTCTGCAATGATATCGACTTCAGCTTTTAAGTAACGGAAATTGCGGGCAAGAATCTTGTAATTTGCCTTAACCAAAAAATCTACAGCCAAATCTTCTGCTATTTTTCCAAATTCGTTATGATCTGCCATCGGAGTTATAATTGATGAATGATGATTGATAAATGGTTAGAACTTAATCGAAACCTTTTTTCCAACTTTCATTGTAATTTCTGAACCTATAATCAACGGTCCGTTGTCGTAAATATGACCGTTTGGAAAGTTGAAAATTGTTGGGAAATCGTACTGGGAAACTCGGTTTGCAATCTGTTGGTTGACGAATGGGTCGAAGGATTCTTCGTAACTTTTATTCTCGCCTTCTTTTCCCATATTGGTCATTCCGCCAACGATGAGTCCTTTTATTTTCTTGAAAACGCCTGCTAATTCCAGACTCATTATCATTCTGTCCATTGCGTAGAAATTCTCGCCAATGTCTTCAATGAATAAAATTTTATCTTGAAAATCGAAAGAATATTTTGTTCCCAAAAGTGCATAAATCAACGCGAGATTTCCACCGACTAAAATTCCGGAAGCCTCTCCTACTCTATTATTTTCTGTAGAATCGATTTTATAATTTGGGAATTTTCCTTTTAGAATATCGAAGGTTAAGTCATAACTTTCGTCGGTTACGCCAAAGCTTGACGTTTTAATAGTTTGTCCGTGGATGGATGCAAAACCTTTTTTCAACAGATAACTTTGAATAACCGTATTGTCAGAATATCCAATGTACCATTTTGGATTTTTCTTGAATTCTTTCAAATCCAAATGCTGGACCAAATGCTGACAGCCATAACCACCTCTCGAAGCCCAGATTGCGGAAATCTCTGGGTCGTTTAAAGCCCAATTGATATCCTTAATCCTTTGTTTTTCCGTTCCGGCATAAGAATAGCCATTTTGGAATTTTGTGTAGAGATTTTCGCCTAAAATGGGTTCGTAACCTTTGCTTTTGATTAAAGCTAAGGTTTTTTGCACTTGAGTTTCTTCTACAGAGCCAGCTGGGGAAATTATGGCGATTTTGTCTCCTTTTTTTAGGGATTTTGGGAAAGTGATGTTTTGCATTTGTGTTGGTTTTATTTTAACGCAAAGGTCGCAAAGATTTTTTTAGTTTATTGAAAATATTTTAAGATTCGCAAGGACGCTTCGCTCATCAAAATTTTCGGTTTTGGTCTTTCTTAGATTTTAAAAGATTGGCAAAATTGGATTTTATGACGAACTTCGATTGGTGACAAATCTTCAACCTTGCGAAGCGCGCCCCGACCTGAGTGGAGCTCTTTTTGTAAGCCTCGGAAAAAGCCTTGGCACAAAAAAGCGGGAACGGAGGGCGGATAAAGGCGCCCAAATCATTATTTAATTTTCGGTTGTTGTTTCTCTGCTTTTTCTAATTTTTCTTCGAACTTGTTGAATTTCTTAAAGCTTTGCATAAAGATAAACACACTGAAAATCATTAAGATACATCCAACTGCTTTTCTTATTTTGTTCGCCACTCGTTGATTGAGCCTGTCGTGGAATTGTTTTGCTAAGATGATTTTGGACAAATCTATTAACAAATAAGTTCCGATTACAATCCCAATATAAAGAACGAAATCCTCTACTTTTGGATAGGCATTTCGTACAGAAACAACCGTTACGAGCCAGAAAAGTACAACACCGATATTCAGTAAATTGAGTAAAAATCCGTTGAGGAATGTTTTGATGTAGTTTTGGTCGATGAGTTTTTCTTCGCCTTCGATGTGCATTTTGGTCCTCGAAAGGAGCATATAAATGGCATAAATGAGAATCAGAAAGGCGGAAATCCGATAGAATCCTGGATGTTTGTCGATGAGGCTCACTAAATCCGCGCTGGCATAATAACTGACAACGATGCAAAGTAAATCCGCAGTAACCACGCCAATATCCAAGGCAATCGCGTGTCTGGGACCTCTGGAAAAGCTGGTTTCTATGAGCAGGAAAAAGATGGGTCCGATGAACACCAAACTCAGCATAATTCCCAGGCCGACTGCGTATAAAATGAGTTCTAACATTCTTAGTTTTTTGTGAAAAGCAAAATGTATCTTGTAAAAGACGAAGACAAAAATACATTTTACTTTTTAAATAATGTCATCAGAGAATTTAAACTTGAAAAATTCAACCACATAGTCACATAGTTTATTGGATTTAAAATAAAAAGCTAAAATAGAAGTTTTTCTACTTTAGCTTTGTCTATGTGTCTATGTGGTTAATCTATTCTACTCCACAATTTTGAAATCGAGTTGTTTTGCAATCAGATTGGCTTTCACCACTTTGATTTTGACCTCGTCTCCAAGTCGGAAAGTATTGCCGGTTCTGGAACCGATAATTGCGTAATTTTTTGCATCTAAAGAGTAAGAATCATCTACTAAATCTCTTAGTTTTATCATTCCTTCTGCGCCATTTTCAGGGATTTCTACCCAGAAACCATAGTCAGAAACGCCGGAAATAACACCTGCGAAAACTTCGCCCACGTGTTCTTCCATAAATTTGACCTGCATAAATTTGATACTTTCTCTCTCTGCTTCAGAAGCCAATCTTTCCATTGCAGAACAATGTTTGGCCTGCTCTTCCACCACTTCTCTGTTTGGCGATTTTCCACCGTCCAAATAATGTTGAAGCAATCTGTGCGCGATCAAATCGGGATAACGACGGATTGGCGATGTAAAATGCGAATAATATTCGAAGCCAAGTCCGTAATGGCCAATTGGATCGGTGGAATAAATCGCTTTACTCATCGTTCTCATCGCCAAGGTTTCTACCATATTTTCTTCGCCTTTTCCTTTGACGTCACTCAATAATTTATTCAGAGATTCAGCGACTTTTTGGGTATTTGCCAGGTCCATTTTGTAACCGAAAGTGCCTACGAAATCTCTTAAAGCGGTCAACTTCGCTGGGTCTGGGTCATCGTGGATTCTGTAAATGAAAGTATTTCCGGTTGGTTCATTTCTTTTGTTTAATGAAATAAATTCGGAGACTTTTTTGTTGGCCAAAAGCATAAATTCCTCAATCAAATGGTTGGAATCTTTGCTGACTTTGAAGTAAACGCCAATTGGTTTGCTGTTCTCATCAAGGTTAAATCTCACCTCACTCCTATCAAATGTGATGGCGCCATTTCGGATTCTTTCGGCTCTTAGGATTTTCGCTAATTTATCGAGTTGAAGGATTTCTGCTGTTAAATCGCCTTCCTGAGTTTCGATTCTTTCCTGCGCTTCCTCGTAAGAAAATCTTCTGTCGGAATGGATTAACGTTCTGCCAAACCATTGCTTGTGAATTTTCGCATCTTCATCCAGTTCAAAAACGGCTGAGAATGTGAATTTATCTTCATTTGGTCGCAGTGAACAAACATCATTACTCAAAACCTCCGGAAGCATCGGCACTACTCTATCGACAAGATAAACCGATGTTGCTCTTTTGTAAGCTTCATCATCCAAAATAGTTCCTGGTTTTACGTAATGCGAAACGTCCGCAATGTGAACACCGATTTGCCACAATCCATTCTCTAATTTCTGAATTGATAAAGCATCATCGAAATCTTTCGCATCTTTCGGGTCAATTGTAAAGGTGCAAATATCACGCATATCCCAGCGTTTTGCGACTTCTTCATCGTTGATGCTTCTATCGATTTGGTCTGCGTCGTGCTCCACTTCCGGCTCGAAATTGTAAGGCAAACCATATTCTGCAAGAATTGCGTGGATTTCTGTTTCGTGGTCGCCAGGCGTTCCAAGAACTGTGACGATTTCGCCTTCCGGATTTTTGCTTCCTGGTCGCCATTCACGCATTTTCACGATGACTTTGTCGCCGTCTTGTGCGCCATTGAAATGGTTTTTGGAAATGAACATATCCGTATTCATCGTTCTTTTTTCGAAAACTACAAATCCGAAATCCTTATCTGCAATCTGCTGGAAAATCCCGACAAAAGTATCTTTTGCACGTTCCAGAACTTCTGCAACGGAACCTTCTACTTTTTTACCTTTGAAATTATAGGTTACCAAAAGGACTTTGTCGCCTTGCAAAGCATCTTTCACATTTTTCTGATGAACGAAGATATCATCGGCCATTCCTTCTACTTTTACGTAAGCATTTCCGGATTGGTTGAAATCGATAACGCCAGTCAAAGTTCCTTCAATATTGAGATTGACGATGTATTTTCCTTTCTCGGTTTCTTTGATTTTCTGTAGCGCCTGCAATCTGTGAAGCGCTTGGATTACAAGTTCTCTTTGTCTTGGATTCTTGTAATCTATGCCATCCGCAATCTGTTTGTAATTGTAGATTTTGGATGTTTTCTGATTCATAAAACGAAGGATTGTTCTTCCTAAATCCAGAAGTTTCTGTTCGTTTTTATGAGATGTATTTTTTTTGTTTTTCATTGTTCTCTATTTGTTTATAGTAAAATCCATTTACTATTTTTATATTGAAATCTGAGTGTTTGTGGGGTATTGTCTTTGTTGTAATAAATATCAACAATCACTAAATTTCCTAATTCATTTTTGAAATCAAACATCAGATTATCTGCTTGCTCGATGTTCAGTTCATATTTTTTATTGGGGAAATAACACATTTCCTGTTCTCTATTTCTGTATAAAATTTTTGCTGTGGAAGCCAATTCTCCAATAATTTTAAAATATCTAAAGTCCCTAAATTGTTGCCAATCTTCGAATGAACTCTTTGACAGCAAAGTCATTCCAAAATCGTTATCAAAGTTATTAATTGCTAACACCGGAATTATGTTTGCATCGATTTTTTTTCTGAAAGATTTTATCATCTTTTCAGTCATAAAATCTGAAGAAGAAAAATTTGGATTTATGACATTGTAATCACTTCTACATTCATACATAAAAGGAACTCCACAATCATATCCTTTCATATTTTCCAGGCTAATTAAAAGATTATGATTTTTAAATTTTCTAAAATCGATTTTAGAAAAAATGATGTCACCAAGTTTCGAGTAATCAATTGATTGAGATTCTTGTTTTAATTTATCAAATAATAGTTTCTTCTCTTTCTGAAATTCTGTGCAATCCGGCTTTGTTGGGTCAGGACATCCATAATAATTCCCTTTTACATTAGGACAATAATCATCTTTATCCAAAACGCCATCGCCATCCATATCTTTTCCCTGCGCTGATAAACACAAAAAAGAAAAAATCATCGAAAAACAGAATAGAGTTTTTATCATTTTAAAATTTACTGAGATTCGCAGTAATTAATCATCAATAAAGATAAAATAAAATAGGGGAGTTTGGGAAACCTTTGTATTAATTTATGGTTTCGTGAGAAAGAACTTTCTCTGTGAAATGCGTTGCAAAGATATAACTTTAAAAATAAAACCTGTAATCTTAACAATTACAGGTTTTTATGTTTAGCAAAATGCTATTTTATCAACTCTTTTCTGATGTCTGCCACCTTCAAAATCCGTGGTTAGAAACTTATCTACAATCTCAAACGCCAGTTCTTTTGAAATGAATCTCGCCGGAATCGAAATCATATTCGCATCGTTGTGTTGTCTCGCCAATGATGCAATTTCTGGCATCCAGCAAAGTGCACATCGTATTTTCTGATGTTTATTAGCCGTGATTTGAACGCCGTTTCCGCTTCCGCAAATCAAAATTCCCAATTCGTTTTCTCCATTTTCTACAGACGTTGCAGATGGATGCACAAAGTCCGGATAGTCAACAGAATCAGCAGAGTAGGTTCCAAAATCTTGCACTTCAAACTTGCCGTCGAGGTATTTTTTGATTAGCTCTTTATATTCAAAACCCGCGTGGTCACAGGCTATTGCAATCTTTTTCATTTCGTTTAATTAATGATTTATTTCAAGGATAAAATTAATACATATTTTATTAATGTTGGCATACTATTTTAATACAATTATCAATAATATTTATAATTAATTATTTAAACATTAATTATATAAAATTAATAATGATAATTAAATAATCAAATTTTAAAATCATTAATAAGAAGATAATAGAATGTTAGAAATTGTCAGAAAACCTGTGGATAACTTCTGCCAAGTATTTCTTTTTATAACTGATAATTTTTAGTAATGGACTATTTTTTGACAACTTCAATTCTTTATTTCAAATTAGTTTTGGCTCACTTCAAGGAAGTTTATCCCCAGAATGGTTTCTAATATTGAGGTTTGAAATTAATTACAAACATTTGTTGATAACAATCTTAATTATTTGATTGTCAATATTAAATTAATGTTAAAAACCTACTCATTAATCCACATTTCGTGTGATGAAATAATTGGTTTTTATTTCTCCGCATACTACCGCACTACAACAATACACTACAATATTATTTTTTTATAAAAAGAAAAAGAGATGTATAATAATGTAATGAAGGTTTGTGGATTCTTTTTGCAAATTAAATTTTTGAAAGGGAAGAATAAGTTTTAAATTTGTGAAACAAAGAGGGCAGGATTTATTCTGTTCTTTTAATAAAAACCTTAAATTAAAATTAATGAAAACAATAAAAGATTTCGATTTTAAAAACAAAAAAGCTTTAGTACGTGTTGACTTCAATGTTCCGCAGGACGAAAATCTAAAAGTAACGGACAATACCAGAATTATTTCTGTAAAACCTACTGTTGATAAAATTCTTGCTGATGGTGGTTCTGTAATCTTAATGACGCACCTTGGAAGACCAAAAGGCGAAGTAAACGACAAATATTCTCTTAAAAATATTCTGGATGAAGTTTCTTCAGTTCTTGGTAAAGAAGTGAAATTTGTGGACGAATCGATAGGAGAGAAGGCTGAACAAGCTTCCGCTGAACTTCAACCTGGCGAAATTCTTTTGTTGGAGAATCTTCGTTTTCATAATGAAGAGGAAAAAGGTGATGAAGCTTTCGCTGAGAAGTTATCAAAATTAGGTGATGCTTACGTGAATGATGCTTTTGGAACTGCGCATAGAGCACACGCTTCCACAGCTGTAATTGCTGAATTTTTTCCTTCTACTAAATTTTTCGGTTTACTGATGGAAAATGAATTAATTGCAATCGATAAAGTTCTAAAATCTGGTGAAAAGCCTGTAACTGCGATACTTGGAGGTTCTAAAGTTTCTACAAAAATTACAATTATTGAAAATATTCTTCCTGCAATTGATAACTTAATCATTGGTGGCGGAATGTCTTTCACATTTATAAAAGCTCTTGGTGGAAAAATCGGACAATCAATTGTTGAAGACGATAAATTAAGTCTTGCTATCGAAATTCTTGAAAAAGCAAAACAACATAACGTAGAAGTGTATCTTCCTACAGATGTTATCATTGCTGATGATTTCAATAATGAAGCGGATAGAAAAGAATGTGATATCAGAGAAATCCCTGAAGATTGGCAAGGTTTGGATGCAGGTCCAAAATCAAGAGAAATCTTCAATGATGTTTTATTAAATTCAAGAACAATTCTTTGGAATGGTCCAATCGGTGTTTTTGAAATGTCAAATTTTGCTGCTGGAACTATAGCTTTAGGCGACAGTATTGCGGAAGCTACAAAACTTGGAGCGTTCTCATTAGTTGGAGGAGGCGACAGTGTTGCATTTGTAAAGCAATTCGGATATTCTGACAAAGTAAGTTATGTTTCGACTGGAGGAGGAGCAATGTTGGAAAGTTTGGAAGGTTTGGAACTTCCAGGTGTTGCAGCGATTAATAAATAAGAATTAATTTTCTTAAATATAAAAACCGACAGAGTAATTTGTCGGTTTTATTTTTGTCTGTACTTGAATAATCTTTGAGAAAATTTTTTTATGCAATTCTCAAGCACTTAATTTGAAATTGAGAAACGTTTCTCATTTTTTTAAATTTTGCATTTATTAACAAATTTTGAACAAAATAGCCGAAAATTGGCCTTCAGAAACCATTCAAAAATCGATTTTCTATCTTTTTTCGATAATATATATCAAACTCGAAAATTCTGTGTTAAAAAGTGCTTTTACGTTAGAAATTGTTCCATGAACCACAGCTTTTAGACAAAAAAGAGGTGATTTCTTATATTTTTCACTTAACATCGAGATATAAAATGAATCGAGTAGGAGTGGTTTTATTTTTCTTAATTTCCAATCTGGATTTTTAGAAATCAGATTTTCCATTCCATTTTTTGAAAAATGATAAATGTGTCTTGGTACATCATAAGCCGCCCAAAATTCTTTATAATGTTTCGCATCGTAAGAAGTCGGGTTTGGAATAGCAATTATTAATAATCCTTTTGGTTGAAGTTTATTATAAAATTGGCTGAGCGTCTCGCTCTGATTTTCGATGTGTTCGAAAACGTGCCAAAGCGTAATGGCATCCAGACTTTGATTTTCTATTGAACTTAAATCATCAATAATTTTTGCCTTTGACGTCTTATTTATGGCTGCATTTCTTGCATCCGAATTTGGTTCAAATCCAAAGGTTTCAAAATCATTTTCAATATATTTTACAAATTCTCCCGCACCGCAACCGTAATCCAAAACTTTAGAATCCTTTTTTATTCTGTCCAGAAGAATCGTTTTCTTGTATTGAAGATTGAAAGATTGTAAAAACTTGTAAACTTTCTCCTTCAAACTTCCAGTGTCCTGATGATGCGAAATGTAATCTTCGCTCTCATAATATTTGGAAATATTCGATGGAATAGGAGAGGTTTTGAAAACACCTTTTGTTTCAGTTTCTATCAATTCGAATTCTTCCTGAGATAGAAAATGGTCTTTAATTTTCATTTTATAATTTGTTATTTAAACAAAAAGAACAATGAAAATTGCATTGTTCTTTGATATGTTTCACGTGGAACATTACTAATTATCTTCCTAAGTAAATCAATAAAACATTGATATCTGAAGGAGAAACACCACTAATTCTGCCAGCTTGAGCAATTGTAACTGGTCTTACTTTGGTCATCTTTTGCTTAGCTTCTGTAGATAAAGATGCTATTTTAGAATAGTCAAAATCTTGAGGAATTTTAAATGTTTCCAGACGGTTTAATTTAGCCACATTATCCTTTTCTTTCTCGATGTAACCTTTGTATTTGATGTTGATTTCAGCTTGTTCTCGGACTTCTTCTTTGTAGGCTGAAGTAATATCTTTTATAGTTTGAATTTCTTCTAGCTTTTTCAAAGTCATATTTGGACGAGTCAAGTAATGAGAAGCTCTGTAAGCTTGGTCTACAATAGAAGATTCAATGCTTTCAAGAATGGGATTGATAGCGTTTGGTTTGATTGAAGTTTCTCTTAAATAGGCTTCCAGTTCATCACTTTTTGTGATTTTTTCCTGAACATTTCTCAATCTTTCTTCTTTTGCTAAACCAAGATTGTAAGCTTTTTCTGTCAATCTGATGTCTGCATTATCCTGTCTTAAAAGCAATCTGTATTCTGCACGAGAAGTGAACATTCTGTAAGGTTCTTCTGTTCCTTTTGTAATCAAATCATCGATTAAAACACCAATATAAGCCTCATCTCTATTAAGAATAAATTCACCCTTGTCGTGGATTTTATTGTGCGCATTAATACCCGCCATCAAGCCTTGTCCTGCAGCTTCTTCATAACCAGTCGTTCCATTAATCTGACCAGCAAAATAAAGGTTTTGAACCAACTTAGTTTCAAGTGTGTGATAGAGTTGGGTAGGAGGGAAGTAATCGTATTCTATGGCGTAGCCAGGACGGAAAACTTTGACATTTTCGAAGCCTGGAATGTGTCTCATCGCTTTGATTTGAACATCTTCCGGAAGAGAGGAGCTGAATCCATTCACATAGATTTCGACGGTTTTCCAACCCTCTGGTTCTACAAATAATTGATGTCTGTTTCGCTCTGCAAAACGGTTGATTTTATCTTCAATACTCGGGCAATATCTTGGTCCTGTACTTTGAATAGTTCCGTTGAACATTGGGCTTCTGTCAAAACCTTCACGTAAAATATCGTGAACAGTTTCGTTGGTGTAAACGATATGACAACTTAACTGTTTGGTTAACTTGGGAGTATCTAAATAACTGAATTTCTGAGGATTTTCATCGCCTTTTTGTTCTTCCATTTTGGAATAGTCAAGGCTTCTTCCGTCAACTCTTGGTGGTGTTCCGGTTTTCATTCTGCCAGATTCGAAGCCTAGAGAAACTAGTTGTTCTGTGATTCCGAAAGCTCTTGGTTCGCCCATTCTTCCGCCACCAATTTGCTTGTCTCCAACGTGAATCAAACCATTTAGGAATGTTCCGTTTGTAAGCACTACAGACTTTGACTTGATTTCTATTCCCAAGCCTGTGACAACACCAACTGCCTTACCATTTTCGATGATTAAGCTTTTGACCATATCCTGAAAAAAATCAAGGTTTGGTGTGTTTTCAAGTGCTAAACGCCATTCTTCGGCGAAGAGCATTCTGTCATTTTGGGTTCTTGGTGACCACATTGCCGGACCTTTGGAAAGGTTCAACATCTTGAATTGGATGGCTGATTTGTCTGCAATGATTCCGGAATATCCGCCCATTGCATCGATTTCGCGTACAATTTGTCCTTTGGCAATTCCACCCATTGCCGGGTTGCAGCTCATCTGTCCAATGGTCTGCATATTCATTGTGACCAAAAGTGTTTTTGAACCTAAATTGGCTGCAGCAGCTGCGGCTTCACAACCTGCGTGTCCTGCGCCAACAACGATGACGTCGTATATTTCTGTAATCATTTTATTTATTTAATTGAATGTTCCACGTGAAACATTGTCTAAACTTAATTCAAAAAGTGAAATGTAACTAGCCCCGATTGTAACGTAAATCCTTTTTGTAAGAAGCAATGGGAAAAGCCAAGGACTTGCAAAAAGATTGCAGTGTAAAGCGGGAAATAGCTCCAAATAATTTATACAAAGTTACTATTCGACGTAGTAAAATAGCTCCTAAAAATTTAAATATCGATTAATATAAAAATCTTCTTTTTGTCGCATTGTGGATTCTTCTTCTTCAGTTTTGTCCTTGTATCCGCAAAGATGAAGTAAACCGTGAGCTAAAACTCGTCTGAATTCTGATTCAAAATCCTGAGATAGTGTAGAAGCGTTGTCCAAAATGCGCGGCAAAGATACGAAAATATCTCCTGAGACGGTTTTTCCCTTCACGTAGTCAAACGTGATGATGTCTGTGTAATAATCGTGGTCGAGATAATCCTGATTGACCTTGAGAAGATAATCGTCGTCGCAGAATATATAATTGATGTCGCCCGGTTTTTTGTCCTCGGAAAGAATCAAATCTTCCAGCCAGGTTGAAATGTTGGAATCTATCTTTTTTGGGTCGATGTTTTCAAAGAAATAGTTTATCATAATGTTAAAACCAGTGCCCCAATATAACACTGAAAATGGCTTTGTGGTTGTTTAGGGATTTGCTTACGTTTAGTTTGATTTGACCAAATGGTGATTTGTAGCCTGCCGTTAAACCGATAGAGCTATAATTAAGTTTTACAGCGTCCTCGAATTTGATAGAATCAAAAAGGTTTGCAAAACTGAAATTACCGATCAGAAAATAATTTTTGTTGAAACGCAACTGGAAATCGTTTGATGCAAGAAAGATATTATTGTCATTGAGCAAACCAAATTGAAAACCTGCAAATCTTTTGAAGTTGACGATATTCTGTTCAAAAATTCCACCGAGTCTGTATTGGTAAAATGAGGGAAGATTTTCGCCAATTGTGATACCTCCATACAAATTGAGGCGGTAAGTGAACATTTTTGAAATGTAGAAATTCACCTTGATGTCTGCTTTCACGAGTAGAGGTTTCTTATCTATTTCGTCGCTAAACAAGTCAATGATTTTTCCTTCAGCATTGAAATAAAATCCTTTTGTCGGGAAATCTCTGTCATTCTGAGTATCGCTTTTTAGGAAAATGTAGGGGTTCATGAATTTGGCGTCATCCTTATCTGCACCATTTTTATCGCTCTCGAAATAATCATAACTGAGTCCGCCTCCCATTGCGAATTTATCCTTCCAGACGGATTGTATATAAAGTTCATTTCGGAACCATTTCCAGGATTCTAAGGTATTGTTGTCAGAATTCTTCAGGTCGAAGCTCATTGCGGAGGAATATATCCCAACGCCGGGAATGTAGCCGTTGTCTACAAAATAATTGAAATAATACCTTGGACTGTCACCAACAACCACATCTAATGATAAGTTTGAGTTCTGAAATAGCAGCCTTTTTGCCGAATAATTCAATAACAATCCGGTTTTGAAAATTTCGTTATAGTGTAATCCAATTTTGAGAAAATGTCGTGTATCATCTTCTGTTACATATAGCTTGAGGTAATTGGTATTATTTTCCTGGACGATATCGTAATTAAGAAACTTGTAATTGTTGGTCGCATAGAGCTTATCCAGCATCTTGTTGATGCTTCCATAAGTCTGCATGGAAGGGATTTTAAGCCCCATTTTTCCTCTGATATAGTTAGACCTGTAGATTTTTGCATTCTCAACCACTAGACTGTCTATTTTGTACACACTTGAGAAAATTGGATTAATGGAAGACCTGACCCTTTCAAAATTTCGTTTTGGTAATTCTTTCAGGATATCGGTGTATTTTAAAGCTTCCACGTAACCACTGTCAAGGATTTGGCGCTTGCTGTCGTAACTTGTTGCTGTGATTCCGGTAAGATTTGGCTTTATGTTGATATCTGTGTATTTGTACTGATTTTTGGTTTCTTTTTGAATACCAAAGTCAATGACTTGATTAAGAATTGAAATAACGCTATTTAGATTGTCGCGCTTTGTTAAAGGTTGATTTAAATCCACTCCAATCACAATATCAATTCCCTTATCTTTCAAAGGTTTTGAAGGATAATTGACGCTCATTGCACCATCTACATAAATGCTGTCGCCGATTTTAACAGGCTCCAAAAGTGAAGGAAAAGCTGAGCTAGCTAATATTGACGAAACCAAATCACCTTTTTCAAAAACTTTCATCTCGCCACTTTCTATGTTCGTAGCAACACACATAAAAGGAATTGGTAATTTGGAAAAATCGTCAATATTTGAGACGTTTTTCATCAATTCTTTTAAAAGATAAATGTTCCGTTGACCAGTGCTGATGGAGGATGGAAAAGAAACCTTACCATTTTTAAGTGGAATGGTTAACAGATATTTGTCAACACTTTTATTAAAAAAGCTGGTTTCCTGTCTGGTTTTTGGGTCGGTTATCAATGAATAAAAATCCGTATCCATCACGATTTTCTCAATGTCTTTTCCCGTGTAGCCAGAAGCGTACAAACCGCCGACAATCGCGCCCATACTAGTTCCGGAGATATAATCGATTTTAATTCCAAGTGAATCTATGACCTTCAAAACACCAACGTGAGAAAATCCTTTAGCGCCTCCTCCGGAAAGAGAAAGTCCAATTCGTGGATTTTTCGGGATGACAAGATTTTCTTTTACTTGAGAATAACTTATCAGATAAGCTAAAAAAGTAAACAGAAATATAAGTTTTTTTATCATTTTAATTTTTGATATAGATTCTTTTCACTCTTGGCGAAATCGATGTTAAAACTTCGTAAGTAATTGTATTGCAATATTTTGAAAATTCTTCTAATGTCGGATGTGAATTGAAAATGACAACAGAATCGCCTTCTTTTACATTCGCATTGTCCACATTTATCATCATCATATCCATACAGACGTTGCCAACAATTGGACAAAGCTTTTTATTAATACCAACATTTCCGACTTTATTTCCCACCAATCTTGGAATTCCGTCTGCATAACCAATGGGAATAGTGGCGATTTTTGTATCGTGTTCAGCTTTGTATTTTCTGCTATAACCAACAGATTCACCATTTTTTACTTCGGAAATTTGTGAAACAACAGTTTTAAAACTTACCGAATTATGAAGTTGTTTTTTAATATTTTTATTAGAAGTTTCTCCAATCATTCCAATGCCTATTCTTACCATATCATATTGATAATCAGAATAATTGGTAATTCCTGCGGAATTTAAAATGTGTCTTAAAGGTTTGTAACCAAGTTGATTAATCAAATAACTTGAATTTTTTTCAAACGTTTCAATTTGATTTAATGTAAATTCCCTTTCTTCAGGAGCATCGGAAGAAGATAAATGGCTGAAAATACTCTGAACTTTGACATTCATCGTATTTAATTTTTCATTTAATTCATCCAATTCAAAATCCTTAAAACCAAGCCGATGCATTCCTGTTTCAAGCTTAATGTGAATTGGATATTTCTGTTGACTTCCAGACCTTATAAGTTGCTCATTGAATAATTCTAAGACTCTCAGACTGTAAATTTCTGGCTCCAAATTATATTCAATCACGGCATCATAACTGTGTTGCTCGGGATTCATTACGATAATTGGCGTTGTGATTCCTTTTTTTCTAAGTTCAACACCTTCGTCCGCGAAAGCAACACCAAGATAATCAATGTGATGCAATTGTAAAAATTCTGAAATCTCATAACTTCCTAATCCATAAGCATTTGCTTTTACCATAGCCATCATTTTAGTTTCTGGTTTTAGCAAAGATTTATGGAAGTTGATATTATGAAGAATTGCGTTCAGATTAATTTCCAAAACTGTATCGTGCTTTCTAAGTTCAAGAATTTCTTTAATTTTTTCAATCTCGAATTTTCTTGCGCCTTTAAGAAGAATAACTTGATTTTCAATTTCATTAATTACTTTACTATCAATGAATTGATTTGTATCATTAAAAGTATAAGTTTCAGATGTAAATAATTCTGGAAAATTGCTTATTTCTTCTCCAATCAGGAAAACTTTATCAAATTTCTGCTCATTCACTAGCTCCGAAACTTCTGAATAAAGTTCTTCAGAATTCTCATTAGAATCTAAAATGTCAGTCAGAATCAAAGATTTTTTCGGCTTGTTGTATTCACCGATAAATTGAAAAGCAATCTTCAAAGAATCCAGATCCAGATTATAAGAATCATTGATGATCAGATTATTCCTGATTCCTTCGATACTTTCCAAACGCATTTCAATCGCTTTCAAAGCATCGATTTTTTCCTTGATATCAGAATTTGAAATTTTAAGTTGTTTTAAAATCCCAATTAAAGCGAGAACATTTGTCAAAGTTGCTTCATCTCTTTGGAAAATCGGAAGCGTGATGATTTCTTCAAAATATTTGATTTGAATATCTTGAGTTCTGTCATTCACATCGGAAATGATATGAATGTCATTACTAATTTCTAATCCGTAAGATATTAATTTTTTACTTGAGTATAATTGATTTATTATTTTATCTGTCAATAAGTTATCAGCATTATAGAATATAATTTCTGAATTTTTAAATAGCTTTAATTTTTCATTAATCAATTCCTTTTCAGAACTGAAATTCGCCGAATGTGCGGTACCAATATGCGTCAGCAATCCAATCTTCGGATGGAAAATATTCTCCTGATTTTGCATTTCGTCAGGTTTGGAAATCCCAACTTCGAAAATTCCCAATTCGTGCTTTTTTTCGATTTGAAGTAATGATAAAGGCAAACCTATTTGAGAATTAAAACTCTTCGGACTTTTCACAGTCACGAATTCATTCGAAAGACATTGGTAAAGCCATTCTTTCAAAATTGTTTTCCCATTGCTTCCGGTAATTCCAATTGAGTTGATAGTAGAATTTTCAAAATGATATTTTGCCAAAGTCTTTAAAAACTCAACCGAATTGTGTGTAATGATTTGATTGATAGAGGAATTATCAATTTTATTTTCAGTGATAATTGTATCGATTCCCTTCTCGATAACAGAATCAATATATTTTTGACCGGAATTTTTTTTGGTGTTGATGGCAAGAAACGCCGTGTGCTTCGTAGAATAAATCGTCCTACTGTCAAAAGCAATATTTTTGATTTTGATTTCGCCGTTTCCGATGACTTCGGAATTGGTAATATCTGCAATTTCTTTGATGGTGTAATTCATTGATTTACAAAGAATAAACTATTTATTTTTTTCGATAACTTCTTCTACAAAAACACGTCTGCTAACTGCATCATAAGCTTCGGTTTCACCTAATTCTACGAGGTCTTGTCCCTCGGAAGTTCTCATAGAATAATTGGCTAAATTTCCTGTTCTCCTGCAAATCGCGTGAACTTTCGTTACATATTCTGCAGTCGCCATTAGATTTGGCATCGGCCCGAAAGGTCGTCCAAGAAAATCCATATCCAAACCGGCAATCACAACTCTTATCCCATTGTTTGCCAATTGATTAGCAACATCAACAATGCTTTCGTCAAAAAACTGAGCTTCGTCAATCGCCACAACGTGACAATTGGAACCAAGCAGAAGTATTTCAGAAGGACTTTCCACGGCCGTACTTCTGATTTTGTTTTGGTTGTGCGAAACAACATCTTCGTCCGAATATCTCGTGTCGATTTTCGGTTTGAAAATTTCCACATTTTGACCAGCCATTTCTGCACGGCGAAGCCTGCGGATGAGTTCCTCCGTTTTGCCGGAAAACATCGAGCCACAAATAACCTCCATCCAACCACTTTGTTTGGAATGATTGATTGTATTTTCTAAAAACATTATTAATTTAGCAAAAAATTGTTTTAAAATTCAATTAAGAAAAACTTAACGAAATCCTTTTACAGAACAAAATTGTTCTTAAATTTATAAACATCAAATTTAAGTAAAAATTAATAAGATTTATTATGCAAAACTTGCAACATCCATACGAAGAAATTTTCGGTGAAATCAAAATTCTTTTGGCAGAATTGTCGAATTCTGATTCTTATGAAAATCTTTTAACCAAAGAAAATCACCTGAATCAGATTTATCAAAAATTTTCTTTCCTAAAGATTTCGAACGAATTTGGTTTTTCTTCAACCACAAAAGAAGCTTTAGAAGTTATTGAAAATCAGGAAACAAAACTTAATTCTGATTTAATTTCAGTTGAGGAATTTGAGGATGAAAATAAAGTTGAGGAAATCATCGTGGCAGAAACTGAAGTTCACGATATTTTTGATGACGTTCCGGAAGTGGAAGAAGTTCACTCATTTAAAGAAATTGATGAGCAGGAACATTCTCAGGAAGATATAGTTGAGGAAGTTTCCAATTTTGCAGAAATCGAATCTCACGAAAATAAAGTTGAAGGGGAATTTCAATCTGAAGAAATTTCAGTCTTAGAAGATGAATTTGTAGAGGAAGTTTCCAGTTTTGCAGAAATTGATTCTGAGGAAAATGAATTAGTTGAAGAAGTTTCAAACTTCGCTGAAATCGATTCTGAAGAAGAGCAGATTGAGGATGAAATTCAAACTGAAGATTCGCAAATCGTAGAAAATGAATCTGTTGAATCTGTTTCGAATTTTAACGAAATAAATTCTGAAGAAAATAAGGTTGAGGAAAAAGTCGAAGAAAATGAATTTATTTCCGAAATCGAAGAGAATCTATTACAAGATAGTTCTCAGAAATTAGAACCAATGCAAGACAGTCAGTTCTCTTTTGCGATGAATAGAGAAGAAACTCAAGCACCGAAAGAAGATGACTACCAAGAAAGACTTGCCGAAAAAGAAGCTAAGTTGAAAGAATTGGAGGAGAACCACAGAAAAATTGTGGAGCTTTCCAAAAATTCAGTTCCCCAGGAAACGCCAAGAAAAGATTATGAAGCGCAAGAAGAACATCTGGATAAGAAATTCAAGCTGGCAAATATCAAAGGTTTGAAAGTCGCCAAATCTCTTTTCGATGATGACCACTTGGAAGATATCGAACAGCATCAACCAAAACAAGAATCCGGAAGCCTATTGAAAAATAATGTGCCGACAGATTATATGGAGGCGCCAAAACCAAAACCGGAATTCAAACTCGATTTAAATGACAGAATCGCATTCTCTCAGCATCTTTTTGATGGAAGTCAAAGTGAATTGAATCAAGTGGTTACGGTTCTTAATTCTTTCACTTCGCTTGATAAGGCTCAGGAGTTTTTGAGTGATATTTATTATGAGAGAGATTGGAAAAAAGTGGATAGTTACGCGCAGAGATTGTGGACTTTGGTGGAAAATAGATTTTTATAAATGAGTGGAATTTTATATTTCGTCCCAACGCCGATCGGGAATTTGGAAGATATGACTTTCCGTGCGGTAAAAGTGCTGAAAGAAGTAGATTATATTTTGTGCGAAGACACCAGAACCTCAGGATTTCTCCTGAAGCATTATGAGATTTCAAAACCTTTGAAGTCCTATCATTTGCACAATGAGCATAATATGACGGAAAAAGTCATTAATGATTTAGAAAACGGCCAAACGATCGCAATTATCACGGACGCAGGAACACCAGGAATTTCTGACCCAGGTTATCTCTTGGCGAAAGCTTGTGCAGATAAAGATTTGGAAATGATCTGTCTGCCTGGCGCAACAGCCTTTGTTCCAGCGCTTGTAGTTTCCGGATTGCCGAATCACGATTTCTATTTCGCAGGTTTCCTTCCACAGAAAAAAGGACGACAAACCAAACTGAAACAATTGGCAGAAGAGAAGAAAACCATCATTCTCTATGAAAGTCCTCATAAAATCAATACAACACTTGAGCAAATCAAAGAGTTCTTTGGCGATGAGACGAAAGTGAGCTTGAGCAGAGAGATTTCCAAAAAATTTGAGGAAACAAAGCGCGGAAATATTGATGAATTGATTGCATTCTCAAAAAGCAAAACTTTGAAAGGCGAGATTGTTTTGATTGTGAATAATTCTTAAAATACTATTTTTGCCATAACAAATAGAAAATACGATACAACTATATGGGACTATTAGAAGGAAAAGTTGCAATCATCACAGGTGCAACCAGAGGAATTGGAAGAGGAATTGCGGAAGTTTTTGCAAAAGAAGGTGCAAAAATTGCGTTCACTTACGCCGGTTCTGTTGAAAAAGCCAAAGAATTGGAAACAGAACTCAGCAAAACAACTCAAATCAAAGGTTATCAGTCAGATGCTTCAGATTACGATGCTGCTCAGAAATTGGTAGAAGACGTTTTGGCAGAATTCGGAGTGATTAATATCTTGGTAAACAACGCAGGAATCACACGAGATAACTTGTTGATGAGAATGTCAAAAGACGATTGGGACACGATTATCAAAGTCAATCTGGACTCTGTTTTCAACCTGACAAAAGCCGTTATCAAGCCAATGATGAAAGCAAAATCCGGTTCCATCATCAATATGACTTCCGTGGTTGGCGTGAAAGGAAACGCAGGACAAGCAAATTATGCTGCTTCAAAAGCTGGAGTAATTGGCTTCACAAAATCTATCGCCCTGGAGTTAGGTTCTAGAAACATCCGTTGCAACGCCATCGCACCAGGTTTCATCGAAACTGAAATGACGGCTGCATTGGACGAAAAAACAGTTCAAAGCTGGAGAGACGGGATTCCGTTGAAACGTGGCGGACAGCCGGAAGATGTGGCAAATGCCTGCGTTTTCTTCGGCAGCAATATGTCTTCTTACGTTTCCGGCCAAGTCCTGAATGTGGACGGTGGAATGTTGACTTAATCAAATTTAAAATAAATAATAAAATGCAGTGAGAGCTGCATTTTTTGTTTCATAAATATGTCAATCCATTTTCCTGTAACATTTGATCTTTTCGGTAAAGAAATTCTCATGCATCCCGTTTTGGAATCAGTGGGGATTTTCCTGGCGATGCGCTATTATTTCTATCTGAAAAATAAATCAAAGGAAAAATTACCATTAAATATTTCATTGGCAGTTTTAATTGGCGCAACAGCAGGCGCATTAATTGGCTCTAAACTCATTGGAAACTTAGAAAAACCAAGTTTACTTTTCAGTCATTTCTCATTCGTCAGATTCTGGACCAATAATACGATTGTTGGCGGATTAGCTTTTGGATTAATGGGCGTAGAAATAGCAAAGAAAATCGTCGGCCACAAAAAAAGCACTGGCGATTTGATTGTTTATCCACTATTATTGGCAATGGTTGTCGGGAGAATTGGGTGTTTTTTCACAGGAATCTATGAGGAAACTTACGGTTTACCAACCGATTCGATTTTCGGAATGCATTTGGGAGATCAATATCTAAGACATCCAGTCGCATTATATGAAATTGCATTTCTTCTTTTTATGTGGTTCGAATTGAAAATGATTGAAGGAAAAAAGAAATATCCATCAGGTTTTCTGTTCCAAATATTTATGCTGAGTTATTTCTGTTTTAGGTTTTTTCTTGATTTTATCAAACCAAGAGAAGAAATCATCGGAAATCTTGGAACAATACAAATCGTATGTTTATTGGTAATTTTATACTACATTTATAATATTAACAAAACACTTCAAAAACAAAGCAAATGAAATCACTGACCTTATTGGAAGTTGGAAATCTTGGTGGATTAGTTGCAATAATTATTGGAATTATAGTTGTTGTTGCCATTGTAATTTCACTTGTCATCACAGTTATTGCAAAAGTGATTTACGAATCTAAAGACAATCGGAAATTTACGAGCAAACAGTTTTGGCAGACCATGCTGATTTCGCTTTTGATTTGCGGTCTGATCAGCGGGATGGTTTGCGGCGGAATGTTTGTTTAAAGGGAAATTATGCCAGTTAGAGATTATACTTATTACGACTACACGATTAGTCTTTGTCCAGAATGTCTGAAACGCGTTGGTGCGAAAATTATCATCGAAAATGACGAGGTTTTTATGACCAAAAGATGTCCGGATCACGGATTTTTCAAGACCAAGATCGCAACCGACGTTCATTATTACAAAAATATCAGAAACTATAACAAAGCTTCGGAAACGCCGGTACATTTTGGGACAGATGTAGAGTTTGGCTGTCCGTACGATTGTGGTCTTTGTGTGGATCACGAGCAGCACAGCTGTCTTTCTATAGTAGAAGTTACGGATCGCTGTAATCTTACCTGTCCAACGTGTTATGCGATGTCTTCGCCACATTATGGCAGTCACAGAACTTTGGAAGAGATCGAAGCGATGTTTGACACCATTGTCCATAACGAAGGCGAGCCAGACGTAGTACAGATCAGTGGAGGAGAACCAACCATCCATCCGGAGTTTTTCAAAATAATGGATATTGCGAAGTCCAAACCCATCAAACATCTGATGCTGAATACCAACGGAATCCGAATTGCCAATGATCCTGGTTTTGCCGAAAAACTAGCCACGTACGCACCAGAATTTGAGATCTATCTTCAGTTCGATTCCTTCAAACCGGAAGTTTTAGAAGATTTCCGAGGCAAAGATCTGACCAATGTTCGGATGAAAGCCTTAGAAAAACTTAATGAATTAAACCTTTCCACAACCTTAGTTATTGTCCTTCAAAAAGGTAAAAACATTGATGAAATTGGTAAGATCATAGAGTTTGCTTTGAAGCAGAAATGTGTCCGCGGAATTACTTTTCAGCCAGTTGAGATAGCCGGTAGAAACAGAGAAGATTCGGCGCATGAAAAAATCACATTGACGGAAGTTCGCCAGGAGATTCTCAACCAGTTTCCACTTTTAAACGGCGACGACATTATTCCTGTTCCTTGTAACCCCGATTCTTTGGCAATGGGCTACATTTTGAAATTGGAAAACGAAATTATTCCATTGACGAGGTACATCAATCCTGCCGATCTTCTCAACAACGAGACAAAAAACACCATCGTTTACGAACAGGATACAGGTTTGCAGATGCAACTTTTAGACATCTTCAGTACTGGAATTTCTGTGGATAAGGTTCAGCCGAAGGTAAATCAGTTATTGTGTTGTCTTCCAGAGGTTTCTGCGCCCAATTTAGACTATGACAATCTCTTCAGAATCATTATAATGAATTTTATGGATGCTCACGATTTCGATGTTCGTGCGGTTAAGAAATCCTGCGTTCATATCGTCAATAAAGATCTGAAAATGATCCCTTTCGAGACGATGAATTTATTTTACAGAGACAGCAAAGTTCAGTATTTGGAAGAGCTTAAGAAAGAAGGGAAGGTTTTGTTTTAAAATAATCAACAGTCTAAATTTAAGAGGAGAAAACTTGCTTTGTAATAATTATGAGAATCAACGGAAAAATTTACAATAACATTTTATTGGTCTTTGCTTTGGAATCGGAAGCAGGAAAAGAATTTGAAAATTTCGAAAAAGTTTTTGTGGGAATTGGAAAAATTAAAGCGACTTATAATCTGACGAAGGCAATTCAGAAATTTAATCCTGATTTAATTATCAATCTTGGAACTGCGGGAAGCACGACGTTTGATAGAGGAAGTGTTGTTAATTGCAATCGATTTATTCAGAGAGATATGGATGTTCAAGCTTTAGGTTTTCAGAAGTTTGAAACACCTTTTTCCGATGAACCTGTTCTTCTTGAATATGGATTAAAATTAGAAAATTTCCCAAATGGAATTTGTGGTTCCGGAGATCAATTCGAAATTGAACATATTAATCCAGAATATAACATCATCGATATGGAAGCTTTTGCTCTTGCGAAAGTGGCGGAGCAGGAAGGAATCGATTTTCTTTGTCTAAAATATATTTCTGACGGAGCTGATGGAAACGCAGCTGATGACTGGACAGTAGAAGTGAAAAAAGCTTCGATTGCATTAAGAAGAGAACTTGACAAGCTTTAAATAGAAAACCAGCCAAATTATGGCTGGTTTTCTATTTATTTTAAATTAATTTCTTATCCATTAAAAACCTGATTCTCCTGCTCCTGAACTCTAATAAAAGTCGTTCGCTTAGAAAGTTCTTTCAGTTTCGAAGCGCCAACATATGTACAAGTGGAACGCACACCACCAAGAATATCTTTCACAGTGTCAGAAACTGGACCTTTATAAGCAACTTTTACAGTTTTTCCTTCGGAAGCGCGGTATTCTGCAACGCCGCCAGAATGTTTATCCATAGCTGTTTGAGAACTCATTCCGTAGAATAATCTGAACGTTTTTCCATTTTCTTCCACTATTTCGCCACCACTTTCGTCGTGTCCGGCAAACATACCGCCAAGCATCACGAAATCTGAGCCGCCACCGAAAGCTTTTGCCACATCGCCCGGAACTTTGCAGCCACCATCGCCGATGATTTGTCCGCCGAGACCGTGCGCTGCATCAGCACATTCAATAATTGCGGAGAGCTGGGGATAACCAACGCCGGTTTTTACGCGCGTTGTACAAACTGAACCAGGACCAATTCCCACCTTGATGACATCGGCGCCGGCAAGGATCAGTTCTTCCACCATTTCGCCGGTTACAACGTTTCCGGCGATGATGATTTTATCCGGGAAATTTTCTCTGGCTTTCTTTACGAATTGAACAAAATGTTCTGAATAACCATTCGCCACATCAATGCAAAGAAATTGAATCTTCGGATTGGCGTCTAAAATGATTTTTATTTTCTCTTCGTCAGCTTTTCCGGTTCCCGTGCTTAGTGCAATGTATTGGTAAAATTCGTCTGATTTTCCATTCAGGAATTGGTTCCATTCTTCAACTGAGTAATGTTTGTGGATTGCGGTAATTATTTTTTCTTTGGATAAGGCTTCTGCCATTTCGAAAGTTCCTACGGTGTCCATATTCGCAGCAATCAATGGAACGCCGCTCCATTTTTTCTGGGTGTGCAGAAAAGTGAATTCTCTTTCTATCGTAACTTCTGAACGGGATTTGAGTGTAGAACGTTTCGGACGAAACATCACATCTTTGAACCCTAACTTGATTTCGTTTTCTATTCGCATACTTCAAAATTAATATAATTTTTTTTGAAAATGGTGATGTTTGATGTTGAAAATTGATTTGAAAACTAAAGTTTGTTTTTATGACGAATCTGCAGCCCGACTTGAGCGGAAATCCTTTTTTGCGTGGACTCAGGTTCTATTGAAATTGAAATTGTCGGCAAAAAAGATTGACTTCGTCGAACCACTCCGTTAGGTTTGGGAGCGGAAGGCGGAAAAAGCTGCCCAAAATATTCAAATAAGAATTTCTATTTTTGTTTCTGTGAAACACCTCGTTATTATTGGTCTCGTGATTCCCGAGCCAGCTTCTACTGCAGCTGGTCATCGGATGATGCAGTTGATTCAGCTTTTTTCTGAAAATAATTATCGAATTACTTTTCTGACGGCTTCTAATAATGTGGAATTCTCTGAGAAAATAGCGATTGAAAAAATTGAAATCAATAATGAGAGTTTTGATGAGAAAATTAGAATTCTGAATCCTGATGTTGTTCTTTTTGACCGATATGTGACGGAAGAACAATTCGGCTGGCGCGTTTCTGAGAATTGTCCGAACGCTGTGAAAATCATTGATACGGAAGATCTTCATTTTTTGAGAGAAGCAAGAAGAAAGGCTTTTGTTGAAAAGAGAATTGTTGAAAAGAAAGATTTCATTAATGATGTTTTTGTGCGGGAAATTGCTTCGATTTTGCGTTGTGATTTGTCTTTGATTATTTCGGAATTCGAATATAAATTGTTGGTTGATGATTTTAAAATCAATCCAAATCTTTTGTTTTATGTTCCGTTTTTGACTGAGAATTTTGAGAAAAGCAAAACAGGTTTTGAAGATAGAAAACATTTTGTAAGCATAGGAAACTTTCTCCACGAGCCCAACTGGCAAACGGTTTTGAAGTTGAAACAAATTTGGAAATCAATCAGGAAAAGAATTCCGGAAGTTGAACTTCATATTTACGGCGCTTACACAAGTCAGAAGGTTTTGGAACTTCATAACGAGAAAGATGGTTTTCTGGTAAAAGGAAGAGCAGATTCTGTGGAAGATATTTTTAATAAAGCTAAAGTTTTGCTCGCGCCAATTCCATTTGGGGCAGGTTTGAAAGGGAAACTTTGGGAAAGCATGAAATTTGGATTACCAAATGTAACTACATCAATTGGAGCTGAAGCAATGCACAAAGATCTTCCTTGGAATGGTTTTATTGAAGATTCTGATGAGATTTTTGCTGAAAAAGCAGTTGAACTTTATCAAAATGAAACTGTCTGGAATCAGGCTCAGGAAAATGGATATGAGATTTTGGAAACTGTTTTCAGGAAAGATTTGTTTGCGGAGTCTTTCATTAATAAAGTCTCGGAAATAACTGATAACCTAGAAAACCGAAGAACCGAAAATTATCTCGGAAAAATCCTGCAACACCATCAATTAAATTCGACAAAATATATGAGCCGCTGGATCGAGGAGAAGAATAAGAAAACTAACTAAAACTGGAAATTATGCAAACTTGTAAAAATTGCGGACATCGTTTTGAAGGGAAATTCTGTAATAACTGTGGACAAACTGCGGATACGGAAAGAATTGATTTTCATTTTTTGAAGCACGAGATTCCGCATAGTTTTTTTCATATAAATGCCGGACTGCTTTACACCAGCAAACAGATGTTTATCCGTCCGGGACATTCTATCCGGGAATATCTTGAGGGAAAAAGAATTAAGCATATCCAGCCACTTTCTTTCATTTTGATACTAGCGGGATTCTATATTCTGCTTTGCCACTGGTTTCATCTCAATCTTTTCACATTGTCCGATGAGCAGGGATCCAAAATTGTGCTGAACCACAATTCTATTAGTTTTGATGAGTACATGCTGAAGAACTTTGGTTGGCTGACACTTGCAACGATTCCTTTTTACGCGATTGGAACGTTTGTCTGTTTTTATAATAAGGGATATAATTACACCGAATATCTGATTCTGAATACTTTCAAAGCAGGGCAGAGGCTGCTAATTCAGATTGTATTTTTGCCATTTATTTTCCTGATCAAACATTCTTTCAGCATCAGCAATGTTGTTCTGGTTATCTACCTGATTGATCTGGGACTTAATTTTTGGACGAATATTCAGTTCTTTAATTTTATGAAACCAATAAATGTTATCATTCGATCTCTTCTGAGCCATGTTATTCTAATCATTTTGTTGATTCTTATTGTGGCTTTGTTATTAGCGTTTGGAATACTTACCTGATCAACATAGAAATAAGAGAAAGTACACAAAAACAAAAAACCACCACATTTCTGTGATGGTTTTGCTCCTCTTGCTGGGCTCGAACCAGCGACCCTCTGATTAACAGTCAGATGCTCTAACCAACTGAGCTAAAGAGGAATGTTTCTTTTTGCTTTAAGCGTGTGCAAATATAGAAACTTTTTTAAAAACTCCAAAACTTTTTTTGAAAGTTTTTTTAATTTTTTCAGCTCACAGCTTGCACTATCAGCTTAACTATATCATTTCCAAATATTAACACCATCAGTCCTAATAAGAAAATCACACCCACCATTTGTGCATTTTCCAAAACTTTCTGTGGAACAGGTTTTCTCGTGATGATTTCCCACAATGTAAACAGAACGTGACCGCCGTCTAAGCCCGGAATCGGAATCAAATTAAGGAATGCCAGCCAGATAGAAAACTTAGCTGTAAAAGACCAGAACTGTTGCCAGTTGATAGAAAGATCTCCATCTTTGCTCTTATCCACGTGCATATTGTTTACAATCGCAATTGGTCCGCCTACTTTTTTGTAGCCTTTAATGGTTTTATTAAAGATCAATTTGAATTGCTTCACCTGATAAGTCAAACTCTCAATAGTTCTTGTGTAGCCTCTTCCAATAGATTCAGAAAAAGAATAGTGGTTCAAAGTGATCATCTTTTTGTAATCTTTGAAAGATCCAACTCCGACTTTTCCTTCTTTATCCACAGGAATTGAAATTGGAACCAAAGTCTGTCCTCGCTCAACGACAAATTCTACTTTCTTACCTGCTTTTTTAGAAACAATAGGTGCCAACTCATCATAATAATCGATTTTCTGATTATCGATACTAATTATTTTATCACCAATTTTAAGACCTGCATCCTGAGTTGATTTTTGAATGATTGTATCCACAGTCGGAGCAATTCTCGGCATCAGGAATGCTTTTGGAGTGCTCTCTTGCAAAACCAATGCTTTTCCTTCGTCGCTTGTCGGGAAAGTCACTTCTTTTCCGTTTCTCAAAACAGTTACGTTGTCGCTCAATAAAACATCCAAAGATAATTTATCAAAATCCTTTTGCGTTTTGCCGTCAACTTTTAAAATTTTATCACCGTTTTCAAAACCCATTTTCAGTGAAGGTTCAGAATAATACATTTTGCCGCCCAATTTCTCGGTGTCATAATTTTCCTCGCCATAGAAATAAGAAAGCGAACCGAAAATCAACCAAGCCAAAAAGAAATTAACCGTTACACCACCAAGCATAATGATTAGCCTTTGCCAAGCCGGTTTCGCACGGAATTCCCAAGGCTCTGCCGGTTTTTTCAATTGCTCGGTGTCCATGCTTTCGTCCACCATTCCGGCAATTTTCACGTAACCTCCGAAAGGAAGCCATCCGATTCCATATTTCACGCCTTCGTGTTTTCTCCAGTCGTTTTCAGGAAGTGTAGAAACGTCAATTGGCTGAAGAACTTTTTTACCGTCTATTTCAACTTCTTCCTCAGTAGGATCGTTTTTCGAAAAGAATCTATATTGCCATTTTCCATTAATCTTTTTCATTGTGAAAACGGAAAAATACGGATCGAAGAATAAAAAGAATTTGTCTACTTTGGTTTTGAACCATTTCGCTGGCAGGAAGTGCCCGATTTCGTGTAATGTTACAAGGATAGAAATGCTCAGGATAAACTGAAATATCTTTAATGCTAATTCCATTAATATGTTTTAAAATTATAAGTTGTCAAAGGTAATCAATTAGTCAGAAACTATACCAATGTAAAATCGCTGTCAAAAAGTCATTTATAGACTTCCTGATCATCAGTTTTATTTGGGCAGCTATTCCGCCCTCCGTTCCCGCTTTTTTTGTCATTGCGAAAGACCGGAAGTCGTATGTTGAGCCAGCCAACCATCGCAATAACAAAAAAGAGCTCCACTCAGGTCGGGCTGCGTGCGATTCCACGGAAACTAAAATTAGAAATATTAATTAGAAATCATTAATTTTAAATCAAAATTAAAATCGAAATTATGTCAAATATTCAAATGATAATCGAGGAAAGAGCTGCCGACATCGGGAACTTTCTGGTTGGGAGATTGCTGCCGTTTTCTCAGAAAAGAAGTGTTGGTCCGTTTGTTTTCATCGATCACATGGGACCAGCTGCATTAAAAGATTACGAAAATTTGGATGTTCCGCCACATCCGCACATCGGCCTTTCAACTTTGACTTTTTTGTTTGAAGGAAGTATTATGCACCGTGATTCTATCGGAACAGAGATCGAAATCAAAGAAGGCGCAGTCAACTGGATGACCGCCGGAAAAGCTGTTGCACACTCCGAAAGAACGCCAGAATATATGAGAACATCTGAAAAAAGTCTTCACGGATTACAAATTTGGGTAGCTCTACCAAAAGAACTGGAAGATATGGAACCGGAGTTTTGTCACATTAATAAAGAAGATATCCCAAGCTGGAGAGACAACGAGGTAGATTATAAACTGATTGCCGGAGAAATCCTCGGCCGCAAATCGCCGGTTCCGGTTTATTCGCCACTTTATTTCCTTGAAGTGAAAAATACTTCTGTGGAGGATAAAGAAATCATTCTTGGCGATTATCTTTTCGGGGAATCATCGCTTTATATTCTGGAAGGTAATATCGAAAGTGAAGGCAATCTTTACAATCCGAAACATATTCTCATTGCAAAAGATGCAAAACTCTGTCATTTTGTTTTGAAGCCCAATTCTACAGTTTACATTTTCGGAGGCGAACCGTTTCCGGAACCAAGACATATCTATTGGAATTTCGTTTCCTCAGAAAAAGAAAAGATTGAGGAAGCCAAAAGGAAATGGGAAAACCACGAGTTCCCGAAAGTCATTAATGATGATGGCTACGTTCCGCTTCCGCCGCAGAATAAGAATCTTAAACTTAAATAAAAATAAAAAGCAACTCAAATCGAGTTGCTTTTTTATGTCAAATTAATTTCTTTTTAAAAAGAGTACGAAACGCCAAAACTTCCATTGTTCCCGGCTTCTACAAATGCGCCCCAATTTTCCGTAAAGAAATATCTCGCCCCAATGTAAACGCCCAAGCCAAAGTTTCTGCCCGCAACACCCACATTCGCACCGGGATAAATATCCAGTTCCGGAGGTAAAGCCAAAGTTTCTTGTAGGTGAAACCCAACGCGTCCGAAGATAAACGGATTGTCATCTTTTTCATTAAAATAGACATTCGCGCCTCCACCAACAGAGATCAAACTGTTAAGCCCATAATCATAACTCGCAGCAATCCCGGTTCCGAATCCCCAGGCGTTGATTCCAGCCTGTGCTTTCTGATCGCCGGCGCCTGTCCATGCCTGTGAAAAGCCAAACACACCCAAATTGATTGCCATCAATGCAAAAATCTTTTTCATATGCAAAATTCAAAAATATAGTTTCTACAACGTTGTTTTACGGATTTTATTTTTCTTTTTCTTCAAATGAAAACAGCAGGTAAAATAAAAACGGCAGTATAAAAATACTTCCCAACAGCAAAGCCCAACCCAATGCCGCAATGGTTTTAGGCGCCGCACTTTCATCAAACAAAGACAATGAACTGCCATTGGCGAAGAGAATAATATCAGGATTGTGCTGATAAGTTGCTGCCACCAGAATCATAATGATTTGAAAACCACCAAGAACCCTCGCAAGTAAGAAATTACTTTTTTTAATAGCATCATTTGTAAAGAGTAAGCTGATTGTGGCTAGGGTAATTGCAATGATTCCCAGAGCCTTGGAAAAGATCCATTTCAATAAAGGGATATCAGAAAAATATGCACTCACAAAAACCAGAACGCCTGTAATTACAACATAAAAAGCAGTTTGTCTGGTCTTGCGGATCAGGATTGGTAAGACATCATCAATAAATCTTGCTTGGTGGAGAGAAAATAATGAGGCCAGATAAGCACAAAGTGCAACCGTGAAAAATCCCACACAAACACCAAACCAATTCAGCCAGCTGAAAATATAGAGACCAAGGAAATCTTTTGCTTCCGTATCAATAGAGCCGGAAATCGTTGCGGCTGCGATCATTCCAAGGAAAAAAGGCGTCAGTAAGCTGGAGTAATAAAATATTTGTGTGTAAAGTTTCTGCCAGCTGTCGTGTACCGCATCGTAATTTCTAAAGGTGAAAGCGGTTCCTCTCGCAATAATGCCAACCAGCATCAAAACCAAAGGAATATGAAGATAGGTTGAAACGGTTGTGTAAATCGTAGGAAATCCCACAAACAGAATCACAATCGCAATAATCAGCCACATATGATTCGCTTCCCAAATGGGTGCGATAGACTTTAACATAATCGATTTTGTCTTGTCCCGATAAGATTTTCTAGAAAACAATTCGATAATTCCTGCTCCGAAATCTGCGCCACCAGTGATGATGTACAAACAGATCGAAACCCAAAGAAATGCAATTACAACGTAGATCATTTTTATTTGGTTTTAGGATTATAATTAGGATCAGTCGGATCGTAGAGTTTCGGAACCATTTTGATTTGTCTTAATAAAAGAAAAACGATAATTAATGATAACGAGAGGAAAACCATTGTGAAAAAGTAAAATGAATATTGGATTCCAGGCATTGGCGTGACAGCGTCAATGGTTCGCATAATTCCGTAGATGATCCAAGGTTGTCTTCCGACTTCTGTCACCGTCCAGCCAGCTTCCAGAGCAATATAACCAAATGGAATTGCTGCAACGAAGATTTTTAAAAACCATGATTTCGTAAGCCATTGCTTTTTCCAAAAACTGGCAATCAGATATAATCCACCGATTCCCATCATTACACTTCCGAAGAATATCATAATTTGAAAAGCATAATGCACAACGGCAACTGGCGGCCATTCGTCTTTCGGAAAATCTTTCAGACCTTTTACTTCAGAATTAAAATCGCCGTTTGCCAGAAAACTCAAGACTTTCGGAACTTTGATGGCATATTTTATCTGTTCCGTTTTTTCATCCGGAATTCCGCCAATGACGAAACTTGCGCCTTTTTCGGTTTCGAAGTGGGCTTCCATCGCTGCCAGTTTGATGGGTTGTCTTTTAGCAACAGATTTCGCTGCAACATCCCCACTGATTGGTGCCAGCAAAGCTCCGAAGATGGCAAATCCTGCAGAAATCCTGAACGCTTTTGTGTGGAAACTGATATTTCGTTTTTTGAGAATCATTAAGGCGTGAATCCCTGCAACCGCAAACCCAGTCGCTGCAAAGGCTGCAACCGTCATATGAAAAGCCTGCGGAAACCAAGCCTCGTTGAACATCGCTTTTATAGGATCGATGTTCACATATTGTCCATTAATATAATCGAAACCAGCCGGACTGTTCATCCAGGCATTGGCTGCAACAACCAGAATTCCGGAAGCTAAACCACTCACGCCCACGACAACACCACAAAACCAATGAAACCATTTGTTGAATTTTTCCCATCCGTAAAGAAAAAAACCAATGGCAATCGCCTCAATGAAAAATGCGGTTCCTTCCAAAGAAAACGGCATCCCGAAAATAGGACCAGCGTGCTCCATGAACTTTGGCCAGAGTAATCCCAGCTCAAAAGACAGCATCGTCCCGGAAACCGCACCGGTTGCAAAAAGAATCGCAACACCTTTGCTCCAGGCTTTCGTAAGGCCTTTGTAAACTTCGTCTTTTGTTGTGAGATATTTGTAATGAGAAAACGCCATCAGGAAAGGCATTACCATCCCGACACAGGAGAATATAATGTGGAATCCCAGAGACATTGCCATCTGCGAACGGGCAGCAATAAAATCATCCATAACCTTAATTTGATGGTAAAGTTAGTTCTAATTCCGAAGCTTTCGATTGTATTTCGCCAAGACAATTGTCATATTTACTGAACTTGTAGTAGTTTTTTATTAATGCCAATACTAAATTAATTTTTAATTTTTTATAAATCAACCAGCCCGATATTCTTCGGGCTGGTTGTTTATTATTGAATGTTTCCTATATATTGTGAGTTAGAGGCCGTTTCTCCGTTTTCTGATCGGAATGCGATCCAGACATGGATTTTTTTTGACTGAAAGTTAACAGGAAGATTAGCTGTGTAAGATGCATCTGATCGTTTGGCGGCATTCTCAATAAAAAAAGAAAGATGATCTCCATCCGCGGCAATTAGGATCTGAGCGAGGTCATTTTCTCTTTCGGCATTGCCTCCAGCGTTGTCCTGCCAGGAGATTTCCAAAGATTCAGATGAAGCCAGATTCAGGTTTAACGGAATTGGCGCCAAAAGGTTTCCTTTGGAAAAAGAAATGGCAGGATAGTCCGGCGTGATGGTAGAGTCTGCGTAATCGATGTTGAAATTCTCCATCAGATTGGTCATTGCCAGAATGTAGCTGGACTTCATTCCGTTTCGGATTCCGAAGTGTTTGCAGGCGTATCCTTTGTAGGACTGCATAAATTCTGTGCATTTCTTCATCCGGTTCTGTACCATCAGCTGTTTGGCGGATGGTGGCGAAGTGCGTTTTCTCGGACGGATTCTCGTGATTTCGTTTCCGAATACATTGGCAACCACGATGCGTCCTGTGCGTCCTGAAGTGCCAGATAATAGTGAGTCGTATAACTTACCCATAATAAAGTGTTTTTTTGGTTTAAAAATATTGTGAATTAATTACCACCGTGGTAATGTTTTTCAAAAGTATTTTCCCAAAGCGACAAAACCTGACGTGTTATTTTTTATTTTGAATCTGATTCAAAAAATAATTTGAGCCATAAAAATCCACCTGTTTTTCTGGGGTAGTTTCTATATCCTTTCTTCGATGTTTGTTCGATGCTTGTTCGAATGTTGTTGTATGTTTTTATTCCTGAAATTATCATATTATGTTAAATAGAATTAATCATTGTATGAAATCCATTTAACATAATAAATTACTTGTAAAAACACTTGAAATGTTGCTAAAATTTTGCTAATTTGGCAATCGTTAAAAATAACCAATGAAAAAACTCATTATAAGCCTGGGCGTCCTAGCTGTGGGATCTTCCTATGCCCAAAAGGTAAGCTGGCAAAGAGAAATCCCCTCTTCCACACAGGATTTTCTTACAGCTATGACTTCTACCATAGACAGACAGATTCTCTTGTCCGGCAGTTCCATCCAAAGCCAAAAGCCAGCAGCTATAGGCAATAATCAAAATACCGCTACGACTATCATATCATAAAACTTGACCAGCAGGGTCAGAATGTTTGGGAGAAATACTTCGGCGGCACGAGACACGACTACCTGACCTCTTCCATTGCCACACAGGAAGGAGGGATTTTACTTGCAGGAACTTCCTTTTCTAACCAGTCCGGAGATAAAAAAGAGAATAATCTTGGCGGTAGTGACGCCTGGCTGATTCGTCTCGACGAAAATGGAGAAGAACTGTGGCAAAAAACTTTGGGAACGAAAAGCAATGACGAGGCATCTGCAGTTGTACAGTCTACAGACTTGGGATTTTTTGTGGCCGGAAATATTAATGATAATAAAAAGCTGTTCGGTTCTAAGGACGTTTTCATTTCCAAATTGGACAAAGACGGAAAATTAATTCAAACTACAATTTTTGGAGGAAAGTCTGTAGACGAAGTTACCGATATGACGCCCACGCCGGATGGCGGTGCGGTGGTTTTGATATATTCGTCCTCTCCTAATATCCTCTCCCCAGCCCTCTCCAAAGGAGAGGGAGCTAACTACTCTGAAAAATGGGAGTTAGCGGAGATTGGTAATCTGAGTCCTGCAACACTGAATCCGAAACTCGAAACGCATTACGGCGAAGGCGATTATTTCGTTGTAAAACTGGACAAAAATTCTAAGATAGAATGGCAGAAAACTTACGGAGGAACCGGCGACGACCGTCCGAAAAGCATTGCTTTTACTGACAATGGATATCTGGTATCAGGCGAAAGCAGAAGCAATTCTTCAGGAAACAAAAAAGAAAATGTAAAGGATGGAACGGACA